>JAGZZN010000051.1 GCA_018377375.1 Streptococcus parasanguinis
CTGATGAAATCAGCGTAGTAGAGCCCACTCAACCACTGCGTCTTGCTCGACAATCCAAAAATAATTGAGAGGCTAGGACTTTTGTCCCAGCCTCTTTTTGTGTTTACAAAACTGTACCCGGACAGTTTGGTTTTTTCACTCTTGTAACCCCTTCTATATCCTGCTAAAATAAAACCATGACACGATACAAAGCAACCATTTCATATGATGGGACCTTGTTTGCAGGGTTTCAACGCCAACCGCATGCCCGTAGTGTGCAAGAAGAAATCGAGAAGACCTTGACGCGTCTCAATCAAGGAACCCCTGTTACCGTTCATGGAGCGGGGCGAACGGATTCAGGTGTCCATGCTCTTGGCCAGGTGATTCATTTTGATCTCCCCCAGGCGCGGGACGAGGAAAAGCTCCGCTTTGCCCTCGATACCCAAACCCCAGAGGATATTGATTTCATCCGAGTGGAGCAAGTAGCAGATGACTTTCATTCACGCTACCAGAAGCACAGCAAAACCTATGAATTCATCGTGGATTATGGTCGTCCCAAGAACCCCATGATGCGCCACTATGCCACCCACTATCCATATACTTTGGATGTGGAAAAGATGCAAGCAGCCATCCAAAAGTTGGAGGGAACCCATGATTTCACCGGTTTCACAGCTTCAGGAACCAGTGTGGAAGACAAGGTTCGTACGATTACAGAGGCTCGCTTGGTCGAGGATGCAGAACATCATCGCCTGGTCTTTACCTTTTCGGGCAATGGCTTTCTCTACAAGCAAATCCGCAATATGGTGGGAACTTTGTTGAAGATTGGAAATGATCGGATGCCGATCGAGCAGATCGATCTAATTTTAGAAAAGAAGGATCGCAATCTAGCAGGTCCTACAGCAGCGCCAAATGGCTTATATTTAAAGGAGATCCGTTATGAGTAATGAATTGATTTTAGCTATTTCAGGAAATGATATTTTTAGTGGGGGAGGTCTTCACGCAGACCTTGCAACCTATACAACCAACAAACAGCATGGTTTTGTAGCGGTGACTTGTTTGACCGCTATGACGGAGCATGGTTTTGAAGTGATTCCGGTGGATCCGACGACCTTTGCCCAACAGCTCAACTCCCTCAAAGATGTTCCTTTCTCTGCTATTAAACTCGGTCTTTTGCCTAATGTCCAAGTGGCAGACTTGGCCTTGAACTATGTTAAAGCCCATGCGGAGATCCCTGTGGTACTAGATCCTGTCTTGGTCTGCAAGGAAAGTCATGATGTAGAAGTTTCAGCTCTTCGAGACGAATTGATTAAGTTCTTCCCTTATGTGACCATTATCACGCCAAACTTACCAGAAGCTGAGATCTTGACCCAAAGCAAGATTCAATCGCTCGATGATATGAAGGAGGCAGCGCGCAAGCTCCACGAATTAGGTGCAGCGAATGTCGTGGTCAAAGGAGGCAATCGTCTCAATAAAGAAAAGGCCATCGATGTCTTTTATGATGGGACAGACTTCACCGTCATTGAAGAGCCGGTCTTAGAAAAGAACAATACAGGAGCAGGTTGTACCTTTGCGTCTAGCATTTCCAGCCAGTTGGTGCAAGGGAAATCTCCACTTGAAGCTGTTAAAGCCTCTAAAGACTTTGTTTTCCAAGCGATTCAACATTCAGACCAGTATGGAGTAGTACAATATGACATCTAATCGAACTCAACTCATTGCCCGCCTCTCTATTTTGACAGCCTTGACAGTTGTACTTGGCTACTATACCAAACTTCCAACTCCTACAGGGATCGTCACCCTGCTAGATCTTGGTGCCTATTTCACAGCCTTCTATTTTGGACGCAAGGAAGGTGCTATTGTAGGTGGTGTCGGAGCCTTCTTATTGGATCTGATTTCAGGCTATCCTCAGTGGATGTTCTTTAGCCTCCTCTTTCACGGGGGACAAGGCTATTTTGCTGGCTTCAAGGGAAAAGCTCGTTACCTAGGCTTGCTCCTTGCAACAGTCGTGATGGTAGGCGGTTACGCACTAGCTTCTGCTCTATTTTTAGGCAATGGCTGGGGTGCTGCTATCTCGGACATTCCGAATAACCTCGCTCAGAATTTTGTTGGAATGGCTTTAGGCTATGTGGTCTATTATGCATTTCAAAAGAAAGGAAGCTAATTCATGGATCTGGAGCAACTGAAGAAGGATACGAAAGAAATCCTGGTAGATGTCTTGGGAAAAAGCCGTCTCCGCCAAGGACAGATTCTAGTCCTCGGGATGTCTTCCAGTGAAGTTGCAGGGGGGCAAATAGGAAAGGCCTCCAATATCGACATTGGTGAAGCTATTGTCCAGACCTTGCTAGATGAGTTGAATCCAAGGGGGATTTATCTGGCGGTACAAGGATGTGAGCATCTCAATCGCGCCTTGGTGGTCGAAAGAGAATTGGCAGATAAGAAAGAGCTAGAAATCGTCAATGTCCTTCCGAGTCTCCATGCAGGGGGGGCTGGACAACTCGCAGCTTTCAAGTATTTTAAGGATCCTGTTGAAGTGGAATTTATCACAGCCCAAGCCGCGTTAGACATCGGAGATACCTCAGTGGGGATGCATGTCAAACACGTGCAAGTTCCGATTCGTCCTGTCTTGCGTGAACTGGGTGGCGCCCATGTCACAGCCCTCGCCAGTCGGCCCAAATTAATCGGCGGTGCCCGTGCTCTCTACCTCGATGATCCCATCCGAAAATCATAATCAGAACTAGCTTTTAAGGGCTAGTTTTTTTGGATGAAAAGAGAGGCAAAAACGTTTTAAAACTTGCAATTTCAAAGTTTTGTGGTAAAATTATAAGGAATGACTATATTATTTTAAGGAGAGACAGAATGTCTGTATCATTTGAAAACAAAGAAACTAACCACGGTGTATTGACTTTCACAATCAGCCAAGAGCAAATCAAACCTGCTTTGGACCGTGTGTTTGAGTCAGTTAAGAAAACTTTGAACGTACCTGGATTCCGTAAAGGTCATATTCCACGTCCAATCTTCAACCAACGTTTTGGTGAAGAAGCTCTTTACCAAGATGCTTTGAACGATCTTCTTCCAGCAGCATATGAAGCAGCTGTTAAAGAAGCTGGAATCGAAGTGGTAGCACAACCAACTTTCGATGTTGTATCTATGGAAAAAGGTCAAGACTGGACATTGACAGCAGCTGTTGTAACAAAACCTGAAGTAAAATTGGGTGCATACAAAGACCTTGAAGTATCAGTAGAAGTTTCTAAAGAAGTAACAGACGCTGATGTGGATGCTCGTATCGAACGCGAACGCAACAACTTGGCTGAATTGGTTGTTAAAGAAGGTGCTGCAGCAGAAGGTGACACAGTTGTGATCGACTTCGTAGGTTCTATCGACGGTGTTGAATTCGACGGTGGTAAAGGTGACAACTTCTCACTTGGACTTGGTTCAGGTCAATTCATCCCAGGTTTCGAAGACCAATTGGTTGGACACTCTGCTGGTGAAACAGTTGATGTGATCGTAACCTTCCCAGAAGACTACCAAGCAGCTGACCTTGCAGGTAAAGAAGCGAAATTCGTGACAACTATCCACGAAGTAAAAGCAAAAGAAGTACCAGCTCTTGACGATGAATTGGCAAAAGACATCGACGAAGAAGTTGAAACTCTTGACGAATTGAAAGAAAAATACCGCAAAGAATTGGCAGCAGCTAAAGAAGAAGCATACAACGATGCAGTAGAAGCAGCAGCAATCGATCTTGCCGTTGAAAACGCTGAAATCGTTGACCTTCCAGAAGAAATGATCCACGAAGAAGTACACCGTTCAATCAACGAGTTCCTTGGAAACATGCAACGTCAAGGTATCTCACCTGAAATGTACTTCCAAATCACTGGAACAACTCAAGAAGATCTTCACAAACAATACGAAGCAGAAGCTGAAAGCCGTACGAAGACAAACCTTGTGGTTGAAGCAGTAGCGAAAGCAGAAGGCTTCGAAGCAACTGAAGAAGAAATCAACGCTGAAATCGAACAATTGGCAGCAGATTACAATATGCCAGTTGAACAAGTTCGCAACCTTCTTTCACCAGAAATGTTGAAACATGACATCACAGTGAAGAAAGCAGTGAACGTGATCACAAGCACAGCAAAAGTAAAATAATTGAGATTAAAAAGAAGAGCCGTGAGGTTCTTCTTTTTTCTGATTTCATGGAGAATCCTGGAATTTTCCTTTGACGAAAGGGGAAATTTATCGTACAATAGAGTGTAACGATAAAATGCGTGATAGATTTAGTGACGAGAAGTTTTCAATCTATCATTGAGGATAGGATGAGGTTGAAGACCGGATCCTTCTCCATTTAGGAAATGAAACATAAGGAGATTTACCCTTGGAATTAGAAGTATTTGCTGGACAAGAAAAAAGTGAACTTTCTATGATTGAAGTGGCGCGTGCGATTTTGGAATTACGCGGACGTGACCATGAAATGTACTTTAGCGATCTTGTAAATGAAATTCAAAATTACCTTGAAAAATCAAACAGCGAGATCCGTGAAGCCCTCCCATTGTTCTACACAGAATTGAATGTAGATGGAAGCTTTATCCCACTTGGAGATAACAAATGGGGTCTTCGTTCATGGTATGCTATCGATGAAGTTGACGAAGAAATCATCGCTCTTGAAGAAACAGACGAAGATGAAACTCCTAAGAAACGGAAGAAAAAACGTGTCAATGCCTTCATGGATGGAGACGAAGATGCGATCGACTACAACGATGATGATCCAGAAGACGAAGAAGTTTACGAAGCAGATCCAGCTCTTTCATATGATGAAGAAAATCCAGATGATGAAAAGAGTGAAGTCGAAGCTTACGATGCTGAAATCAATGAAATCGTACCAGATGATTTGGGTGAGGAAGTTGAATTAAGCGAAGAAGACGACGAAGAAGAGGATTCTGAAGACGAGGAAGAAGAATAAATCATAAGAAGAGGCTGGGACAAAAGTCCTAGCCTCTCAATTGTTTTTGGATTGTCGAGCAAGACGCAGTGGTTGCGTGGGCTCTACTACGCTGATTTCATCAGCTTTTACAACCCTACTCAACTGTGCGGAGGTGGGACGACGAAATCGAATTCTAACGAATTACCGATTTCTGTCCCACTCTCTTTTTGTTTGCATTGAAAAAAGTGGCGAAATGGTGTATGATAAACGTGTAAGCTTTCCTAGTAGGAGGTGTTCAGATGGACTTTCGTTTAGATCAAAGTTTAGTAGCTCTTGGTATTGATACGGTTGTGGTCGGAATTGCTAGAAATGTGGATCCTCAAGCAGTTTTGCCCCCTTCTTTTCTTGAAAAGAAAAAAGAGCTTGAACAATGGGCGCTTCAGTGTCAGACAGAAGAAGTAGTGGCATCTCCTGTCATTAAAGGGTATACAGACCTTTTGCAAAAAGTAGGGCGTAGCATTAAAAAAAATCCACCAACAGTCCTAGCTCTTATCCGAAACATCCAGCATCGAGGTGCTCTTCCTCAGATCAATAGCATCATTGATATCTATAATGTCGAATCTCTGAAGTCTTTTCTCGCGATTGGAGGACATGACCTAGATAAGATTGAGGGACCGATTGAATTTACAGTGAGTCAAAGAGAAGATCTCTTCCTCCCGATCCTTTCTAGTGAAAAACATGTCGCACCGACAGATCCTGTCTACCGGGATCAAAAAGGAGTTCTGGCTTGGTTGGATGTACGCGATAGTGACCATTACAAATTTGAGGAGACTACGCAAAATGCCCTCTTTGTCATCCAAGGAAATACCGAGACGTCAGTCGAGATGCGTTTAGAAGCGCTAGAACGAATCCACAAGGACCTTGCTCTTTGCATGCCTCAGCTTCAATTTGAGAAATTTCTCGTCACACAAAATGGAGTGGAAAAGGTCGTGTAAACAGCGAAAATCATTTTCATGAAATTTTCAATTTGACAAAGTAGACCATTTGCGGTAAGATATTGTTCGGGCACCTCATTTTGAGGTCGGAGCTCCCTAAGGATTAGGGAGCTATTTTTGTTTTTTCTGCAAAGAGGAATGGCCTCTACAACATTAGAAGAAGAGGAAAGCACATGTCAACAAAATATATTTTTGTCACGGGTGGTGTCGTATCATCCATCGGGAAAGGGATTGTTGCAGCAAGTCTTGGTCGCTTGCTCAAAAATCGTGGATTGAAAGTGACCATCCAAAAATTTGACCCTTATATCAATATCGACCCAGGGACGATGAGCCCTTACCAACACGGGGAAGTATTTGTCACAGACGATGGAGCAGAGACAGACTTGGACCTTGGTCACTATGAACGCTTTATTGATATCAATCTGAATAAGTACTCAAATGTGACAACAGGGAAAATTTATAGCGAAGTCCTTCGCAAGGAACGTCGTGGAGAATACTTGGGTGCGACTGTACAGGTTATTCCTCATATTACAGATGCTTTGAAAGAAAAGATCAAACGAGCAGCGACAACGACGGATTCAGATGTCATCATCACAGAAGTCGGGGGAACAGTTGGAGACATTGAGTCCCTTCCATTCCTTGAAGCTCTTCGTCAAATGAAGGCAGATGTTGGTGCTGAAAACGTTATGTACATCCACACCACTCTTCTTCCTTACTTGAAAGCTGCGGGAGAAATGAAAACCAAGCCGACGCAACACTCTGTGAAAGAATTGCGTGGTCTTGGGATTCAACCAAATATGTTGGTCATTCGTACAGAAAAACCAGCTGGTCAAGGAATTAAGAACAAGTTGGCTCAATTCTGTGATGTGGCACCAGAAGCTGTCATCGAGTCACTTGATGTGGAACATTTGTACCAAATCCCATTGAACTTGCAAGCACAAAATATGGACCAAATCGTTTGTGACCATTTGAAATTGGATGTTCCTGCAGCAGATATGACAGAATGGTCTGCAATGGTCGATAAGGTCATGAACCTCAAGAAGCAGGTCAAGATTTCCTTGGTTGGAAAATACGTAGAATTGCAAGATGCCTACATTTCTGTCGTTGAGGCCTTGAAGCACTCAGGGTATGCCAATGATGCAGAGGTCAAGATTAATTGGGTCAATGCCAATGATGTGACAGCTGAAAATGTGGCAGAACTCCTTGGAGATGCGGATGGGATCATTGTCCCAGGTGGTTTTGGTCAACGGGGAACAGAAGGAAAAATTCAAGCCATCAAGTATGCGCGTGAACAGGACGTCCCAATGTTGGGTGTCTGCTTGGGTATGCAGTTAACCTGTATCGAATTTGCCCGTCACGTTTTAGGCTTGGAAGGGGCCAATTCATCCGAATTGGATCCAGAAACCAAGTATCCAATTATCGATATCATGCGGGACCAAATCGATGTGGAAGACATGGGAGGAACGCTCCGTCTCGGTCTTTACCCATCTAAACTCAAACGAGGATCAAAAGCAGCCGCTGCCTATGACAATCAAGAAGTGGTGCAACGTCGCCACCGTCACCGTTATGAGTTTAACAATGCTTTCCGTGAACAGTTCGAAGAAGCAGGATTTGTCTTCTCAGGCGTTTCACCAGACAACCGTTTGGTCGAAATCGTTGAAATCCCAGAAAACAAATTCTTTGTTGCTTGCCAATACCACCCAGAATTGTCAAGCCGTCCAAACCGCCCAGAAGGACTTTACACAGCCTTCATCACAGCGGCAGTTGAAAACCACGATAGCAAATGAGAATCAAGGCTGGGCAATAAGTGTCCAGCCTTTGGACTATAATAGTAATAACTACATGACGCAGTGGTTGATTGGCATCTTTGTTCGCTTTCCAAGCTCCAAAGATGACCTAATCAACTGTGCGGGGGTGGGAAGACGAACTCTTTTTAATTAGTCGGAGTTCTTTCCCACTCCCTTTTGTGAAAAAATGACAAACTCTGAAAAAAGTTTGAAAAAAATCTTGACAAAAAAGTCGTTGATTGATATACTAGTAAAGTACTCAATCGCGGGGATGGCGGAATTGGCAGACGCGCAGGACTAAGGATCCTGTGACCGCTTTAGGTCGTGAGGGTTCAAGTCCCTCTCTCCGCATCGGATCAAGATAGCTTCGGCTATCTTTTTTTTGTTTTCAAATTTCTTTGTGGTAGAATAGGTGTGAGATGAGGTGAGAACATGAAGAAAAAGTATCTGGTTTTGGTCGATGGCCTCTTTGCACTATTGGGAAGTGCCATTAATTTTTTCGGTCCTATCCTGATTTTAGCGATGGCGATAGGCGCATACAAGGATACTTTTAGATATTTTATTGCCTTAAACATATGGAATGTTTTCATTTTTCTAATTGCGATGGCGTCTCAGTATCTGCTCAGAGATGAAAAAAGAATCAAAAAATGGATTCTTCATCTCTTTCTGATAGCGGGCTTTATTCTCTTTCTTGCGTCAATCCCTGCTGTGGGTGAGAATATTCCCGTTCTTGAGGGAGTGCTAAACGGACTTCTTGGAAAAATATTTACCGACAGTCAGTTATTTGCTGCTTATTTCTATTCTCAATGGGTTGCAGCGGTATCCTTTGTGATTTGCGGGATTGCTTTTCTCCTTTCGTTAAAAAATTTTAAAGAGAAAGATTGAAAGGGGTTAAGCTCCTTTTTTGCTTTTTGAATAGGATGGAAGTCTTAGGAGGGAGAGGGTTCCTCCTCATTTATCGTAAGAAATCGCTTAAAGCCACAGGAAAAACTAGCAATTTCATCTAAAAAGTGATAAAATAAACAATGTAAGTGGGATTAACCCCACAAAAATTTATAGGAGGCCTATAACAAATGGCAATCGTTTCAGCAGAAAAATTTGTCCAAGCAGCTCGTGACAATGGTTATGCAGTTGGTGGATTTAACACAAACAACCTTGAGTGGACTCAAGCTATCTTGCGTGCAGCAGAAGCTAAGAAAGCTCCAGTACTTATCCAAACTTCTATGGGTGCTGCTAAATACATGGGTGGTTACAAAGTATGTAAAGCCCTTATTGAAAACCTTGTAGAATCAATGGGTATTACTGTACCAGTTGCTATTCACCTTGACCATGGTCACTACGACGATGCTCTTGAATGTATCGAAGCTGGTTACACTTCAATCATGTTTGACGGTTCACACCTTCCAGTTGAAGAAAACCTTAAATTGGCGAAAGATGTCGTTGAAAAAGCTCATGCTAAAGGTATCTCAGTAGAAGCTGAAGTTGGTACTATCGGTGGTGAAGAAGACGGTATCATCGGTGACGGTGAATTGGCACCAATCGAAGACGCTAAAGCAATGGTTGCTACAGGAATCGACTTCTTGGCTGCAGGTATCGGTAACATCCACGGTCCTTACCCAGCAAACTGGAAAGGTCTTCACCTTGACCACTTGCAAAAATTGACTGAAGCTGTTCCAGGATTCCCAATCGTATTGCACGGTGGATCAGGTATCCCTGATGATCAAATCCAAGCAGCTATCAAACTTGGTGTTGCAAAAGTTAACGTGAACACTGAATGCCAAATCGCATTTGCAAATGCTACTCGTCAATTCGTACGTGAATACGATGCAAACGAAGCAGAATACGATAAGAAGAAACTCTTCGACCCACGTAAATTCTTGAAACCAGGTTTCGAAGCAATTACAGCAGCTGTTGAAGAACGTATCGACGTATTCGGTTCAGAAGGCAAAGCTTAATTGAAAACAGGAAAGCAAGGTCCCATGTGGATCTTGTTTTTTTGTATGGGAAAAGTTGCTTCCGGGATTTAATTTTTGTACAATATGCCTATGAAAAAATTTAAACAGTTTTGCTGGATCATTTTTGTTTTTCTTATCCTTTTTCTAGGAGGCACATTTGGTTTTCACCAACTTAGTTTGCAAAAAGAAAGTAAGCTTCTGACTCCTATCGGTAAAGAGGTGACGGTCAATGGACATCGAATGAATGTCTCTGTTAAAGGAGAAGGATCTGAAACAATCGTTTTTCTTTCCGGTGCAGGTATCGCCTCTCCTATTTTAGACTTTAAGAATCTATCAGATTCCCTATCCAAAAAATACAAAGTTGTTGTCGTGGAGCGAGCAGGATATGGTTTTAGTGAAGATAGTGATCGTTCAAGAGATGTGATGGAGGTCCTTTCTGAGACCCGTCAAGCTTTGGCGCAAGCTCATGTTTCAGGTCCTTATGTGATTATTTCGCATTCTATGGCTAGTTTAGAGAGTCTTGCTTGGCAAGAGAAATATCCAAATGAAGTGAAGGCTTTGATTGGTCTGGATTGGGCCTTGCCAGCGAGTTATGAAGATTTAAAAGAACACCCAACTCTCATAACCTTAGCCTATTGGACGAGTAAGATTGGCCTGCTCCGTTATTTCCCAGAGTCTGTTTACCTGAAGAATTCTGACTTGACTAAAAGTGAGCGTCAGCAATACCGATTTTTAGCTTACAAGCAGTTGCTGTCGACGGCTATGCTCAATGAGACCCGAACTGTAAAGAAAAATGCCCAAAAGGTTAGTAAATTTACCATTGATCCCAAAATCCCTGTACTTCTCTTGGTTTCAAATGGGGAGGGAACCAGCTTTAGCCAATCAGAGTGGCAACGTTATGCAGAGAGATTTGCAAGCGACCAGTCTAATGTTCAAGTCGACTATATGGATGCGCCTCACGACCTCTATCATTATCAAAGCGATGCTATTGTTTCTCGTATTAAAGAATTTTTAGAGAATAATTGAGGACCTAAAAATCCATTGAAACTGATGCCAATAATTGAAAGGTGACAATTTATGAAGAACACTTATATTTTACTCCGACATGCTCATTCAAGATTTTCAAGTGATGATTTTAATAGAACTTTATCGGAAAAAGGATTTTCTTCTCTTGAACAGTTAGAGTTTTTGAATGCTTGTAAAATCGATTACTTTATTTCAAGTCCTTATAAGCGAGCTTTTGAGACAGTAAATAGTTCTCCTGTACAATTTGATAAGATAGTGCTTGATGATCGTTTGCGTGAAAGAAAATTATCCTCAAGATTTATTGAAGATTCTGAGTTTGAAGAAACGATTCAATATTTATGGCAAAATCCAGATAAATCACTTATCGGAGGTGAGTCTAATCAAGAAGCATTAATGAGAATCTTAGATTTATTGCAGGATTTAGAAGAAAGGTATTCAGATAAAACCATTTTATTGAGTTCTCATGGAAATTTGCTAGGAATCTTGATTAATCATTTCGATTCAAGTTTTGATTATAAAAAATGGGAACAAATGACCTTTCCAGATTGTTTTCTAGTTGACAAAAATGAGAGTGTGAAAAGAATTATGCCAGTTACTTTTAGGTAATTATTAAGCTCAATCTATGTGATTTTATTTTCTGTTATTACAAATAGAATTGAAGGAAAAATAGCCATGATATTCGATCAGTCCTTGCAAGCCTACCTACATGAAGTAGATGATGTTCTTGTAGCTTGGGAAGAAAAACCAAGTGGAAACTTTGAGATGGAAGCTCAGTTGCTTGCATCCAATTACCATAAAAATAGGTCTCGTATTCTTGCATTTATACGGCCTCATTTACAAGAATTTTATGGGTATTTCACAGATGAAGAAGCTACTGAAAAATTGGGTAAACCCATCATCGAGCCAGAAAGACAAACCGTTACTTTCTGCGATCAAACTTTTGATGATATTCATATCTTTTCTTTTGACTATCAGGGGCAGGCATTTGAGAGTCTGGAGAATTTTGCCATTGATGGTTAAGGTTTCTTTTCAGTTTTAAAAAGAAGGAGAGAGACTGATGAGTACTGCTGATTTTGTCTTTATTGAGAGTAAAGGCCCCATATTCCTAGATTTACAAGCCTTTTGTACTGCTTTGAGAGAAAAATTTCCAGGTGTTTTGATCAGAGAAAGGATTAATCCTGAAAAAGCTTACTCGCTTTCTTGGGATTATCAAAGTCCTCAGTTTACCTTGGAAAGTTCTTTGAGTAGCAAGAAAAATGTTTTTGTAATTGATTACTTTGATTCAACGAACAGGTTACAAGATTATGCCTCCTATATCATCTGGCTTCGGAAATGGTTTCCACCTGAAGAGAAGGTTTTCTTTTGTGATGAAGGTTATGAGTATGTGTTTGAGCTTCCTAGTGATTTATCCCAAAAGGAGTTTGCAAACTACTTACGAACAAGGTTTGATGAGTGAAGAAGTTCGAAAACGAATAATGATATGGAAAAGTTGAAAAGGAGAATCAAATGCTTACTAAAGATGATATGTTAGTTGCTTTGCATGATGCAATTACTGAAGACCAAGAATTTGAGTTGGCAGACGAGATTGTAGATGCCATGGAGGCTTACCCTCAACCCTTTGATTTGGTTGACCCCGTCTTAGACTTTATTTCCAAGCATCCAGAAGTAGATTTTGGAGCTCCAGGTGAGTTGGTTCACTTTGTGGAGAGATTTTATCATCAAGGCTATGAGGAATTATTGATGGAGACAGTTCTAAAAAGTCCAACTGTGCATAACATCTGGATGCTTCATCGATGCTTTAATGACAATGATCCAAACCTAGTCCGGCAGATTCAGATTTTGGTTGGAGAACTGAAGAAGGATAAGACTCTTGATTTGCAAGTAAGAAGCATGATTGAAGACTTAACTTGGTAGAGGTAGATGACGCAGCATCACCTTTTTATCTTTTCTTAGGGATAAAAATTTTCGATATAAATTAACACTTGTTTTCCTTAGACATTTGCACTATAATAGGGTGTTGTTAGGGCTTTCTTTCCTTATGTTGAAAAAAAGGCAGATTTTAGGAGATAGATATGGCAATGATAGAAGTGGAACATCTTCAGAAAAATTTTGTGAAGACAGTTAAGGAGCCGGGGTTAAAGGGAGCCTTGCGCTCCTTTATTCATCCTGAAAAGCAGACCTTTGAAGCGGTCAAGGATTTAACTTTTGAAGTTCCAAAAGGGCAGATTTTAGGATTTATCGGGGCAAATGGTGCTGGGAAGTCAACCACCATCAAAATGCTGACAGGGATTTTAAAACCGACATCTGGTTTTTGTCGGATTAACGGCAAGATTCCGCAGGACAATCGCCAAGATTATGTCAAGGATATTGGAGTCGTTTTCGGACAACGCACCCAGCTATGGTGGGATTTGGCTCTGCAAGAGACTTACACGGTCTTGAAAGAGATCTATGATGTACCGGACTCGCTTTTCCATAAGCGTATGGACTTTTTGAATGAAGTCTTGGATTTGAAGGAATTTATCAAGGATCCTGTGCGGACTCTTTCACTAGGTCAACGGATGCGGGCGGATATTGCGGCTTCCTTGCTTCACAATCCCAAAGTTCTCTTTTTAGATGAACCGACTATTGGTTTGGATGTGTCGGTCAAGGACAACATTCGTCGGGCCATTACCCAGATTAATCAGGAGGAAGAGACAACTATTCTCTTGACTACTCATGATTTGAGTGATATTGAGCAACTCTGTGATCGGATTTTTATGATTGATAAGGGGCAAGAGATTTTTGATGGAACGGTTAGCCAGCTCAAGGAGACCTTTGGAAAAATGAAGACTCTCTCCTTTGACCTGACGCCAGGTCAAAATCATCTAGTCTCTCATTATGAGGGCTTGCCTGATATGTCCATTGATAGACAAGGAAATACTCTCAATATTGAATTCGATAGTTCCCGCTACCAGTCGGCCGATATTATCAAGCAAACCTTATCTGATTTTGAGGTCCGTGATTTGAAGATGGTAGATACAGATATTGAAGATATTATCCGTCGCTTCTATCGAAAGGAGCTCTAAGATGGTCAAATTGTGGAGACGTTATAAACCCTTTATCAATGCAGGGATTCAGGA
>JAGZZN010000052.1 GCA_018377375.1 Streptococcus parasanguinis
GCTTCTTCTGAAAGCGGTACGTGGATGGCCATTTGGTCACCGTCAAAGTCGGCATTGTAGGCTTCACAGACAAGGGGGTGCAAGCGAAGGGCTTTCCCGTCAATCAAGACAGGCTCAAAGGCTTGGATCCCCAAACGGTGAAGGGTCGGTGCGCGGTTCAAGAGAACCGGGTGTTCTTTGATCACTTCTTCTAGGATATCCCAGATGCGTTCATCTCCACGTTCGACCAAGCGTTTTGCAGCTTTAACGTTTTGCACGATATCACGCGCAACGATTTCACGCATCACGAATGGTTTGAAGAGCTCGATGGCCATTTCACGTGGCACACCACATTGGTACATCTTCAGAGTTGGACCAACGGCGATAACAGAACGTCCTGAGAAGTCAACCCGTTTACCGAGCAAGTTTTGACGGAAGCGTCCTTGTTTCCCTTTGAGCATGTGACTCAATGATTTTAATGGACGGCTACCTGGTCCTGTGATTGGACGACCACGACGACCGTTATCGATCAAAGCATCAACCGCTTCTTGAAGCATCCGTTTTTCGTTTTGCACGATGATACCAGGGGCATTCAACTCAAGCAAACGTGCTAAACGGTTGTTCCGGTTGATCACACGACGATAGAGGTCGTTCAAGTCAGAGGCAGCAAAACGGCCACCATCCAATTGGACCATCGGACGAAGATCTGGTGGAATAACCGGAAGGATGTTGAGAACCATCCATTCTGGCTTGTTACCAGATTTGTAGAAGGCATCCAAGACATCCAAACGACGAACAGCCTTCACACGTTTTTGACCAGTTGCAGTCTTCAATTCTTCTTTCAAGAGAGCAATTTCAGCTTCCAAATCCACTTGTTTCAAGAGGTCTTGGATCGCTTCTGCACCCATCTTAGCTACAAAGGAACCTGGTCCGTATTCACGCAAGCGTTCACGGTATTCACGTTCTGTCATGATGGATTTGTGCTCAAGTGGTGTATCTTTTGGATCGATCACCACGTAAGCTGCGAAGTAAATGACTTCTTCAAGGGCACGAGGGCTCATATCCAAGGTCAATCCCATACGAGAAGGGATGCCTTTGAAGTACCAGATGTGTGATACAGGCGCTTTCAACTCGATGTGTCCCATACGTTCACGACGAACTTTCGCACGTGTTACTTCAACCCCACAGCGGTCACAAACGATCCCTTTGTAACGGATCCGTTTGTATTTCCCACACGCACATTCCCAGTCTTTTGTAGGTCCAAAGATGACTTCATCAAAGAGACCTTCACGTTCTGGTTTCAATGTACGGTAGTTGATTGTTTCAGGTTTCTTGACCTCTCCATAAGACCATGAACGGACCTTGCTTGGAGAAGCTAGGGTGATTTGCATACTTTTAAAACGATTTACATCAACCACTATTTCTTACCTTTCCTTGTTTTCATACTTGTTTCATTTGGATACAGCTTAGGTGGGGGAAGAAAGGAAACTTTCTTGCCACCTCCTTGTATCTGTATCTTGTTATCGAATCATCCTGTCAGAAGCATTGGTTTCTCACAAGACAATCATTTTTACTGATTATTTTTCTGATTCTTCAGCATCAAAGGCTGCTTTTGCTTCCTTGGCTGCTTTTTCACGTGCTTTTTCAAGGTCATCCACATGAATCACATCATCGTCTTCCCCTTCATCGAGGTCACGAAGTTCCACTTCTTGATCATCTTCGTCCAAGACACGCATGTCAAGACCAAGAGATTGCAATTCTTTGACAAGAACGCGGAAGGATTCTGGTACACCTGGTTTTGGAATTGGTTTACCTTTGGTAATCGCTTCATAAGCTTTCAAACGTCCGTTGACATCATCTGACTTGTAAGTCAAGATTTCTTGAAGGACATTTGATGCACCATAAGCCTCAAGGGCCCACACTTCCATTTCCCCGAAACGTTGTCCACCAAACTGAGCTTTCCCTCCGAGTGGTTGTTGGGTAACCATTGAGTATGGTCCAACTGAACGGGCATGGAGTTTATCATCAACCATGTGGTGAAGCTTGATCATGTACATGACACCGACAGAGACACGGTTGTCAAATGGCTCACCTGTACGTCCATCGTAAAGAATGGTCTTGGCATCGCTATCCATACCAGCTTCTTTTACAGTATCCCAGAGGTCTTCTGAGCTTGCTCCGTCAAAGACTGGTGTTGCGATGTGGATACCCAAGTTACGAGCGGCCATACCAAGGTGAAGTTCCATAACCTGACCGATATTCATACGTGATGGCACCCCAAGAGGGTTCAACATGATGTCAACCGGTGTACCGTCTGGAAGGTAAGGCATATCTTCAACTGGAACAATACGAGACACAACCCCTTTGTTTCCGTGACGACCGGCCATCTTATCTCCGACGCGGATCTTGCGTTTTTGTGCGATGTAAACACGAACCAACATGTTGACACCCGATTGCAATTCATCTCCGTTTGCACGCGTAAAGATCTTAACATCGCGAACGACTCCATCTCCACCGTGAGGTACACGAAGAGAAGTATCCCGCACTTCACGAGATTTATCTCCAAAGATCGCGTGAAGGAGACGTTCTTCAGCAGAAAGGTCTTTTTCACCCTTCGGTGTTACCTTACCGACAAGGATATCGCCTTCTTTTACTTCTGCACCAATACGGATAATACCTGTTTCATCCAAGTCACGAAGAGCATCTTCACCGACGTTTGGAATTTCACGGGTAATTTCTTCAGGGCCTAATTTGGTATCGCGTGTTTCTGATTCGAATTCTTCCAAGTGAACAGATGTGTAGACATCTTCTTTCACCAAGCGTTCGCTCATGATAACGGCATCCTCGAAGTTATACCCTTCCCAAGTCATGTAAGCGACGATTGGGTTTTGACCAAGGGCCATTTCCCCTTTTTCCATCGATGGACCGTCAGCGATAAAGTCGCCTTTTTCAACGACATCGCCAACTTTTACAAGGGTACGTTGGTTGTAAGCCGTACCTGAGTTTGAACGACGGAATTTTTGGATATGGTAAACATCAAGAGATCCATCTTCCCGACGAACTTCTACCTTATCTGCATCTGCATAAGTAACTTTACCATCGTGTTGAGCAATGACTGCAGCTCCTGAGTCATGGGCTGCTTGGTATTCCATACCAGTCCCCACGTAAGGGGCTTTTGGATCGATCAATGGCACAGCCTGACGTTGCATGTTTGCACCCATGAGGGCACGGTTGGAGTCATCGTTTTCCAAGAAAGGAATACATGCTGTCGCAACGGCAACTACTTGTTTTGGAGACACGTCCATGTAGTCGACTTGATCAGATGGGAATTCTTGGTTGTTACCACGGTGACGTCCCATAACGATCGGCTCAGCAAAGCCACCTTTTTCGTTCAACTTAGAGTTGGCCTGAGCGACGATGTACTCATCTTCTTCATCGGCTGTCAACCAAACGATTTCGTTGGTCACTACACCTTTTTCACGGTCCACTTTACGGTATGGTGTTTGGATGAAACCATATTTGTTCAAGTGTCCATAAGATGACAAGTTGTTGATCAAACCGATGTTTGGTCCTTCAGGTGTTTCGATCGGACACATACGACCATAGTGGGTATAGTGCACGTCACGCACTTCATATCCGGCACGGTCACGTGTCAAACCACCAGGCCCTAAGGCAGACAAACGACGTTTGTGAGACAACTCAGAAAGTGGGTTGTGTTGGTCCATGAACTGTGACAACTGTGAAGATCCAAAGAATTCTTTAATTGCTGCAGTTACTGGGCGGATGTTGATGATTTGTTGTGGTGTCAAGACGTCGTTATCTTGTACAGACATCCGTTCGCGAACGTTTCGTTCCATCCGTGAAAGTCCAAGACGCACTTGGTTGGCAAGCAATTCACCAACGGCACGAATCCGACGATTTCCAAGGTGGTCGATATCATCTACACGGCCAATACCTTCTGCAAGGTTCAAGAAATAGCTCATTTCTGCCAAGATATCAGCTGGAGTCACAATCCGTACTTTGTCAGATGGGTTAGCATTTCCGATGATGGTGACAACGCGGTCTGGATCTGTTGGAGCGACAACTTTGAATTTTTGCAATTCAACTGGTTCTGTCAAAACAGCAGCATCATTTGGAATGTAGGTGATTTTGTTCAAACCGTTATCCAATTGTTCTGAGATGCTGTCGATCACATCGCGCGTCATGACAGTACCAGCTTCTACAAGGATTTCCCCTGTTTCAGCATCTACCAATGGTTCTGCGATTGTTTGGTTCAACAAGCGGTTCTTGATATTGAGTTTCTTGTTGATCTTGTAGCGACCAACTGGTGCCAAGTCATAACGACGTGGATCAAAGAAACGGGCTACCAACAAGCTACGTGAGCTTTCCGCTGTTTTTGGTTCACCTGGACGAAGACGCTCGTAGATTTCTTTGAGGGCTTCATCTGTCCGTGAATCCATTGGATTTTTGTGGATATCTTTTTCAATGGTATTGCGAACCAATTCGCTGTCCCCAAAGATATCGATGATTTCATCATCTCCAGAGAATCCAAGAGCACGCACAAGAGTTGTAAATGGAATCTTACGTGTGCGGTCGATACGTGTGTAAGCAATGTCTTTTGAGTCGGTTTCAAGCTCTAACCAAGCCCCACGGTTAGGGATAACAGTTGATCCATAACCAACCTTACCATTCTTGTCCACCTTATCATTGAAGTAGACACCTGGTGAGCGGACCAACTGAGATACGATAATCCGTTCTCCACCATTGATGATGAAGGTTCCCATTTCAGTCATGATTGGGAAATCACCAAAGAAAACTTCTTGGGTCTTGATTTCACCTGTTTCTTTGTTGACCAAACGGAAGGTCACAAAGATTGGTGCTGAGTAGCTGGCATCGTGGATGCGCGCTTCTTCAAGCGAATACTTAGGTTCGCGGATTTCATAACCCACAAATTCCAATTCCATTGTATCCGTGAAGTTTGAGATGGGAAGCACATCTTCAAATACTTCCTTCAAGCCATGATCCAAGAAATCTTTGAATGAGTCTGTCTGGATTTCAATCAAGTTTGGTAAATCAAGAACCTCTTTGATTCTTGAAAAACTACGACGGGTCCGATGTTTCCCGTATTGAACGTCATGTCCTGCCAAAGTTTTTAGCTCCTTTTTCCATACTAGGATAGCTTGGTAAAATGACTTTCACCACCTATCCGGTTTTAACTACAATTGTGTGATTTGCATCACGTGAAGAGCTGTCTCTTCACCTCATTCGTCGCTTTTTGTAATTTTTAGAAAAATTAAATTTGTGTAACAAACTAGGCTTTTTCTGAAAAATAGGCACAAAAAGAGCAGCTAAATCGACTTATTCAAGTAAGATTTAACTGCTGTAAGCTCTTATTTGGACAATATTTCAAATAAAGCACACGACAAATTAGTTATCACTATTATACCGTTTTTTGCTCCAAAAATCAAGGCTTTCTCTAGGTTTTCTACTGGATCAGACTAGCGTCGATTGCCACGATTTGAGCTGTTTCGATTTGAACTATTGCTTGATGAACTATTGGTTGTCGAATTGTTCTTATTATTCGACTGATTTCCACTGCTATTACCGAGAATCGCTGCCCAAGCACTTTGATAATCGCTATCCGATCCCCCGATGGCAAAGCGGTATTGAGTGGTTGGCGCTCCGTTTTTGGCCCAAAGACTCGTCACCATTTGACCGCTCACATCGATATCCCGGCCATTGACATTGACGCGACCCGGTCTTTCACCAGTCGATTTGAGCACTTCAGAGCGGATCACACTCTTATCGAGAGTGAATTTATCCTGAATTCCGAAGAGACTTGGATCTGCTTGGTAGATCGCATTTGCCAACTGCGCCATGTATTGGGCATTGTTGTTGTATCCAGTCAAGGTCTGCATAGAAGCATTGTTGTCATGGCCAATCCAACCTCCTAAAGAAACATTAGGGGTGGACAGCATGAGCCACATATCCCCATTTGAGTTAGTGGTACCGGTTTTTCCAATCCAGTCTGCACCTGCCAGCGTTGGGTTGACTTGGCTAATCCGTGACTTAAAGGTCGTTGTAGCACCAGACGTAATAACCCCGCGCAAGAGATCCTGCATAATCGTTGCCGTTGCTGGAGAGTAAACACGAACAGGATCTGCCTCGTGCTTGTAGACTACATCCCCATCTCGATCAATGATTTGTTCTACCATGTAGCGTTTGAGGTAGTTCCCATTGTTAGCAATGGTTTGGAAACCATTGGTATGTTGAGCAACAGTGACCTCAATTCCTCCCCCCATCGGCAGACTCTCAATGCCATATTCAGGAATATCATAGCCCATTTTCTTCATGTAGGATGGGACATCCACACCCTTTTCACGAAGGGTCCGGTAAGTCCAGTAAGCTGGAATATTCCATGAGGTATTGAGGGCCTCACGGAGATCCATCATGGCTGTCCCTCGGCTATCCACGTGCATGATTGGCTCACCACTTGAGAAATTAGTTGGGTAGTTAGAAAGGATGCTATTGCTTCCCATCAAGCCTTGGTCGATGGCAATCCCATAGGCCAACAATGGTTTGATAGCAGACCCTGGGGAACGCTCTGTATCAAAGGCATGGTTGTTTTGGTTACCGTCAAAATTCCGTCCACCGATAAATCCTAAAACGGCACCTGTTCGGTTGTCCATAAGGACATTCCCAACTTCTACAAGACCCGTTCCATCATCCAAGACGCTTCCAAAGTTCGCTACTGCGGCCTGCATCGCATTGTGAACCGGTTTGTTAATCGTGGTTTGAATGGTGTAGCCACCTTCGCGCAACTCACTCTCAGCTAATTCTTGATAAGCCTTGACGGTTTCATTATTTTTCAAGTCTTGCTTGGTGACATTGTCTCGCTTGATCAAGTAATCATACATGGCCTCTTTTGCTTCTTCCATGGCTTGGAAGTAGAGGTAGTCATGCGGTGTTTTCTCGATGCCATCTGGAGCCATGAAGTCTTTAGTCAAGTCGTACTGGGCATAGGTCTCGTAGTCTTTTTTCGACAAGGCTCCCGTCCGGTACATATTGAACAAAACGTCTTTGGCACGCGCCAAACCTAACTCGAGGTTTTCCTTGCTCTTTAGGCTACCGTCTGCAGCATAAGGAGAGTAGACAATCGGACTTTGTGGCAAGCCAGCGATAAAGGCTGCTTGTGGAACAGACAAGTCTTTTGCAGAGACGCCAAAGATCCCTTGAGCTGCAGCTTCCACACCTGCAATATTTTGTCCCCGATTATTGCGTCCAAAAGGCGAAACATTTAAGTAGGTGGTTAGGATTTCATTTTTATCCATTCCCCGCTCTAAAGCCAAGGCATCGACAATCTCTGTCGCCTTACGAGTAAAGGTTGGAGCGTCTCCCACGACTTGCTGTTTGATCAACTGCTGGGTTAAGGTCGATCCCCCACTAGAGGAACCCACGCCGGCTACAGAGCCAAGCGTCGCCCGAAGAACAGCTTTGGGTACAACCCCTTTGTGGCTTTCAAAGTTCTCATCCTCAGTAGCGATCACAGCCTTTTTGACATTGTCAGAAATGGCATCTCCAGCTACCGGCGTGCGGATCAAATCACTGTCCACTTCTGCAATCAGGCTCTTATCGGAATAGGTCAGTTTTGAAACACTGCTGACATTGCGAACCTGCTGGACCAGTTCTTCTGTCTTTGGAACCTTGACATTGCTAAAGAGGCTTGCTGCATAACCAATCCCGATCCCTGCGCCAAATAAAAAGAGGCACACAAATAAGGCGATCATGACATCCCACAAGAGTTTGAGCGTCCTCAAAAAGGTCGCAAAAATATCGCCGACAGACCAGCCACTTTCTTCATTTTTTTCCTTATTCGGAGTTTCTGTATACATATTTGCAAAGAATTTTTGGACTTTCTTCCAAAACTCTTGCAACTTCTCTTTTAATTGATTCACTGATTCTTTCTCCTTGTTCCCTATATTATAGCAGATTAGCCCCTTTGTTTTCAATCACAAGAGCGTAGAAATCCTCGCTCATTCTTCCTGGGTAAGGACAAGAAAATGATGGAAAGCATTGCCATTTCCGTGGTTTATGGTAGAATAGAGAAATGAATAAACTTATAAAGGAGAAAAGACACATGCACATTTTTGATGAGCTAAAAGAGCGTGGTTTGGTATTTCAAACGACGGATGAAGAAGCCTTGCGCAAAGCACTGGAAGAAGGTCAGGTTTCTTATTATACTGGTTATGATCCAACTGCTGACAGCCTTCACCTTGGTCACTTGGTTGCCATCTTGACGAGCCGTCGTCTTCAACTAGCAGGCCACAAACCTTATGCGCTCGTTGGCGGTGCGACTGGTCTCATTGGAGATCCGTCCTTCAAAGATGCTGAACGTAGTCTCCAAACAAAAGAAACTGTACAAGAATGGGTTCGCTCCATTCAAGGACAATTGTCTCGTTTCCTCGATTTTGAAAATGGGGACAATAAAGCCGAAATGGTCAACAACTACGATTGGTTCGGAAGCATTAGCTTTATTGACTTCCTTCGTGATGTCGGAAAATACTTTACAGTCAATGCTATGATGAGTAAAGAATCTGTTAAAAAACGGATTGAGACAGGGATTTCTTACACAGAATTTGCCTACCAAATTATGCAAGGCTATGACTTCTACGTCCTCAACCAAGAACACAATGTCACCCTTCAAATCGGTGGGTCTGACCAATGGGGAAACATGACAGCTGGTACTGAGTTGATGCGTCGTAAAGCAGATAAAACTGGTCATGTTATGACTGTTCCTTTGATCACAGATGCAACTGGTAAGAAATTCGGTAAATCAGAAGGCAATGCGGTCTGGCTCAATGCAGACAAAACATCTCCATACGAAATGTACCAATTCTGGATGAATGTGATGGATGCGGATGCTGTGCGCTTCTTGAAGATCTTCACTTTCTTGTCACTTGATGAAATTGAAGAGATCCGTAAACAGTTTGAAGCTGCTCCTCATGAACGCTTGGCTCAAAAGATCTTGGCGCGTGAAGTAGTCACCCTTGTCCACGGCGAAGAAGCCTACAAGGAAGCCCTCAACATCACCGAACAACTCTTTGCAGGAAACATCAAAAACCTTTCTGTCAAAGAACTCAAACAAGGCCTTCGTGGTGTGCCAAACTACCAGGTCCAAGCAGAAGACAACCTCAACATTGTTGAACTCTTGGTCACAGCTGGTGTGGTAAATTCTAAACGCCAAGCCCGCGAAGATGTTCAAAACGGAGCTATCTACGTCAACGGCGAACGCATCCAAGACCTTGACTATGTCTTGAGCGATAGCGATAAATTAGAAAATGAATTGACCGTTATCCGTCGCGGTAAGAAAAAATACTTTGTTTTGACTTATTAAGAAAGTAAAACCACGAAGTTTGGTATGAACTTCGTGGTTTTCTTATACACTTTTTTCTGGGACTATTTCCCTTTTCTGCGATGCAACAAAGCTTGGTTGATTCGTTGAGTTTTTTTATGGAGTTGCCAAATCTGGTAAAGCCAGATCAGACCGTAAATGGCTAGAAAGATCAACCAAGGAATAGGACTCCGTAAGGCTGCCCCCCAGCCAAAAAATAAGTAGGTCAATGCTAAGATGGTAGCTGTCACAACTAAATGCAAGGCCACACGCAAACTATAGGTCAAAAACTCTTCTTCCTCAAGAATGAACGTCAAGACCCCCATTGTCCCACTCATCAAAAAGATCGCTAGGATGTTGCGGACATTTACA
The DNA here is from genome assembly GCA_018377375.1 of Streptococcus parasanguinis. Lineage (GTDB taxonomy): Bacteria > Bacillota > Bacilli > Lactobacillales > Streptococcaceae > Streptococcus > Streptococcus parasanguinis_N. Next base: position 9,743 of record JAGZZN010000052.1, read on the forward strand.
GCGGGATAGACGATGTTGGGATAGACATGGGATAATAACACCAAACACAAATAAAAGAAGGATCCTGTCCTCATACCAGATACAAAATAAGCTATAACTCGTTTCATCACTTTCTCCTATACCCCTAAATAATCCATCAAGGATTTGACATATTTCCGACTGACACTTGATTTTACTCCACGTGTCAGTTTAGCCATCATATTGCCTGAAAAACTATCCGATAGCGATTCCAAATGGTCGATATTCATCACCGCGTGGCGGGATATCTGTAAAAAATTTCGACGATTAATCCGATGTTGAAAATTTGTCAAAGTATCTCTGACGGTAAACGTTTTGTCTGTCGTATAAATGGTTAGCTGATTCTTATCAATCTCGGCTAAAATAATGTCATCAATTTTCACCATGATCAAATGATCATCTGTTTTGATAGGAATCACTACTTGATTCACTGTCGAAAACTGTTCGAGATAGTCCATCACCTCTCGTGCTTGATCAGATAATTGCTTGGCTTGAATGACCACACAGGGGTCGTTTTCTGGGATATCCTGTTTTTCCTCAAAACGAATCTTCATTCCTACTCCAATTCTCACTTACTTTCTTTTACTCGATCTTTTTGCTAAGGAAATCCAAATCCCCAAAGCTAGAAGAATACCACCTAACACTATAAGGTATGTTTGTTCCTTTGTCAATAAGGCTTGCCATTTGAGCTGAACGCCCATTTTTTCTTGAAATTCTCGAAGAAGATCATCTCGCCCCTTAAAGGTTTCGCTCACTGCTTCTTTCATGAGTGCTTGTCGATAAAGTGCAGCAATATAAGTTGCTGGAGTACATTTCATTAGTAGTTGTGCAAAATCAGGTAGAACACCTAAAGGTACATAAGTCCCTACCAAAAAACCGGAAGCTGTACCCACTATGGTCGCAAACTTCCCAAGACTGTCTACGGATTGGAAAAAATAAACAAAAATGGCATTCACTAAACTAGAAAGCAGGCTACTAAGCAGCATAATAAGGAGTACTTCAGGTAATAAAGACAGTGCTGGAACTTCTCTAAAATAGCCACACATCAGCACATACATAAGGGCCTGCATGAAAAAAGAGATGATGATTGCGCTCGTTAGATACGAAAATGGTAACCGCCACTTTCCTTGATCCGATAAATAAAGATCCTGATCTACTTGATGTTCACGATCCTTTACTAGCTGAGTCAGGGCAGCCAGACTTGTCGTAATCCCTGTCACAGCCAGCGTCCCACTCATTAACCAATTATTTAACACAGGACCACTATTGGGGAGCTGAGCCCAAGCATCTGTTAGATTTTTTTGAAGAAAAATAATATAAAGAATAAAGGAAATCAAGGCTCCCAACAGAGAGAAGAAAACTCCTGAACGATTTCTGAAGTACAATAAAAAATTTCGCTTTAGTAAGGCTAGCATTAGCGAACCTCCCTTCCTGTTAGTGCAATAAAGGCATCATCCATGGTCCCTGGACGAAACTCAAAATGGGCTAATTTATCTCTAACTTGTACCAGGTAATCAATGGCTTCCCTTTCACTCTCGGGTCGAAGAACATACTCCAATTGACTTTGTTGCTCTACTGACATTCCCGAAGATTTGAGACTTTCTATCTGCTGCATCTCCTTGAAACGAATCTTCAAGATATTTTTTGCATACTGGCTCTTAATATCTAGTGCCGATCCTTGAGCAATCACTTCCCCATGGTCTACAATATAAATTTGATCAGCTTCATCTGCTTCGTCAAGATAATGCGTGGTCAATACAACGGTCATTCCCTCTTCTCTCTGCAATTGATAGAGCAAATCCCAAATGGACTTCCGGGTTTGAATGTCTAAACCTGTCGTTGGCTCATCTAAGAACAAAAGGTCTGGACTGTGTAGTAGAGCACGCGCAATGTCAACCCGACGCTTTTGACCACCTGAAAGCGTCCCGTATTTCTGCTTTTGGAAAGCTGATAGGCCTAGCCGATCAATAAGATCAGACACACGATCAGGTTTTAAGCCTTTATACTGTTTCGCACGAATGGTCAGATTTTCCCTAACCGTTAGCATCTCATCTAAGACACTAGTCTGGAAGACCACACCAATTTTCGTACCTGGTTCATAGATGATTTCACCTTGCGTTGGTTGTTTCAAACCAATCAACATGGAAATCGTTGTTGATTTCCCCGCCCCATTTGGTCCTAGAATCGCATTAAAGGTTCCCTTTTCAAACTGTAAATGAATATTGTTTACGGCTAAATGATTTCCATATCGTTTACTGATGTTTTTAGCTTGTAATATCATGTTCTCTCTCCTTTTGATAGAACCAGTCTAGCAAAAAAGCCGTTTAAAAAACGGCTTTTGGGGATAAGTGGTTAAAATGAAGAGATGAGTGGCGAGATAGAAGAGATTAAAATGAGGGAAAAATTCATTGCAACCATTCTTTTCCCCATTGATTCAAGTCCTTTAAAATCGGCATCAGTGATTTGCCTTTTTCTGTCAGCTCATATTCTGTATGGAGTGGCATCGTTTCAAAATCATATTTCTCAACCAATTGGTTCTCTATTAAAACGTCTAAGCCACGTGTCAAACTGATAGTTGTTATCCCTTCAACTTCTCTTCTCAATTGATTGAAACGAACTCTCTTATGCTTGTTTATAACCCATAATATATTCATCCTCCATTTCCCACCAACCACATCTAAGACTCGAGACATACTACAGTTCCAATTTTTATTTGTTAACATTTTTTCTCCTTACAAAAATGTGCCTACTATTCAGGTAGTTTGTAAAGTATTATAATCTATTTATCATTTATTTTAAAGGAGTCACTTATGTTTATTGTAAACCTTACCTATATCAAGCCCCTTGATGAAGTTGAAAAACACTTAGAAAAACACATAGATTTTTTAAATCAGTATTATACAAAAGGTCTTTTTATCGCATCTGGAAGAAAAAATCCAAGAACTGGCGGTATCATTCTCATGAGAGCAAAAAATAAAGATGCTGTCCAAGAAATCATTGCACACGATCCATTCTATCAAAATGAGATTGCTCAATATGAGATCATTGAATTTGAAGCAAGTAAGTATTGTCTAGAATTGAAAACCCTCCTCAGCGATCCATTGGACGAAAATGAGGAAATTAAATAAAGAGACTCAAGGTCCATTCAATACCGCGTAGAACCGTTAAAAAAGTGTGACTTAGTCCCATTACAGCATCGGTTGCTATCTAGAGGCTCTTTTGTTACACTACTAATATGAATACACCGATCAAACCAAAATTACAACGATTTCAAACAGCCACTGCCTTTGCCTGTCCCATCTGTCAATTGGACCTAGAACTTGTGGGGACCAGTTTTAAATGTCCCAAGGGCCATTCTTTTGATTTGGCGAAATTTGGCTATGTCAACCTGGCTCCCCAGATCAAGCAATCAAAGGACTATGACAAAGAAAATTTTCAGAATCGCCAGCTGATCTTAGAAGCAGGGTTTTATGAGCCGATTCTAACAGCGATCGGACAAAAAATTCCGACCAGTGATGCCAGAATTCTAGATATCGGTTGCGGAGAAGGTTATTACTCCCGAAAGCTACAAGAAGCCTATCCCAAGGCTACTTTCTATGCATTTGATCTTTCAAAGGAATCCGTACAACTAGCTGCCAAGAGTGATGCTAGCTGGAAGGTCAATTGGTTTGTAGGAGATTTGGCTCATTTACCCATTCAATCTAAGAGTATGGAGGTCATTTTGGACATCTTCTCCCCGGCTAATTACGCTGAATTTGAACGTGTCTTAAAGACAGAAGGGGTGATCATTAAGGTCGTCCCAACCTCTTCTCATCTAAAAGAAATTCGTCAGTTGGCCCAAGATCAATTGACCAAGCAATCTTACTCCAACCAGGAAATTTTGGAGCATTTTGAAGACCACTGCCAGATCCTCTCATCCGAAACGGTCAGCCTCACCAAGAGTTTAACTCCTGAAGAACG
>JAGZZN010000053.1 GCA_018377375.1 Streptococcus parasanguinis
GCTTGGTTAACCGAGTGAGATGTTTTTCTTTATATCCACTACATAGAAATGAGGAGACCCTATGCGTAAAGTTGAATTTTTAGATACCAGCCTTCGGGACGGTGAACAGACTCCAGGAGTTAATTTCTCTATCAAAGAAAAAATTGCCATTGCTAAACAATTGGAAAAATGGGGTATTTCTGCTATTGAAGCAGGTTTTCCTGCAGCTAGTCCGGATTCCTTCACTGCTGTTCAAGAGATTGCCAAGGTCTTGACCAAGACAGCCGTGACAGGTTTGGCCCGTTCTGTCAAATCAGATATTGACGCTTGTTATGAAGCCTTGAAGGATGCTAAGTATCCGCAAATTCACGTCTTTATCGCAACCAGTCCGATTCACCGGGAGTTTAAACTCAACAAGACCAAGGAAGAAATTCTTGAAGCGATCAAAGAGCACGTTTCTTACGCTCGCTCAAAATTTGAGATTGTTGAATTCTCACCCGAAGATGCGACTCGGACAGAATTGGATTTCCTCTTGCAAGTCGTACAGACTGCAGTCGATGCTGGTGCTAGCTACATCAATATTCCTGATACAGTTGGTTTCACGACACCAGCAGAGTATGGTGCCATTTTCAAATACTTGATTGACCATGTCAAGACAGACCGCGAGATTATCTATTCCCCTCATTGCCATGATGACCTAGGAATGGCCGTGGCCAATAGCCTCGCTGCTGTTAAAAATGGTGCCCGTCGTGTCGAAGGAACCATTAATGGGATCGGGGAGCGGGCCGGCAATGCGGCACTTGAAGAAGTAGCAGTTGCTCTCAATATTCGCGAAGACTATTTCCAAGTGGAAAGTCCGATTGTCCTTAATGAAACCATCAACACTTCTGAGTTGGTCTCTCGGTACTCTGGTATTCCAATTCCTAAAAACAAGGCGGTTGTTGGTGGCAATGCCTTCTCACACGAGTCTGGTATTCACCAAGACGGGGTTCTTAAAAATCCTCTTACCTACGAAATCATCACCCCTGAGTTGGTGGGTGTTAAGAGCAATAGCCTCCCTCTTGGAAAATTGTCTGGTCGCCATGCCTTTGTCGAAAAACTGCATGAGTTGGGACTGGAATTTACAGAAGAAGACGTCAAGCCATTGTTTGCTAAGTTCAAATCTCTGGCAGACAAGAAACACGAGATCACAGATGCCGATATCCGCGCCCTTGTTGCCGGTACAGCAGTGGAAAATCCAGAAGGATTCCAATTTAACGATCTCCGCTTAACCACCAATGCAGATGAAACGATTACAGCGGCGGTTAGCCTCAGCAATGAAGAAGGGGAAGTGCTTGAATTCCTTGCCAATGGTCAAGGGTCGGTTGAAGCGATCTTTAATGCGATTGATAAATTCTTCAACCAAACGGTTCGCTTGACCTCATACAATATCGATGCAGTGACTGATGGGATCGATGCCCAAGCCCGTGTCTTGGTATCCGTGGAAAATGTTGATACCGATACGATTTTCAATGCCTCTGGTTTGGACTTTGACGTATTGAAAGCCTCTGCCATCGCTTATATCAATGCTAACACGCTGGTTCAAAAAGAGAATGCGGGTGAGATGGGACGAGCTGTCTCCTACCGTGATCTTCCACAAGCCTAAGAGGAACTGAATATGACAAAGAAAATTGTAACACTTGCAGGAGATGGGATTGGCCCTGAGATCATGGCAGCTGGACTAGAGGTCCTTGCAGCCGTCGCTCCCAAAATCGGCTTTGATTATAGTCTAGAAGACAAACCTTTTGGGGGTGCTGGAATTGATGCCGCTGGCCACCCACTTCCCCAAGATACTCTAAAAGCAGCTAAAGGAGCGGATGCTATTCTTCTCGCAGCCATCGGAAGTCCTGAGTATGATAATGCTCCTGTTCGTCCAGAACAAGGCTTGCTCGCTATTCGCAAGGAATTAAATCTCTTTGCCAATATTCGTCCTGTACGGATTTTTGACGCCTTGAAACACTTGTCTCCTTTAAAACCCGAGCGTACCGAGGGGGTCGACTTTGTAGTCGTGCGTGAATTGACAGGTGGGATTTACTTTGGAGAGCATATCTTGAAAGAAGATACAGCGCGCGATATCAATGATTACAGTGCAGAAGAAATCCGTCGGATTATTCGCCAAGCCTTCAAGATCGCGCAAGGACGTAGCAAGAAAGTGACCAGTATCGATAAGCAAAATGTTCTGGCAACCTCTAAATTGTGGCGCCAAGTGGCAGAAGAAGTTGCCAAAGAATTTCCAGATGTGACCTTGGAGCACCAGCTTGTCGATAGTGCGGCCATGATCATGATTACCAATCCAGCCCGCTTTGATGTCGTAGTGACAGAGAATCTATTCGGAGATATCTTATCTGACGAATCCAGCGTCCTTCCTGGAACACTAGGCGTGATGCCATCTGCTAGTCATTCTGACCAAGGACCAAGTATGTACGAACCGATTCATGGTTCAGCACCTGATATTGCTGGTCAAGGCATTGCCAATCCGATTTCTATGATCCTCTCTGTTGCCATGATGCTCCGAGACAGTTTTGGAGAAACAGCAGGTGCAGAAATGATCGAGGAAGCCGTCAATCAAACCTTGAATCAAGGAATCTTGACACGAGACCTAGGTGGTCAGGCTTCAACTGCAGAGATGACTGCAGCCATTATTGGAAATCTCTAAGATGACTTGGAGTGATCGCTGTTTAGTTGTTATTGCTATTTGGAATAGTATCGTATTTCTGACCTATGGTTTAGATAAACGAAAAGCTATCCAAAACAGGTGGCGGATTCCTGAAAAGGTCCTGTTACTCGAGAGCTGGCTGCTTGGTGGATTCGGAGCTCTACTAGGTGGATATCTCTTTCACCACAAGGTGCGGAAATGGTATTTTCAAGCTACCTGGTGGGGGAGTAGCCTTCTTTTAGCAGGTGCCCTCTTTCTAATCCTTCAATGGATTTCCTAACAACAAGATAAATGGAGAAAGACGATGAGTGGAAAATCTATCTTTGATAAACTTTGGGATCGCCACGTGATTACAGGAGTGGAAGGGCAACCCCAACTCATGTATGTGGACCAACACTACATCCACGAAGTGACGAGCCCGCAAGCCTTTCAAGGATTACGGGATGCAGGACGCAAGGTCCGACGTCCTGATTTAACCTTTGGAACCTTTGATCACAATGTTCCAACGGTCAATATTTTTGATATTCGAGATGTGATTTCAAAAGCCCAGATTGATAAATTAGCTGAGAATGTGGTGGACTTTGGGATTGATCATGCTGCCCATGGTTCTGCTAAGCAAGGAATCGTTCATATGGTGGGCCCTGAAACCGGTCGGACCCAGCCTGGGAAATTTATTGTCTGTGGAGACAGCCATACCGCAACCCATGGAGCCTTTGGAGCCATTGCCTTTGGGATTGGAACCAGTGAAGTGGAGCATGTCTTTGCCACCCAAACCATCTGGCAAGTCAAACCAAAGAAAATGTTGGTTGAATTCACCGGAACCCCACAAAAAGGGATCTATTCAAAGGATTACATCCTAGCTTTGATAGCGCGCTACGGTGTTGCTTGTGGAGTTGGCTATGTCGTAGAGTATCGGGGAGAAGCAATTGATCGCTTGACCATGGAAGAACGCATGACCATCTGTAACATGTCGATCGAGTTCGGGTCCAAAATGGGGATCATGAATCCAGATGAGACGACCTTTGACTACCTCCGAGGACGCGAATGTGTGCCAGATGATTTTGAGGACGCAGTAGCTGATTGGAAGACTCTGGTCAGTGATGACGATGCCGTTTATGACAAGGTCATCCGTATGGATGTATCTGAACTAGCTCCGATGGTGACTTGGGGGACCAATCCTTCTATGGGAGTGGACTTTGAGACACCCTTCCCAGAGATTCGGGACATGAATGATGAACGAGCATATCATTATATGGATTTAGAACCTGGTCAAAAACCAGCAGACATTGAATTGGGTTATATCTTTATCGGTTCCTGTACCAATGCGCGTCTCAGTGATTTAGAGCTAGCGGCCAAGTTTGTGAAAGGCAAAAAAATCGCGCCCAACTTAACAGCCATTGTCGTACCTGGCTCTCGTCCAGTCAAGCAAGCCGCTGAAAAGTTGGGCTTGGATCAAATCTTTATGGATGCAGGCTTTGAATGGCGTGATCCAGGCTGCTCCATGTGTCTCGGAATGAACCCAGACAAGGTGCCGGATGGCGTCCACTGTGCCTCTACTAGCAATCGAAACTTTGAAGACCGTCAAGGATTTGGAGCCAAGACCCATCTATGTAGCCCAGCAATGGCCGCTGCAGCAGCAATCGCTGGTCGCTTTGTCGATGTGCGCCAATTGCCAGAAGTCGAGTAAAAGGAGGAATCATGGAGAAGTTTACCATTTATACAGGGACAACGGTTCCCTTGATGAACGATAATATTGATACCGACCAAATCCTCCCCAAACAATTCTTGAAGTTGATTGATAAAAAAGGTTTTGGTAAATACCTCATGTATGCTTGGCGCTACTTGGATGACCAGTACACTGAGGATACGGATTTTATCTTTAACAAGCCAGAATACCGCCAGGCGACCATTTTGATTACTGGTGACAATTTTGGGGCTGGTTCCTCTCGGGAGCACGCAGCCTGGGCTTTGGCAGATTATGGTTTTAAGGTCGTTATCGCCGGATCCTTCGGAGATATACATTACAATAATGAGCTCAATAATGGCATGCTTCCGATTGTCCAACCGCTAGAAGTTCGTCAAAAATTGGCAAGCTTGAAGCCGACAGATCCAGTGACGGTGGACTTGGAAGAGCAGAAAATCATCTCACCTGTTGGAGAGTTTTGCTTTGAGATCGACCAAGATTGGAAGCATAAATTGCTCAATGGGTTGGATGATATCGGGATTACGCTTCAGTACGAAGACTTGATCGCAGCATATGAGAAGAATCGGCCAGCTTACTGGCAATGATAAAATTGTATACTTAATTACGAATTTTCTGAAAATATATTGAAATTGAGACTAGTTTTTGATACAATACTAAAAAGAATAGAAAAGGAAAGAGACTTATGACAAAACACATTCAATGGGACGGACAACTTTCACAAGAAGGATTTGATATTTTGAAAGGAGAGGGTGGCTGTATCGTTTGCCCTACAAAAGTTGGCTACATCATCATGACCAGTGACAAGGCTGGATTGGAACGGAAGTTCGAAGCCAAAGTACGCAACCGCAACAAACCAGGTGTTGTTCTTTGTGGAAGCATGGATGAACTCCGCGCTCTTGCTCAATTGAATCCTGAAATCGAAGCCTTCTACCAAAAACATTGGGATGAAGATATTTTGCTTGGTTGTATCCTTCCTTGGCGCGAAGATGCTTATGCAAAATTGCAAGCTTTCGGAGATGGACGTGAAGAACTCATGACAGACGTTCGTGGAACCAGCTGTTTTGTCATCAAATTTGGTAAAGCTGGTGAGCAAATCGCCAAAGAAATGTGGGAAAAAGAAGGCAAGATGGTTTACGCATCTTCAGCTAACCCTTCCGGTAAAGGAAACCGCGGGAAAGTCGAAGGAATCGGTGAGCGCATCGAAGGTGCTGTGGACTTGGTCATCGAAGCCGACGATTATGTAGCTTCTATCCAACCAGACAAGACCATTGAAACGCGCTATGAACAAGGTGTGATGGTTTCTATGGTGGATGCAGAAGGTAAACTGATCCCAGAACAAGGAGCAGGCAGCCGTTCTGTCAATACTTGTCCAGTCGTCATCCGTAAAGGATTGGATATCGATAAGATCATGATGCACTTATCTGATCATTTCAACTCTTGGAACTACCGCCAAGGGGAATACTATTAAGAAACAGAAAAAAGCATTCCATTTGGGATGCTTTTTTTGTGAAAGGTTAAAAGATGGTATAATAGAGTCAAACAATGTTCCATTAGAAGAGGAGTTAGTATGGTCTCCAGAAAAGCATTTATCGATAAAGCCAATCAGGAAGGTTTTTCCTTCAACATCCAAATCCCATGGTGGACGTACAATAACTTCAAGTCATTAGTTTGGAGAAAAAGGCTCTCTGAGGAGCAAGTCTATCAGATCTTTCTTTTACTTTGTAGAGAGGTAGAAGACCGGCAAATGCAGGCAGTAGCCGATAAGAGAAAGTATCAGACCGGATTTTATGTAGCTGCATGCAATGGTCGCGAATTTCGCTTTGAGTTTGCTTTTAAAAAGAACCAAGAACTAAGAGTTTATAATCTATTTGAGACCGTCAATGGTCGTAAGAAACTCACCCTGATGGACCTGCTTGATTACATAATGGATTGACTGTGTATAGAAACAATAAGGGTTCACTAAAGATTGATAAAAGAAAGAGTGGTTCTATGATTTCAAGAGATGCATTTTTAGAAAGAATCAATCAGGAGGGCTTCTCATTTAGCATTGAAATTCCTCGCAGAAATTTTTCGGATTTTACATCATTAGTTCGGAGAAGAAGAATTTCAGAAGAAGACCTCTATCAGCTGTTTTATAACTATTGTCAAGAACTAGAAAACTGTTTGAAAGAAGCAGGGGAGAAACGACGCTTGCTCTTCAATAAGTTTCCAGTTAGCCCCGTTCATGATAAATATAAAACGAAATTTGATACAGTGGCACCCAACGGACGCGAATTCCGCTTTGAGTTTGTATTTAGCAATGACAATCGTTTAAAAGTTTATCACCTTATCGAAACGGTTAATGGTCGTAGGAAAAAAACACCTATGGAAATACTGATGGACTTGGTTGACGCCTTATAATGAGAATCTGTTCATAAATAAAACTGTAGTCCAATCAAAAAAAACTAGAGTATGCGCTCTAGTTTTTTGGTTGTTGATGGGTGATGTTCTTTCCCCAAGGGATGAGATTTTCTTTTTTCTCTTTGATCCGTTGGATATTGTCCTTGTGACGAAGAATGATCAAGGTTGCTAGGGCCAAGACAATGACTGTAAAAAGCGGATCATAGCTGTGCAAGATCCATCCAGTCAAAGGAAGAAGGAGGACCGATAAAATGGCGAGTAGCGCAACGGTAACACTCGAAAACGAAATCATACTGGTTAAATAAAGGCTGGCAACAAAATAAACAGCTAAAATGAGTAGCAGGATAGGCGAGAAACCAAGTAAGACACCAGCACTCGTCGCCACTGCCTTTCCACCCTTAAATCCAGCAAAAATTGGGAAAGTGTGCCCCAATACAGCTAAGAGACCAAAGACCATCGGCGAGATCCCCTGAATTCCAAAGAAAGTCGGAAGGAGAACGGCCAAAGTTCCTTTCAAGAAATCAATCGCAAAGACGATGATCCCAGCTTTCTTCCCTAAAATTCGAAAGGTATTGGTTGTTCCTGTATTGCCCGAGCCATGTTCCCGTAAATTAATATGGAAAAAGATTTTCCCAATCCATAATCCCGAAGGAATGGAGCCTAACAGATAGGCTAAAATTAAAACACTTATTTCTTTTATCATACTCTCATTATATCAAAAAGCCATCGATAGAAAAAGCAATTTCTGGAGTTCAAGTGTGACATCTGAAGAAAGTGCTCAGCCAACATTTTGTACTGGGATATAGAAATCTCCATATAGAGAGAAAAAATTTTGCAAAATTTCCTAAAAAACTGTAATATAGAAAAGATGAACAAACAGGAGGTTCCTTGTGGCAAAAAAGGAAATCAATATTAATAATTATAATGACGATGCCATTCAGGTACTAGAAGGGTTGGATGCAGTCCGTAAACGTCCAGGGATGTATATCGGATCGACCGACGGAAATGGCTTGCATCACATGGTCTGGGAGATCGTGGATAATGCGGTCGATGAAGCCTTGTCTGGCTTTGGATCACAAATCGATGTAACGATTAATAAAGATAGTTCTCTATCGGTAGAAGACCAGGGACGTGGAATGCCGACCGGGATGCATGCTATGGGTAAACCAACCGTTGAGGTGATCTTTACGGTCCTCCACGCCGGAGGGAAGTTTGGTCAAGGAGGCTATAAGACATCTGGAGGTCTTCACGGAGTGGGATCTTCTGTCGTCAATGCCCTTTCTAGCTGGCTAGAGGTAGAAATTACTCGTGATGGAGCTGTCTACAAGCAACGTTTTGAAGATGGTGGAAAACCAGTTACAACCCTTGAAAAGATCGGCTCTGCTCCCAAGTCTAAGACAGGGACCAAGGTCACCTTCATGCCAGATCCAACCATCTTTTCAACGACGGATTTCAAATTCAATACCATTGCTGAGCGGATTAAAGAATCAGCCTTCTTGCTGAAGGACGTGACGCTGACGCTGACTGATCTCCGTAAAGAAGAAGACAACTATGTGGCCTTCCATTATGAAAATGGTGTTCAGGATTTTGTCGAGTACTTGAACGAAGATAAGGAAACTTTAACACCTGTTCTCTACTTTAGTGGCGAATCAGATGGTTTCCAGGTAGAAGTGGCTATGCAATACAATGATGGCTACTCAGATAATATCTTGTCCTTCGTTAATAATGTCCGCACCAAAGATGGGGGAACCCACGAGACGGGTATGAAGACAGCCATTACTAAGGCTATGAACGACTATGCAAGAAAGACAGGCCTTCTCAAAGAAAAAGACAAGAATCTGGAAGGATCAGACTACCGCGAAGGTTTGTCGGCTGTTCTCTCTATCCTGGTTCCAGAAGCTCATTTGCAGTTTGAAGGACAAACAAAAGACAAATTAGGAAGTCCCTTGGCTCGTCCAGTCGTCGATAGCATTGTTTCTGATAAATTGACCTTCTTCCTCATGGAAAATGGGGAGTTGGCTTCCAATCTCATTCGTAAGGCTATTAAAGCCCGGGATGCACGTGAAGCCGCTCGTAAAGCGCGGGATGAAAGCCGAAATGGCAAGAAGAGCAAGAAAGACAAAGGACTTTTATCTGGTAAATTGACACCAGCCCAGTCTAAAAATCCTAAGAAAAACGAACTCTATCTGGTCGAAGGAGACTCAGCCGGCGGTTCTGCCAAACAAGGACGGGACCGGAAGTTCCAAGCCATTCTTCCACTTCGTGGGAAGGTTCTTAATACTGAGAAGGCCAATATGAGTGATATCCTCAAGAACGAGGAAATCAACACCATGATCTACACCATCGGTGCTGGAGTTGGGGCAGATTTTTCTGTGGAAGACGCCAACTACGATAAGATCATTATCATGACCGACGCGGATACGGATGGTGCCCACATTCAAACCCTCCTCTTAACCTTCTTCTATCGCTATATGCGCCCTTTGGTAGAAGCAGGGCATGTCTACATTGCACTTCCTCCTCTTTATAAGATGTCGAAAGGCAAAGGCAAGAAAGAAGAAGTAGCCTATGCTTGGACAGATAGCGAATTAGAAGAGTTGCGTCGGACCTTTGGCCGTGGAGCAACCCTCCAACGGTACAAAGGGTTGGGGGAAATGAATGCGGATCAGCTTTGGGAAACGACCATGAATCCAGAAACTCGTACCCTGATCCGTGTTACCATTGATGATTTAGCGCGTGCAGAACGCCGTGTTTCCGTCCTAATGGGAGATAAGGCTGCACCACGTCGTCAATGGATTGAAGATAACGTTAAGTTTACCTTAGAAGAAAATACAGTATTTTAATCACTTTCTACTATAAAGTAAATAAGCTGGGATGTAGAAATGGTAAGGAATCGACATGAGAACTGAAAATGAACTGATGAATCTGATTTTGCAGATAGCTGATTCTATAGAAGTAGAAGCAATTGCCTTATCTGGATCACGAACCAATCCTCAGGGCCCCAAAGACGAGTTTCAAGATTATGATGTGGTCTATATAGTTGATGATCTGGAAGACCTGATTTCAGATTTATCCTGGTTGGATCAGTACGGAAATAGACTCATCGAACAGCACAACCGACTGGGACATCGTCGTCTGTATCTCATGCTCTTTGAAGACGGCAACCGTATCGATTTGACCCTCTGTCCCAAGGAGTCTATCCAAGAGTGGGTGGACAGCGAAGCAAATTTTGAAGTTATAAAAGACGACAAAGGTTTGTTTGAAGCCTATCAGCCTAATTCCAAGCGCTATTGGACCGCTCCGCCTACTGAAGAGGAATTTGCAGCCGCCTGCAATGAATTTTGGTGGGTATCGGCTTATGTCGTCAAGGCCATTCGAAGAAATCAGCTTATCTATGCGACCGACCACCTCTATGGCATTTGTCAGCAAGAACTCCTCAAGGTCTTAGCTTGGCAGGTGACAAGCGATAGGGGAGTAGTTGACATCGGAAAGAACTACAAGTACCTCTTCCAGTATCTTCCAGCTGAGCAAGAGAAGGAGTTCTCAGTTTTGCTTGATTTATCCAGTTTCGATAAAATCACTCAGTCTTTATTTGCTACCATGGGGCTATTCAATCGAGAAGCTCAAATTCTGGCCCAAAAGATGGGGGTTACTTACGATAAGGAAGTAGCAGAAAAAATGATTTCTTATGCTAAAGAGAAACTTTCTAATCGTTAATGAATCTATTTTAAACTAAAAGAAGGATCCTTTGGTTGCTTGTGGTAACCGATTGCCTTTTTCTACAAAAGACTACTCAACATTCTTTGAAAGGAGTTGAACACGCCCTGAGTGCTGTGTGAAAAAGATAAATTCTCTTGTGAGCATGGCTCACTGCAAGAATTTCCTATTTTCACTTTGTATTTTACGGGCTTTGTACCCTATATGAGTAATATCCAAAACATGTCCTTGGAGGACATCATGGGGGAGCGCTTTGGTCGCTACTCCAAATACATTATTCAAGAACGGGCTCTTCCTGATATTCGGGATGGCTTGAAACCTGTTCAACGGCGGATTCTTTATTCGATGAATAAGGACGGCAATACCCATGACAAGGGCTACCGCAAGTCTGCCAAGTCTGTCGGAAATATCATGGGGAATTTCCACCCTCACGGGGACAGTTCTATCTATGATGCCATGGTCCGCATGTCTCAAGACTGGAAGAACCGTGAGATTCTAGTCGAAATGCACGGAAACAATGGTTCCATGGACGGTGATCCACCGGCAGCCATGCGTTATACCGAGGCGCGTTTATCTGAAATTGCTGGTTATCTTTTGCAAGATATCGAAAAGAATACAGTGCCATTTGCCTGGAACTTTGACGATACAGAAAAAGAGCCAACGGTTTTGCCTGCCGCTTTTCCAAATCTCTTGGTCAATGGGGCAACAGGGATTTCGGCTGGTTACGCGACTGATATTCCACCACATAACCTTGCTGAAGTCATTGATGCCGTGGTCTACATGATCGACCATCCATCTGCCAAGGTAGACAAACTCATGGAGTTTTTACCTGGACCTGATTTCCCAACTGGTGCCATTATCCAGGGACGGGATGAGATCAAGAAAGCCTATGAAACTGGTAAGGGCCGGGTGGTTGTCCGCTCTAAAACAGAGATCGAGCAGCTCAAAGGCGGTAAGCAGCAAATCGTGGTCACCGAGATCCCTTATGAGATCAACAAGGCTGTCTTGGTCAAGAAGATCGACGACGTCCGTGTCAACAACAAGGTTGCCGGTATCGCAGAAGTTCGGGATGAGTCTGACCGGGATGGTCTTCGCATTGCGATTGAGCTCAAAAAAGATGCCAATGCAGATTTGATCTTGAACTACTTGTTCAAGTATACAGACTTGCAGGTCAACTACAACTTCAATATGGTGGCAATTGACAATTATACCCCTCGTCAAGTTGGGATTGTGCCGATCCTCTCTAGCTACATTGCTCACCGTCGAGATATCATTGTCGCTCGCTCGCGCTTTGACAAGGAAAAGGCAGAACGACGTCTCCACATCGTAGAGGGCTTGATCCGCGTGATTTCCATCCTCGACGAAGTCATCGCCTTGATCCGTGCTTCTGATAATAAGTCAGATGCCAAAGAAAACCTCAAGGTCAGCTACGATTTCACGGAAGAACAAGCAGAAGCTATTGTTACTTTGCAATTGTATCGCTTGACCAATACCGATATCGTGACCTTGGAAGAAGAGCATGCTAACCTTAAGGAGCAAATCGCGACTTTAGCAGCTATTATTGGGGATGAACGGACCATGTTCAACCTCATGAAGAAGGAGTTGCGTGAAGTCAAAAAGCTCTTTGGCAATCCGCGTCGTAGTGAGTTGCAAGACACTGCTAAAACGATTGAGATTGATACAGCCAGTCTCATTGTTGAAGAGGAAACCTTCGTCAGCGTAACCCGTGCTGGATATATCAAACGAACCTCGCCTCGTTCTTTCAATGCCTCAACACTGGAAGAAGTCGGTAAGCGAGACGATGATGAGTTGATTTTTGTAGAGCCTGCTAAGACCACTCAGCACCTCTTACTCTTTACCAACTTGGGGAATGCCATTTATCGACCAATTCACGAATTGACAGATACCAAGTGGAAGGATATCGGCGAGCACCTCAGTCAGACCTTGACCAATTTCGAGCAAGAGGAAGAAATTCTCTTTGCGGAGATTGTAGATCAGTTTGAGGGAGTCACCTACTTTGCGGCAACTCAACAAGGACAAATCAAGCGCTTTGAACGCAAGGAATTAAGCCCATGGCGGACTTATCGTTCTAAATCGACTAAGTACGCTAAGCTAAAAGACCAAGACGACCGTATCGTAGCAGTTGCACCAGTTGTCCTTGAAGACATCATGATCATTACTAAAAATGGTTACGGGTTGCGTTTCAATATTGAAGAGGTCCCTGTCGTAGGAGCCAAAGCAGCAGGGGTCAAAGCCATTAACCTCAAAGACGGAGATCAAGTTGCTGCCGCCTTTAAGTCGACGACTCCAAGCATGTACATTCTGACCCAGCGAGGCAGTCTCAAACGGATGTTACAAGACGATATTCCTGTGACCAGTCGGGCTAAACGGGGACTACAGGTCTTGCGTGAGTTGAAAAACAAACCGCATCGTGTCTTCTTAGCAGGAGCAGTTGCAGAGCAAGGATTCGTTGGTGATCTCTTCAGTACAGAAGTGGAAGAGAGCGACCAAACTCTGCTTGTTCAATCCAACAAAGGAACAATCTATGAAAGTCGACTACAAGACTTGAATCTGTCAGAGCGCACTAGCAACGGAAGCTTCATTTCTGATACGATTTCAGATGAAGAAGTTTTTGATGCTTATCTTAAAGAAGTATTTACTGAAGCTAAATAAGTGAAATGAAGAATCAGTTCTAAGAGCTGGTTCTTTTTATTGAAGAAATTTTCTGAAAATTACAAAATATACTTGCTATTTTAGAAAAATAGTGTAGAATATAAGAAATAGGTTTTTAGAATAAGGAGTGGAATATGACAGTAACGATTGATTGGGAAAACCTTGGTTTCTCCTATATGAAATTACCTTATCGCTATATTGCTCATTTTAAAAATGGACAATGGAATCAAGGAGAGCTTACAGAGGATGCAACTTTGCATATTTCAGAGTCTTCTCCAAGTCTCCACTATGGACAACAAGCATTTGAAGGTTTGAAAGCTTATCGTACTAAGGATGGCAGTGTTCAACTGTTCCGTCCTGATGAAAATGCCAAACGCCTGCAACGTACATGTGACCGTCTCTTGATGCCACAAGTTCCGACAGACATGTTTGTAGAGGCTTGTAAAGCAGTTGTTCGTGCGAA
>JAGZZN010000054.1 GCA_018377375.1 Streptococcus parasanguinis
GATTTCATCAGCTTTTACAGCCCTACTCAACTGTGCGGAGGTGGGACGACGAAATCGAATTCTAACGAATTACCGATTTCTGTCCCACTCTCTTTTTTACTTGATGTCATCTGTCGCTACATCCGTCCCAAACCACTTCTTAGAGATCTTTTGGAACTGGCCCTTTTGATAGAGTTTTACGAAGGATTCATCAATTTTTTTCTTCAAGGTTTTATCCGCCTTGCGCACCCCTACCGCAAAGGATTCTGTCTCAAAACCGACAGGAAAGACATTATAGTCTTTTAAAATTCCTTCCGTTTGCAGATAATAGTTGGCATAGACACGGTCGATTAAGAGGCCATCGATCCGATCATTCTGAAGATCGATCAGCGCCTCGTTGAAACTCTGGTATTGGGTAGCCTTTTGATTTTTGATCTTATTTTTCAAGATTTTAGGATTGGCTTCAAAATCCATATAGCCAGACGATCCGGTCTGGGCACCTAATCGTTTCTCTTTGAAATTTATAAAAAAAATAGCCTTTCGGCTATTCTTCTACTTTTATAAATCCAAATTTATTGAGAGGATAGAGACGTAGATTCACGACTCCTTCGATCTGATTTTTATGGATATAACCAAACTCACGGCTATCTTCTGTATCTCCACGGTTATCATTTAAGACAAGATAAGTATCGGATGGTACACGACCAGCCTTGGTCCCTTTTAACTCTGATAAGAAGAAATCATCCGTATAATACCCATTACTCGTTGGAGCAGCTAAGTGTTTGTTGAGCATTTTGTTCAGGTAAGGTTCTGGTGTTGCCTGTCCATTCAAATAGAGGACGTCATCTACGTAGCTGACTTCGTCGTTTTCTTTGGCAATGACACGTCCAAGGTATTCTTTTCCACCGACCTTGTATAAGACCAAATCACTGCGATCTACCTGAGCATTTCTAGTCGCTACCACAAGATCTCCAGTTTTCACAGAAGCATTGGCCATTTTATCATTGATACTAAATGGATGAAATACAAAGATTCGAAGCAAAATCAGTGCCAAAACCAGTACACCGACAATGATGACATTTCTAATTAAATCTCTCCTTGGCATGTATGTCTCCCTTCCTTTTTATTTATTATACCATGTTTTTGATCTTTAAAAAAGAGAAAGTAAGCATTAGTGAGAATTCTTATCAACACACACCAGAAGAAAAAGAAAAACCTCGCGGTCAATCCTTTCGGACCAACCAGCAAGGCTTTTAGATATAATTGTCTATTAACGTACTGTACGAATACGCATTGTGTTTGTACGAACAGCTTCTCCAACTGGTACACCAGCAACGATAACGATATCATCACCAGATTTAACAAGACCAGCTTCAACTGCTTTACGTTCAGCAATTTCGAACATATCATCAGTTGATGAAGGAGCATCTGTCAACATTGGGATAACACCCCAGTTCAACATCAATCCACGTTCAGTCAATTCGTCAAATGTCAATGCCAAGATATCAGCATCTGGACGGTATTTAGAGATCAAACGTGCAGTGTGACCTGTCTTAGTCAAGGTTACAACCAATTTGATATCCATTGAGTTTGTAGCATCTTTAACAGCTGAAGCCATAACTTCTGTCTTAGAGTTACGTTCGAATGAAGCAGGGTTCAAACGACCATATTCTTTCAAAAGTGTTTGAGCGTTCATGTCGATTTTCGCCATTGTAGCTACAGATTCAAGTGGGTATTTACCGTTTGCAGATTCACCTGAAAGCATTGTAGCATCAGTACCATCGATAACTGCGTTGAAGACGTCAGATACTTCTGAACGAGTTGCACGTGGTTTTTCAGTCATTGTTTCAAGCATGTTTGTTGCAGTGATAACAACTTTACCAGCAGCATTTACTTTAGAAGTAATCATTTTTTGGTAAACTGGAACCATTTCGAATGGTACTTCGATACCCATGTCACCACGAGCGATCATGATACCATCAGTAACTTCGATGATTTCATCCAAGTTTTCGATACCTTGTTGGTTTTCGATTTTCGCAAACAATTGAACGTGGCTGTTACCAGTTTCTTCACAGATAGCACGAACTTCTTGAACGTCTTTTGCAGTACGTACGAATGAGATCGCGATGAAGTTGATACCTTGTTCCAAACCGAAGCGGATATCGTCGTTATCGCGTTCAGCAAGTGCTGGGAAAGGAATCTTAGTGTTAGGGATGTTTACACCTTTTTGTTTAGCGATGATACCATCGTTTTCAACTTCAACAACAAATTCACGTTTTGCAGGGTCTTTTTCTACAACGCGAAGACCCAATTTACCATCATCAACCAATACTTGGTGTCCAACTTCAACGTCATCAAAGATGTCAAGCGCACCAGCAACGTTCAAAGCAATCACTTCACGAGTTGATTTGATACCTTGTTTTGTAGCAACGCGGATACGTTCACCAGTCTTGTATGAATATTCTTTAGCTTCGCCTTCGAACAATTCAGTACGGATTTCAGGACCTTTTGTATCAAGAAGGTAACCAACTTTTTTACCAGCGATTTCTTCTGCACGTTTAACAGTCGCCATACGTTCACCTTGTTCTTGGTGGTCACCGTGTGAGAAGTTGAAACGGAAAGTGTTAGCGCCAGCTTCGATCAATTTAGCAATGTTTTGTGCTGAAGCTTCAACGTCAAGTTTTTCAGCCCAGTATCCATCTTCACCGAATTTTTTACCACCACGGATTTCTACCGCAGGACCTAAAGTTGCAACGATTTTTACACGTTTGTTCATGATATATATGACTCCTTTTTAAATATATCTGTCTTTTTAAGACAAGGTTAACGAATTTATGAAATAAAATTAAATTGAAGACAAGCTACGGTTCAACTCGGCAAGACCAAGATCAGCTTTATGTGGATTGTTTACCACAATCTTACCATCTTCTGTCAAGCTAAAGAGGGCTCCTTCTTCTGCTTTACCAAGGATTGGATTTTCCACCATTTTTTCATTGCGGATACCAACGGCTACACCACCGATTCCTTGTTTCAACAATTTAACAGCGTGTGCTCCCATACGTGAAGCAAGAACACGGTCACGCGCAGTCGGTGAACCACCACGTTGGATGTGGCCAAGCTCAGTCACACGAAGGTCACTTTCATCACCAGCTTCTTTCAAAGCTTTACCAAATTCATCTGCAGACATCACGCCTTCAGCCAAGATGATGATGTTGTGGGTACGACCTTTTGCGTAACCTTCTTTGATGCTCTCAACAACATCTTCGATCTTGAATCCTTCTTCAGGGATGATGATTTCATCTGCACCAGATGCAATCCCTGCCCAAAGAGCGATATCTCCAGCGTTACGTCCCATCACTTCGATAACGAAAGTACGGTGGTGACTAGATGAAGTATCACGGATCTTATCGATCGCGTCCATTGCAGTTGTGACTGCCGTATCAAAACCAATTGTAAAGTCAGTTCCGACGATATCGTTGTCGATCGTACCAGGAAGACCCACAGCTGGGAATCCAAGCTCAGTCAAGCGCATCGCACCATGGTAAGAACCATCTCCACCAATAACGACAACACCTTCTATCCCGTGTTTCTTCAATTGCTCGATCCCTTTTAATTGACCTTCGCGTTGTGCGAATTCAGGGTAACGAGCTGAATGAAGGAAGGTACCACCACGGGAAATAATATCTCCAACAGATGAGGCGTCAAGGGGCTGAATTTTACCAGCAACCATTCCCGCATATCCATCATAGATACCGAAAACTTCCATTCCTTCTGAAATTGCTTGACGAACAACTGCACGGATGGCAGCATTCATACCAGGGGCATCTCCACCACTAGTTAAAACAGCAATACGTTTCATTTCGTTGTTTGCTCCTTTTTTTCTTTTACATTCTACGTAATTATAACACAAAGAAGACTAAAATTCTCGTATTTTTCGCAGTTTTTACCGATAAATCGTTTTCATAACGAGATTCTTTAATTCATCTTCCAATTCTTTGTTTTTCTGGACGGTATAGCCCTTCAATTGAAGAGTTTTTTTCTCGTCTTCATAGCGTAATATCACAGGATATGGGCCCGGATATTTTTTCAAGATAGAAAGAATCGTTTTATCCTGACGATGATCGAGCAACTGGATCCAGAACTTTTCATTGGTCGCTAGTTGTGCCTCTGCTAGAATCATCTGCAAGCGCCCGTCACGCTCTTGTATCTTCCCTGTCAAGTAATAAAAGCCACCTTCTTTTATCAAGGAGGAAAATCGATTGTAGGTTTCAGGGAAAAGGGTCACATCCAATTTTTTCTTGGTATCACTGACTTGTAAGAAAGCCATGAGATCACCTGACTTGGTTCGAATGGTTCGAATGCTTTGTACCTCAATGAGAATGCGTACCTGCTCTCCTTGCATGAGTTGAGAAATTGGTTGGATCTCGTAGGGACTCGTTTGCCCAATCGCAACCAATGGGTGAGTACTGAGCCCGACACCAATAATGGCCTCTTCCTTCTCATATTTTTCAGCCTGGCTAAAGTCCTCCGCTTCTGTCCAAGAATAGTTAGAATCTGCAAATAAACTACCTAGCTCATCAGCAAAGACAAACAAATTCGGCAAATTGTGAAGCACCTTGCGTCTATTTTTTTCAAAGATGTCAAACAGTCCAAGCTCCACTAAAGGTGTTAACAAAGGCAATTTATGATACTGATTGGGGAGTCGTAAAATAAAATCTTCGACACTTTCAAAGGGACGATTATCAATGATCCAATACGCTAAATCTCTTGGGAGTCCCTTGATATTTTTCATTCCCAAGTAGATTTTTCGATCCTGGAACTTATCTCTGTAAGGGATGGTGTTGATGGATAATGGCGCGACTTTAAAATCAAACTGGAGAGCATCTGTCAGATAATCGCTGCTCGAATAATTGAGCATGACATCAAAGAAAACATCTGGATAATGGACCTTGAAATAGGCCATCTGAAAGGCCAAGGCAGAATAGGCATAGGCATGGGAACGGTTAAACCCATAGCCTGCGAATTTTTCCATGATCGCAAAGACCTCTTTGGCTTTTTCTTCCGTATGCCCAAGTTTAAGAGCACCTGCGACAAAATCGTCTTCCATCTGATGCATTTCAGCTGCATTTTTTTTGCCCATAGCCCGACGTAAAATATCGGCTTTCCCTAGACTAAAGCCTGCAAAACGCTGGGCAACCTGCATGACCTGCTCTTGGTAGAGCATGATCCCATAAGTGGGCCTTAAGATTTCTTCAATAGCTGGATCTAAAATCTCAACTTTTTCTTGGCCGTGCTTTCTTTTGACGAAATTATCAATGTAATCACTAGCCCCTGGACGATTGAGAGAGGTGGTCGCTACCACTTCTTCGAAATGATTGGGTCTCACTCGTCTCAAGAGGCGAATGGCTCCAGCCTGTTCAAATTGGAAAATCCCCTTGGTATCCCCAGCAGCAAACAAGGCCAAGGTTTCTGGATCTTCTAAATCAATGGCTTCAATCACGATCTCTTCTTGGTACTTTTCATAGACCGCTTCCTTCATTTTCTGAACAAAGGTTAAATTTCGCAGACCCAAAAAGTCCATCTTCAACAGACCATTGGCTTCAACCGCATGAGCATCGTACTGGGTGACAAACATGTCTTCTCCGTACTTGAGAGGAATGTGATCCGTCAAATCCTGGTCACTCATCACAACCCCAGCCGCGTGGATAGATGTCTGCCTTGGTTGGCCTTCAATTCTTTTAGCAATTTCAAAGCCACGCTCAAATTCTGCTCGGCTATGAATCACTTGTCGAAAAGCTAGATTCTGTTCATAAGCTGTCGTCAGTGTATCCCTAAAGCCAATCCGCTTGGTAATGGAGGTCAATTCATACTCAGGTACCCCAAAACGTTTGAAGACATCTCGAATGGCTTGTTTGGCCCCAAAGGTTGAAAAGGTCACGATCTGAGCTGCATGGTAACTCCCGTAACGGTCTCGCACATAGCGGATAAATTCTGGACGATAGATATCAGGAATATCAATATCAATATCCGGCATGGTGTAGCGCTCCACATTTAAAAAGCGCTCAAAGAGGAGGTTCTTCTCCACAGGATCAATCCCTGTAATCCCTAGGGAATAGGCTACCAGTGAGCCTACAGCAGACCCACGTCCCATTCCCATATAATAGCCTTGACTCCGTCCGAAACGAAGAAGGTCCCAGACAATCAAGAAATAATCATCAAAGCCCATTTGGTGAATAATGTCTAATTCATGCTCCAGACGTTCTTGATAGACCGGACTGGTCAAGTTCTTTCGAAGGAGACCCGCTTGGGCTAATTCTCTTAGTTCCTCAACAGCTGGTTTCTGGGGATTGAAGCGAGGCAATTTCAACTGGGTATCAATATCATATTGAATCCCTTGGACAAGGTTTTCCAGATTTGTGATAGCTTGCGGAAATCGCTCTGCAAAATCATTCTTTAAATCCTGAGGAGTTTTTAGGACTGTTGTAGAATCAATTGGCCCTGTTTCTGTCAAGCTTTGATTGTCCTTGATGGCTGCCAGCATCTGCATGGCTTCCACATCCCCAGCCTCAAAAAATCGAACGGTATGAAGAGGGAGCACAGGGTGGCTAAACTCTTGGACCGGCGTATCCGCAAAAACTCCGATGAAGTAATCTAGACCAAGTGGCAAGTCTCCACTAGCAAAAGGCGCTGGGACAATGACTGCTACTCCTTCTGTTAGGTGCTTCACATCCTCCCAATTGCTCTTCCCCATCATTTTGACGGTCGACATCTTCATCAGATTCTGGTAGCCCTTCGTTGACAAGGCCATCATCCGAAACGGAATTGTTTCATTGTCTACCTCTAGTCCAATTTCTAAACCTACCAAGGGGCTGAGTTTTTGGGCCTGACAGGTTTCAATAAATTCATAGGCACCATACAAATTATCTACATCCATGATTCCCAATGCGTCATACCCCATACTTTTAGCCACTTGGACATAGTCTTTTATGGTCACAAGGCTTTCCATAAAAGTATAGACTGATTTGGTATCTAGCTGTGCAATCACTTTTTCTCCTCCCTCACTTGTCTATTTTTGGGACTCTTTTTTGTACAAAAAAACACCACTGCTACACAATGATGTCTCAACAACGGAAGACATGGGATTCGAACCCACGCACGCTTTTACACGCCTACCGCGTTTCCAACACGGCCTCTTAAGCCTCTTGAGTAATCTTCCATGAATAAAAATATGGAGCCGGTGGGAGTCGAACCCACGTCCAAACACCTGCCAGCATATTTGTCTACAACCATAGGTTATGTCTTAGTTTAACAGCTACATGACACATAACTCAAGCCCTGTACCTGCGAGTCTATCAATCTCTTATCTAACCCCTAGACAAAGCTAGATCGTATCTCGCTAAAATTAAGACCTGTCATCAAACACGAGCGATTCGAATCGGGTCACGCCTGCTGGTGTTTAGGCAGCTAAAGCGTAAGAATTATTATTTTTTGCAGTTATATTTAACTGGCGTTTTACATCCGCTAGATGAGTTGCAAAATATGCCTCATAATGCCTGTCGAATCCGTAACGACCCCAAAACGAATACAATTAGTATATCAAAATGTAGCCAAAAATGCAAAAGAAAAAAATTGAACAAGAAGGCTTCCACCGGGAAGCTCCTTGCTCAATTAACTGTTTTTATTGAAGATTCAACTTATATTTGCTGATATAATGAATGGTGAAGTACATAGAAACAATCTTAATGACTTCATAGATGAGACCTGGAATGAAGTTAGGTCCAAATTCATCAATATTTCCATAAACCAATGCAGACCCAACAGCATATGAATCTTTTAATGGATTGACTGCTGTACCGATGATACTTAAAACAATGCACAAGAGAAAGAAAAACAGAATAGCCTTAAATCCACGACGGTTTTGGAAGAGTTGGCCAAGTGCGATCGATACATAAAATAGGAAGATCCCTGAAGCTGTGGTAAAAATCCACCAAACGATAATCCAATAAGCAATAGAATGACTAAAAGCCTCAGAGATAATACTAAATACAGGAGAGATGTCTTGTCCAATGACAGCACCCATCACAATAATTGTGATAAAACCACTAAAAAATAGAAGGAATAGGCAGTAAAGACTCGCTACTAAAGCTCCCACAAATTTAGACAAAATGATCGCATGCGGGCTAGCTGGAAGGGTCCAGGTCAAGTAGCCTTCACGTCCGTATAAGTTGGAATAGAAACGACGGATAATAATATAGTAGTTACTAAGATAAAGGCCAATGACTCCTCCAAAAATGAGAATCCCAAGAGTCCCCGTTATAATTTGCATACTATTGGTTTCCATATCCACAAAACCGTTTGTAGCACTTCCACCAATAACACCTGTAATCACTGACAAACCTAGTGCGATCAGGGTGATCAATAAATACCACTTAGCTGTCGATTTGAATTCATATTTTAATAATTTACCAAACATGGGTTCCTCCTAATAAACACGGAATTGATCACGGAAGATCTCATCGATTGATTTTCCGTGTTGATTGCGCATAACAGTCGTATTTTCATGCAAGAGGATTCTTCCTTGGTTGATGAAAATGGCCTCATCCAAAACTTGCTCAATATCAGCAATCAAGTGAGTAGAAATCAAGACAGAAGAGTTTGGACGTCTGTTTTGAATAATGGTCCGCAAAATATAATCACGCGCTGCTGGGTCAACCCCTCCGATTGGTTCATCAAGAACGTACAAGTCAGCTTCACGACTCATCACCAAAATCAATTGCACTTTTTCCTTGTTCCCTTTTGAAAGGCTATTCAATTTTTGATTTGGATGCAAATGCAAATCGTTGAGCAATTGGTAAGCTCGTTGGACATTAAAATCTGCATAAAAATCTTGGAAATAGTTAATAGCATCAATAATTTTCATATTTTCATTCAGATAAGTTGTATCTGGCAAATAGGAAACCACTTTTTTAGAAGCTGGGGATGGTAATTGCCCATGAATATAGATATTTCCAAGGCTTGGTTGCAACAAACCATTAATCAATTTAATGATGGTTGTTTTCCCGCTACCATTGGGACCCAAAAGGCCAATAATACGGCCAGGTTGGATGTTCAAACTAACATCCATGAGAGCAACTTCATGCCCATAATTCTTTGTCACATGGTCCAAGTAGACCAAAGGATACTGATTCATGTAAATCTCCTTTATTTTCTATTTATGCTATTATACCCTGTCCCCTTGATGATTGCAACTTTATCTGAAAATTTGCTAAGAATTTGTAAATGATTGTTCAAAAAAAGGGTACAAACAAATCAGAGGTTAGGGGAGCCCCAACCTCTGATTTGTTTTGATACATAGAGTGTTTAACTAATTCCAAGTGCGATCCGTGCATAACGGCTCATCTTTTCAACCGTCCAAGCAGGGTACCAGACCAACTTCACATCCACTGATGTCACTTCTTCTACTTCTGCTAAAACATCATGAATCTGATCTGTCAGAAGATCCGCTAATGGACACCCCATGGTCGTTAGGGTCATATCAATGATGGTTGCTCCAGTTTCACCGTCAAAATGGATCTCGTAGACAAGACCTAAATTGACAATATCAATCCCAAGCTCCGGATCGATTACCTCTTCCAAAGCATTTAAAATTTTATTTTTAATTTCTTCAATTTGCTCAGTTGTATATGCCATATGACTTCCTTTTTTTGCTATTTTACTCTCGATAGAATTTCTTGGCTCGGGTTAAAAAGATCCGCAGGATCTGGGTCGCTTCTTCATTTCTAGGCGACCGTTAAAAAGATCCGCAGGATCTTTTTAATCCTCTATAAAGTCACGCAATGGTTTGCTTCTGCTTGGGTGGCGGAGTTTGCGGAGGGCTTTGGCTTCTATCTGACGGATCCGTTCACGGGTCACGTTGAAGACTTTACCCACATCTTCCAAGGTCCGCATTTTTCCATCATCCAAACCGAAGCGTAAACGAAGGACGTTTTCTTCACGGTCTGTCAGGGTATCGAGGACTTCATCTAATTGTTCACGTAGAACCACACGAGTGGTGTAGTCTACTGGATTTTCAATCACTTCATCTTCGATGAAATCTCCCAAATGGCTATCGTCTTCTTCCCCGATTGGCGTTTCCAAAGAAACAGGTTCTTGGGCAATCTTCAAGATTTCACGCACCTTATCAGGCGTCATATCCATGCGTTCAGCGATTTGTTCAGGCGTTGGGTCTTGTCCCAATTCTTGCAAGAGATTGCGTTGTTCACGAACCAACTTGTTAATGGTTTCCACCATGTGAACAGGGATCCGAATGGTCCGTGCTTGGTCTGCAATGGCACGAGTGATAGCCTGACGAATCCACCAAGTAGCATAAGTAGAGAACTTGAACCCTTTGGTATAGTCAAACTTATCAACCGCCTTCATCAAGCCCATGTTTCCTTCTTGGATCAAATCCAAAAATTGCATCCCACGACCAACGTAACGTTTCGCAATGGATACAACCAAACGAAGGTTAGCTTCTGCTAGACGTTGCTTAGCTTCCAAATCACCTTGTTCCACCAAGATAGCCAATTCTTGTTCTTCTTCATTTGTCAAAAGAGGAACAACCCCAATTTCTTTCAAGTACATCCGTACTGGGTCATTGACCTTAGCAGAGTTGCTTCCAAGCAGTTCTTCATCTGACAATTCTGGCTCTTCCTCATTGTTCAACACACGCGCACTTGGGTTGCCGTCTTTATCAGTGATCGAAATCCCTGCATCTTGAATGCGTTGCAAAAGATCTTCAATCCCATCTGCATCGAGTGTGAATGGAATAACCAATTGGTCATTAATTTCATCATCTGTTGCAGTTCCGCTTTTCTTGTGGCTGCGAATAAATTCTGCAATTTGAACGTCCAATGTTGTAATATCTTTTTGTTCTTTAGCCATTCTTACTCCATTCTTCTTTTTTGAGCGATTAAACGCTCGAGTTCCAATAAAGCTTTTTCCGCATCCCCTATTGAGGAAGCTTCCTTCACTTTATTTCCAATTTGTTGACTTTCTTTGCGAAGAAGCTCACGATTCCGTGTCGCTTCTACTTCTTCTAACTCACCATCTGCTATCTCATCTGGTAAATCTTCTTCTAACATGCGGTACCAGGCGTGCTGGACCCCTTCAGGTTGCTCGGACAAATCCTGAGATGTGACTTCTCCATTTTGACAGAGTAATTGGTACAAGATCTGTAACTCCGGTGTGTCGAAGACAAAATCAGGTCGCAAACGGTAATCATTGAGCACCATTGGAAAATCTTTCATCCTACTTAATAAATGATTTTCCGCCTTGATCAAGCGCGTCATCCCACGATTAGGCAGGAGATCGACTGAAAAATTCGACGTTCTTGATCGTCCACCACTTTGATCCTCCTGCCGTTGATGCAAGCGACTATTATTGACAATCTGCTCAATCTGCAAATAATCAAAGTCTGGCAATAAATCTGCCAACTTATAAATATAGGTGTTTTGCGCTGTGATGGAGCGCGTCTGGGCGATCATCGGTGCCAGCTTCTCGACAAACTCAATCTGTGCCTGCAAGTTCTCAATATACTGGGGTTTCCAGTAGTGCATCAAGAATTCAACCTTACTGATCCGCGAATTCTTCAAGAGGGAAGCTAGATCTTCTGGGGAGGTCTTTTTGAGGTACTCATCGGGATCCATCTGATCAGGGATACGGACGATCTCCAACTCCAGATCCTGCAAGATATCCAAGGCCTTAGCGGTTGCTTCAAGTCCCGCCTTATCCCCATCATAGGTCAGAATGACCTTTTTGGTAAAA
This sequence comes from Streptococcus parasanguinis, assembly GCA_018377375.1. Lineage (GTDB taxonomy): Bacteria > Bacillota > Bacilli > Lactobacillales > Streptococcaceae > Streptococcus > Streptococcus parasanguinis_N. The sequence goes on from JAGZZN010000054.1 coordinate 11,785, forward strand.
TGAGACAGGTGCTGGACGTGCTCTGGTGTCAAGGCTGTCCCCATAGAGGCGACTGCATTTTCAATCCCAGCTCGATAAGCCGCAATGACATCCATAAAGCCTTCCATGATATACATTTCATGTTGCTTTTTGGCGCTCGTCTTAGCTTGATCCAAATGATAAAGTTCATAACTCTTATTAAATAGACGGGTACTTCGACTATTCTTGTACTTGGCTTGATGACTGCCATCATCCGTTAGTTTCCACAGCCTACCAGAAAAAGCAATGACACGTCCACTATCATCCGTCAAGGGAAACATGATCCGATCCTGAAAGGCATCAAAAACTGTTCCAGTATCTGAGATTGTGAATAACCCCGAATCGGTAATCACTTTCTCAGAGAACTTCTCAGAGAGATTTCGATAGAGATAATTCCCTTCTGCTGGGGCTAAGCCCAATTGAAAATGTCGGATGACCTCATCCGTCAGACCACGTTCATGCAGATAATTTCGCGCTTCTTCTCCCATCTTTGTCGTCATCAGAATCGCCTGGTAGAACTTACTGGCTTCCTGATGAATCTCATAAAGTTCTTGGTTGGGATTGATAGACGTTGGTTGAGCCGCCCTTGCTTGGTACTGAAGCGCAATACCCGCTTTTTCTGCTACGATCTGAAGCGCATCCATAAAGGCGACTCCACGGTATTCCTCAATAAACTTAAAGACATCTCCCGAGCGACCACATCCGAAACAATGGTAAAACTGCTTGTCTTCAACGACATTAAAAGAAGGAGTCTTTTCACCATGAAAAGGACAGAGCCCTAAAAAATTACGGCCAGCCTTGGTCAAAGAAACAACTTCTCCAATAACTTCAACAATGTTTACACTGTTTTTAATTTCTGCAATCAGCTCTTTATCAACCATAAACAGTGCCTCCATTTTACCATAGATCATCACTTTATATTTTATACTAAAAGTTAGTAAAAGTAAATTTTTTCCTACCGATTTCACACATAAAAGAAAAGATTTTCAACCTTTATCACTAATTTTAAAAAATGAGGCATATTCCTTGTCAGTCGAATATTTTTCCGTTATACTATCATAGTAAAAAATTATTATGAAAGGACATATTTAGGATATGTTAAAAGATTTGAAAGCTTTTCTCCTTCGTGGGAATATTGTTGACCTTGCTGTAGCAGTCGTTATCGGAGCTGCATTTGGAGCTATCGTAACATCACTTGTTAACGATATCATCACTCCACTTATTTTGAAACCAGCTATGAAAGCTGCTGGTGTTGATAAGATTGCTAATTTGTCATGGAACGGTGTTGCATACGGTAGCTTCTTGAGCGCTGTGATCAACTTCCTTGTTGTTGGTACTGTTCTTTTCTTCGTAGTGAAAGCTGCTGAAAAAGCTCAAAACCTTGGTAAAAAAGAAGAAGCTGTCGAAGAAGAAGCTCCTGCTCCTACTCAAGAAGAGTTGCTTACTGAAATCCGCGACTTGCTTGCAAACAAATAATCAGATAAAAAGATCCGATCTTCTAGCTAGAAGATCGGTTTTTTTGTCTTTAACGGATGAAAAAAACAAAAAACAGACCGAGGTCTGTTCTTGTATTCAATTAGAATTTTTTACGTTTACGAGCTGCTTCTGATTTACGTTTACGTTTTACAGAAGGTTTTTCATAGAATTCACGTTTGCGTGTTTCTTGAAGAGTA
>JAGZZN010000055.1 GCA_018377375.1 Streptococcus parasanguinis
TCTGGATACTGTGTAAACACTAAATACCTCACTCCAGAACAAAAAACTGAATTGACACAACGTGTCTTCCACGAAGTTCTTTCAATGGATGATGCCTTGAACTAAGATTCAAATAGGTCTTAAAAACCAGTCGGAAACGGCTGGTTTTTTCATCCCCATCGCAAGAGTATTCTGAATTTTGAAAGAGTTTAAGAGCCTACTATATAGAGTTTGACAGCGCTTTCTCCAAGTGTTATAGTAGAGCTGTAAATAAGATAGAAGGGGTGATCCTATGTTTTTAACATTTATTTTCGCTATTATTTGGCTCTTTATCCTGATTGCACTGATCTTTTTAGCAACCCTTCTCGTCCAGGACAGCACCGTGCAGCACCACCACCCGAGTTAGCGAATGATAAGCCTAAACAATAGCTATTTTAAACGAATTCAGAAAGGATAAGAAACAAACTAGAATTGTCAAATTTTAGTTCTGTCTCTCGTCCTTTTTTGCTATAATAGAAACAGATTATTTAGTAAGAAGGAAATTATGGAAGAGTCAAAACAGATCAACCAAGTGATCGACGTCCTGATGTTAGCTGGAACCCTCCTGATCGAGAGCGGTTCTGAGATTCACCGGGTCGAAGATACCATGATCCGGATCGCCCATTCACAGGGAATCGTCGATTGCAATGTTTTAGCGATGCCAGTCGCTATTTTCTTTTCAATCGAGAATGCCAATGTCACGCGCATGAAACGGATCTTGCGGACCAATTACAATATCGAAAAGGTCTGTGACGTCAATCAGATCTCCCGTCAACTCGTCTCTGGAGAGATAGATCTCGAGCAAGCCTACAAAGCCCTGAGCGAGTTGAAAATGAAGCGCGTTCCTTATACCAATCTCCAGTTGACCATTGCGGCAACTCTTAGTGCGCCTTTCTTCTCCATCATGTTTGGAGGAAATTTCTATGATGCGATTGGAGCGGGTATTGCGACTGTCTTTGCCTTTGCTTTTTCTCTTGTCGTTGAGAAATACGTTCGCATTCCTTTTGTCACTGCCTTTGCGGCCGCCTTTGTCTTTGGTTTTTTGGCCCATATCTGGACGCGCTATAGTGGTTTTCCTTCCAATACCGATCTCATTATCGCAGGCTGTGTCATGCCCTTCGTTCCTGGAATCGCTATGACCAATGCCGTCCGCGATCTGATGAATTACCACCTCAACTCTGGGATGAGCAAACTCTTTGAGACTCTCCTCATTACTCTTGCACTTGGTGCCGGTACAACGGTCGCCCTCGTCCTTATGAAATAAAATGATGAACCTAACTGAATTTTTAATCCAAGCGGTGGCCAGCTTGATTGCCATCATCACCTTTTTAATTGTCCTAAATGTGCAGCGCTCCATGTTGATTCCTGGAGGAATCCTCGGTATGGGCATCTGGCTACTCTACTATATCCTGAAAGGGCCTACCAATGTTATCGTTGCAACCTTTATCGCAGCCATTGTCGGCTCCTGTATCAGTCAGATTTTAAGTATCATTCTCAAGACGCCTGTCGTGGTCTTTATGTTGTCCATTCTCGCACCCTTGGTACCTGGATATATTTCCTATCGAACCACTTCCTTCTTTGTCAGTGGCCAATATCGCCAAGCAGTGACCAGCGTGACCCTGGTGGTTATTCTAGCCTTGGTGATCTCCATCGGGATGGCTAGTGGATCTGTCGTTTTGAAACTCTACCATTCTTACCAACGCCATCAAAAAAGAAAAATGACCAATGCCAACTAGCATTGGTTTTTCAAAACTTATCTATGTAATCGCTTGTATTTTTGTTTAAAAGGAGTACAATGATAGTGAAAAAACAAATCCTTTAAAGTATGTGAGGTACTGTACGATGGTAAACAAGTATATCAAGTATCTTCCTTGGGTGATTCTAGGAGCCTTCTCCTCCTATCTATCAGCGACTTACTATGCCCGTAATTCATTTGACTTGTTCTATCTGACCTTGATCTTTCTGATTGCGGACATCGCTATACTCGTCTTCTACGAAAAAGTTCTAAGAGACAAATGCAAAGAACTCTTCATACGGGTTATGAGTAACCCTAAGAAAGATAAGCAAGCATAAGAGTTGAAAAGCCATCTAAAGATGGCTTTTTTTATAGATTTTCTATTTTTTCTTTGAAACATTGCAAAATCGGTCCCGAGAATGATTTCCTTGCTGATCTAGCTTTTTCAAGGGAGTTTTACCCTTAAATATGGTAAAATAGTAACGAAATATACTAGTAGATATCAAATAAAAAAGAGGTTAAGAATGACAATTGGGATTGATAAGATTGGTTTTGCGACGAGCCCTTATGTCTTGCGTTTAGAAGATTTGGCCGCTGCTCGTGATACCGATCCCGAAAAACTGAGCAAGGGTCTTCTCTTAAAAGAACAAAGTGTTGCACCGATCACAGAAGACATCGTCACATTGGCTGCTACTGCAGCAGATGATATTTTAACAGACGAAGATAAAGAAGCGATCGACATGGTGATTCTTGCGACAGAATCTGGAATTGACCAGAGTAAGGCTGCTGCTGTGTTTGTCCATGGCTTACTAGATATCCAGCCTTTCGCCCGCTCTTTTGAGATGAAAGAAGCCTGCTATGCTGCGACTGCTGCCTTGGATTATGCTAAACTCCATGTTGAAAAATTCCCACAGAGTAAGGTTTTGGTCATTGCCAGTGACATTGCTAAATACGGAATTGGAACTCCTGGAGAACCAACACAGGGGGCTGGAGCGGTTGCTATGCTGATCAGCCAAAATCCTCGTGTTCTATCTTTTAACGATGATAATGTTGCCCAAACACGCGATGTCATGGATTTTTGGCGTCCAAATTACGCGACAACTCCCTTCGTGAATGGGATTTATTCAACGCAACAATATCTAGATTCTCTGAAAACAACCTGGGCGGAATACCAGAAACGGACTGGCCTTGCCTTGACAGACTTTGAGGCTGTCTGCTTCCACTTGCCTTATCCGAAATTAGCTCTCAAGGGCTTGAAAAAAATCCTGGATAAGTCAGTGTCAGAAGAGAAAAAAGATCAATTACAATACAACTTTGATCAATCGATTCTATACAGCCAACGCGTGGGAAATATCTACACTGGATCTCTTTTCCTAGGCTTGCTGTCACTATTGGAAAATGACCCCCAACTCAAAGCTGGGGACCAAATCGCCCTCTTTAGCTATGGAAGTGGAGCGGTTTCTGAGATCTTTAGCGCCAATCTCGTTCCTGGTTTTGAGCAACTCTTAGATCACAAACGCATGGAAAAACTGGACCAACGTACGGTTCTTAGTGTTGCTGACTACGAACGACTCTTTTATGAGGAAGTAGATCTAGATCCTAGTGGCAATCAAGTGTTTGAGCCTGCTACGCATCAAACTTTTGCTTTGACAGAGATCAAGGAACACCAACGCACTTACCAGAAAGTAGAAAAATAATGGCACGATTACCAGGTTTTGCAAAACTTTCTCCCACAGAACGCATAGAGGCCTTACTGAAGGAAGGCCTCTTAACTTGGGATGAAGCACAGATCTTAAAAGAACAAAAGGGACTTCCCCTTTCTATTGCAGATCAATTGACGGAAAATGTCTTGTCGACTTTTGATCTGCCTTTTAGCCTCGCTCCTTATTTCCTGATCAATGGTCGTGACTATGTCCTTCCCATGGTCACAGAAGAGCCTTCCGTGGTTGCGGCTGCCAGCTTTGCAGCCAAGCTCATCCAACGTTCGGGTGGCTTCACCACCCAGGTGCACCAGCGGCAAATGATCGGTGAGATCGCTCTGACGGATGTTGAAGACATGGAAGTTGCTAGCAAGCGTATCCTAGAAGACAAGAAAACCCTTCTTCAGCTCGCTAATGAAGCCTATCCTTCTATCGTTAAGCGTGGAGGTGGAGCAAGAGATCTTTGGGTCGAAAACAAGGGGGACTTTCTTATTGTCTACTTGGCTGTCGATTCCAAAGAAGCCATGGGAGCCAATATGCTCAACACAATGCTGGAAGCTCTGACTGATCGCATCCAGGAACTCTCTGGTGGTCAGGCCTTGATGGCAATTTTATCCAACTTGGCCACTCGCTCTTTGGTGAGTGCACGATGTGCCATCGATTTTAAAGCACTGAGTCGAAATCCTGAGGAAGCCATTGAGATTGCCCACCGGATGGAGCTAGCTAGCCAACTGGCCCAAGTGGATCCTTACCGTGCAGCCACTCATAACAAGGGAATTTTTAACGGGATTGATGCCCTGGTCCTTGCAACAGGCAATGACTGGCGGGCCATCGAAGCAGGAGCCCATGCCTATGCCGCACAAAGTGGTCCATACAAAGGCTTGAGTCACTGGACAAGTCATCCAGAAGAGAAAAAACTCTATGGAGAGATCACCCTGCCAATGCCAGTTGCGACAAAAGGAGGCTCGATTGGCATCAACCCAACGGTTCAAGTCAGCCACCGTTTGCTAGGAGAGCCTTCTGCTATTGAATTAGCAGGTATCATCGCTTCGCTCGGTTTGGCGCAGAATTTCGCAGCCCTCAAAGCCCTTGTCACCACAGGGATTCAAGCAGGACATATGAAACTCCAAGCACGCTCCCTAGCCCTTCTAGCAGGTGCTAAGGAAGAGGAAGTTCCCCGATTGGTCAGCCAACTCCTTGAAAACAAACCCTTTAATTTAGAAAAGGCACAAACACTCTTACAAGAATTGAGAAAATAAAGAACTAAGACAAGGTTTTCGTTTTCAGATTGAAGACAAAGTCATTTTTGAAACTTTCCTTAGGTTCAAAACTAAGTCATGGAACTTCTTCGAAGTTCGCTGACGTCCGTCTTCACCTAAGGAAAGTTTCAAAAATGATTTTATCTTCACTTTGAGAACTAAGACCCACGTCTTAGTTCTTTTGTGTTTGAAAAATTTTTCTTATTGTTTTAAAAATGGCAACTCGGGATGTTTCTTGGTATAGATCACCACTTCGATAAAAGTCCCTACTTGGACGGCAAAGAGCAGTCCGACGAGAAGATTAATCCGATGGTCTGTTTCATAAAACGGAGAGTTCCATAAGAAGTGATTGGCTACTGTCGAGAGAACACACCATAGCCCAAAGAGTTTTTCCTTTTGCTGGGTCACTTGAGACAACAAGAGGAAGATACCAACGGATACAACAGCTGTATAGAGGGCATGTGAAGCTAATCCACCAGAGATCCGGTTAATGGCCTCAGTAACCGCGGCTAATTGACTGATTTTGGTTTGGCGGGCAACGTACCCTAAATCCTCAATGATTTGAAAACCAAAGCCAGAGCCCAAGCCTGCAATTAGAATTGCTTTTAGATCTTTCTTGCCAACCATCAAGACAACCCAAAAGGCAACCAGAGCCTTAAAGAATTCCTCTGAAAATGGGGCTGTCAAGGCATCGGTCCACTTGTTAAAGACAGTGGCATCCTTGATCACATGGCTATTCATAATATCAATTAAGCTATTGCCTGAAAAGCTCAACCAGCCTGCTACGAAGGCTCCTCCAAACATGGCAATCCATAAGACATAAGTTGGGACAGTCAACTGCTTGGCCAATCGTTTTGAAAAGAGATAGAGCGGGATAATAATAGCAGCTAAGACAGACAAGTTTAAGACCAAATCTCTGCCGGCAGACTGGCTAAATTCTTGTTGAGAAAGATGACCGAGTTCAAACTCCAAGCCAATTCCTGCAAACAGTAGAAAAAGATAGATTGAGGCTCTTTGAATTTTAGTCATCTTGTTTTCCTCCCTTTTGTTTCTTTGAGCGAATCAGGTAGATCACAATCGCTAGAAGGGTTGCTCCGAACAAGCCTGCTGCTAAAATGTAATCATAGTCAAAATCAACCAGATCAATTTTCTCTTCATAAGCAGCATCTTCTTCATCATCTAGATCTTGCAGAGCACTTTTTCCGTGTTCATCTGCTACCTTTTGTTCTGCTTCTTTTCTAATTTCTTGCAAGCGTTCAAAGGTTTTCTCAGCTCTCGCTATTCCTTCCTCTGTTGCCTTCTTACTCGCTTCTTCAGGCTGAGAAGCAAGGGCAATTTGTTCCTGATCACTCAGATCTTGTTCAACCATCCACTGAGATTCCAATCGTTCCATTTCAGTACGAATCGCCCCATCTTCGAATAAATCAGGATACTTGGCTACAAGGTCATTGATTCTTGAAATGGTCCAATACCAGGAGCGGTCATTGTAATGATCGCCTAATTCTTGGTAGGCTTGATAGGTGTTGAGAATATTGCCATAGTACGGTAGGTAAGGAGCATTCCGCGGACTGCCCATCGATAGCCACATGGTTCCTCCTCCAGCACTCGCTGGAACTTCATCTTTCAGTTGGAAAATATGGGCCTCCATGACATTTGGATTGGAAATCGGGTATTTATAAACTGCATCAAACTCTCCTTTTTTCGGGATGCCTTTTCCATCTAGCTCCATTTGATCCAGTGGTTTGTATTTGGTTCCTTCCAAACGATTGCGTTGGAGATTCATGGCATCGCGGAGAGTTAATTTCCGATCGGTTGTATGAAGAAGGTCAAAGGACGCATCATCATATTTAACAGGAGAGCTTGGGTCTAGAGATTTGATCCCCGACCAAACCCGCGAACGATCCGCTTCTTGCAAAGGCGGATTATAGGATTGAGAAACATGGAATTTTCCATCCACTTCCTTATAGCTATTGGCTTCTTTGGCGACTTTTTCAAGATCTTTTGAGGCAATCGTACGCTCTGTATCCGATAAATCAACATGGCCTAAGAAGAAAGTATTTGGAAAGACTGCAAAGCGATCTTCTGGGAAGAGAATGGCCGCATATTGGTGACCGGATAGGATTTCCATATACCAGACACCTTCTTTATCGGCAATGGTCACAATATTTCCTTCTGCAGCGCCTTTTTCTTCGACGATTTTAGCAATGAGTTCAACCCCTTCTCTTGCGGTTTTCACACTTGGGAGAACAATGCTGGTTAAGCCGGATTCTGCCAAACCATCCTTGACATAGGGATCCACTTTTTGGATCTTGTCATTTGCTGAAGCAGATACAGTCGCAGAAATGGAAACCCCATATTCATTGAATCCTGCTTCGTCAAAAATTCCCTGATCTGGGGTGACATCTGGGACTGCTGTATACTTATAGCTAATCTCTGGCAAGGGATATTGAAAACCGTTGGCGGCATCCTCAAAGATGGCACCTTTTTTATTGTAGACACGCTCTCTGACCACAAAATTTTTATTATGGTTGGGCTCTAAATCTTCGGTACGCCCTACCAAGGTCGAGCCGTCGGCCGTCAGTTTCTTCCCAATGATGAACCCCGTACAAGCCTCAACAGGTTGAGCAATCAACAAAAGCGGAAGCAAGGCTGCTACAGCTGAGCGAAAATAGTGCTTCTTCATCCTAAACTCCTTTTTAAAAATGTTTTTCCTTATTTAGTATACTCTTTTACGATCCTGTTTTGCAAGCGTTTCCAGCAACCGTAAACGATTCGTAAATTATCAGAATTTTTGAGGGGAAACACTTTTTCAAAAAAGAAAGGATTGGCTTTAAAAAGTCAATCATTAGAATATAGATAAACTATTTTAAAGTAAAATAAGTTAAGCGATTCTGCAAAGAAATAGAAATGCATTCCAATTTTTAAATCGATTCAAAAATACTGAAACTTTCCGCTGTGAGAAAAGTGCCTGAAACATTTTTGTTTCAGGCACTCGGGAGTTTTGAAACCTTAGGTTCAAAACTAATTGAACACGGGCTACGGATTGTGTCAAAAAGATAAGTTCTCCTAGAATCGAAAGATTCTGCGTCAAACTTCCTATTTTGACTTTATCCGTAGAAGCCCTTTGTATCTTAATTAGTCATGGAACTTCCTGGATTGCTGAAATCATCCACTGGATAATTTCACCTAACGTCCGTACTCACCTAAGGAAAGTTTCTAAAATGATTTTTCTTCATTTTCTCTGTTGCTGAGCTTGCCACAATTTTCCATAGAGGAGATAGTCGACTTCTCGGAGCTCTTTCAGGTTCTGACAACCGAGCGCACAAAGGAGTAATCTAAGGTCTTCTTTCCATCCTTGGACAATAGCAATCACTTCTTCGATGCTCTTGGTCTCTACCATTTCAAGAAAAACGCGTGAAAGCCCTACACCACGCGCTCCAAGGACCAAGGCCTTCACCATATCAAGGGGATGACGGATGCCACCACTCGCGAGGATCTCAACCTGATCTATCTGATCTTGTAACTGTAAGAGACACTGCGCAGTTGATTGTCCCCAATCATCCAAATAAGCGCGATTGCCTCCACGACGATTCTCAATATAGGCAAAACTAGTGCCACCACGGCCAGAAATGTCAACGGTTTTTATCCCAGCATCTAGTGCCAGCTGAACTGTTTTAGGATCCATACCAAAGCCGACTTCTTTCAGGACTACCGGCACAGGAAAGGCCTGCCCATAGCTCTGGAGATGGTCTTTCCAAGTGTGGAAAATCCGCTCCCCTTCTGGCATGAGTAACTCTTGCATCAGATTCACATGAACTTGAAGAAAGAGAGGTTGTAGTTCTTCCACTGTTCTTAAACCCAAGTCTGGCTCTTTATCGAGGCCAATATTGGTCGCCAACAAAAGATGAGGGTGATCTGTTTTGACAGCGTATGATTGATCGTTCGGATCCTTCAGCCCTGCACTGTAAGAACCAGTCACAAAGAGAATCCCACAGGCTTGGGCTACTGCTGCCAACTTTTGATTGATCTCTTTGGCCCGTTCACTCCCACCTGTCATGGCATTGATATAAAAAGGAACCTCCCAATCACGCCCTGCGAAATGGGTTGTCAAATCAATCTCCGCTAGATCCACAAGGGGGAGGGATCGGTGAATCAGCTCGATCTCATCAAAGCTATTATAGGAGGAGCTTTGCTCCAAGGCATAGCGAATATGCTGGTCTTTTCGATTCTCGCTCACGAATCTCCCATCCTTTCTTGGTAAATGACTTCAATATTCTTTTTCTTCCAGCGCTTTATCAAGATCTGAGTCTCAACTGGGTCAAAACTAAGGGCGATCCCACAGTCGCCTCCTCCAGCACCACTGGATTTGGCACAGGCAGAAAGCCCCTCTGTCGCTTCTTGCAGCTCTTTTAGAGCTGGGGTATAGATCAAAGGGTTCAAAGACTTTAGGTTCTTATCGGCGCGTTTGATACTGGTCTCAATGTCCTTTTGGTTCCCTTCACGGAGGCCTTTTTCAAGATTCTTCACTGCGCTCTGGCTCTCCTGAAGAAATTCTTCCTTGATCGCTCCCTTGACCTGACGAATCAAATCACTTGAAATCGCTGGTTCCTTGGTCCAACCAACCAGAAAATCATAAGAGATGGCTGGCTGGATCGAGCAGATCTGGTAGTCCCAATCCAGGTCTAAAACTTGTGACAGGGGCTGAGAATTCAAGACTTCATGCAACCAAGTCCGATCAAAGGATTGGTAATAAATCAAGTCCTCGAAGGCAATACAAGCCAAATCGCCCATGGAACCATTGTCCCCTCTTTGCACCAAGACCACTGCTGCTAGTCGAAAGAGCAGGTCCGGATTTAGGTCTAGTTCATACAGAGCAGCCATGGCCTTGATCACGAGCAAGACCACACTTCCGCTGGAACCAATCCCATACTTTTTCCCCTCTTCGCCCAGTGTTCCTCTAAGGTGAAGATCAAACGGTTTAGGGGCTATTCCCTGATCTTTCAGCCACTCTTCCATGAGCTGAATGGTCTCTTGAATCAAGGCGTAGTCCTTATTTGGGGTCAAATCCACCTGGTAACCAAAGAGATCTGAGGCTAGCTGATAGCTTCTAGATTCTTGGATGGTAGCTGATAGATAAATAGGAATAAACTGAATCACAGCTCCATAACCAGGTGTTAGCACCGCGTATTCTCCAGCTAGATAGAGCTTGCCTCCAGTCTGTACCTGATACTTAGTCTTCATCTTGAGGGTCCTTTGTCTTAGATACGATGGTCCGATAGCGGGCATCAAATAAAGGCACCAGCTGATCCAAGTCTTCTTCTAAACAGAGGACTTTAACATTTGGCCCTGCATCCATGGTAAAGTAACAAGCATGGGCTGCTGCGCGAAGCTCACGGACAAAGTCCATAGCTTTGTGGCTTTCTTCTGTCAAGTAGCTAAAGGCTGGAGTGGCTGTTCTAGTCGTCGCATGCATAGCAAGGGCATTGCGCTCTGTCAGCTGACCGACCCGTTCAAAATCATTGCCAGCTAGATAGTCCAGCATGTCCTTGTAATCTTGTCGAGACTCTTCAATCCATTCTTTGAAATTAGTCGAAGTCTCCATGCAGCGTTTCATCCCTTCCCGGCTGGAAACGGGCTTTTGCTTGTCATTGAGGACCAGCATGATCATCGCGAGTTTCAGGTCTGTTTGGACCTTATAAATTTCTCCACTTTCTTTGTCCCAGGCTGCTAAGGGACCAAAGAAAGACCGTGAAGAAGAACCCGAAGCAAACTTGGCTTTTTGAGCTAATTCCTCCTGGCTCAAGCCCAAATCATAATACCGATTGCAAGCCTTAACGAGAGCAGAGAGCCCGCTCGAGCTAGAGGACAAGCCTGCTGCGGTTGGCATGTTGTTGCTGGTATCCACCCGAACAAATCCTACTTCATCTGCTGGCTTCAAGCCATCAATCACAGCTCCAATTTTGGCTTGCTCAGCTGGATTTTGGAATTCCCCATCGATGTAAAATTCATGCGCAGTCGCATCTGCTGGCAAGGGAGATAGACTGGTCTCTGTATACATATTCTCTAAGGTCAACGAAATCGAACTGGTCGAAGGGACCATCTGTTTGGCATCTTCTTTTCCCCAGTATTTGATAATCGCGATATTGGCATAGGACTTAGCCTTTACAGGTTTTCGATCCATGTATGGTGCGCTCCTTCTTTTTCTAATGCATGGGCAATGGTTGCTGCTTCACGAGAATCCTTGACGAGGGCAATCACACAGCCTCCAAGACCACCCCCGCTCATTTTAGCGCCTAAGGCCCCATTTTCAAGGGCAACGGCGACCAGGTGGTCTGCTTTTTCACAACTGACACCTACGGCTCTTAAGTGCTCATGGCAAGTAGTCAGAGCCTGTCCCAGGTTCGTTAGATCATTCATTTTTAGAGCCTCTTCCACCTGCTGGGTCAACTGACCAATCTCATGAAAATGGGACAAAACTTCCTGCCCTTTTGCTTCAACCTTTTGAATCGCCTCACGAGTATTGCCGTGAATCCCCGTATCCGCAATCACCAAGCTCGCTTTTATACCCAGCTCCAGTGGGTAAAAGCCGACATTCCGGATAAATTTAATGGCTTGATCACTCAAACAAGTCTTGGCATCGAGCCCGCTTGGATTCATATGGGCAATGGTTTCTGCTCGATTGACCAGGATTTCTAAGGTCTCATCATCCAGCTCCTCTTGATAATAGTCAAAAACTGCACGAATGGCTGCGATACTCACCGCCGCAGACGATCCCATCCCCCGTTTTTCCGGTACCATGGACTGAATGCGACAGCGAATCCGGGCCTCGCGAATCCCGAGGTGCTCAAGAGACGCAAAAACCGCCATGGACAGTGTGTCATCTTCAAACAAAATCCATGGACTGTCTGCCGGGACGATCTGGCAGATCACTTCGATATGATGGAGTGGCAAAGCAATAGCCGGATAACCATAAACCACCGCATGCTCTCCAATTAAGATAATTTTACTATGCGCCCTTCCGACGCCTATCTCTTTGTTCATGTTCATCTCGCTCTATTAAGGTCATTACTATTTTAATATAAATCAGCCAAAAAAGCGATGCTTTTGAAGGAAATCCAACCTAAGACGGAGTTCAAAAATAATCTCCTATCGTTTTTCTTTCTCAAGGATAGACCTTAAAAGGCTAGGATCCATCATCCTAACCTTCCATTTCTATTGTTCACATTCTTGTTTGATCAAGTCCATCAAGGAGTTGCGGTCCAGGATCCATTGGGCCCGTTCGTCCTTCTCATAGGTCCGGTTGGACAAAAAGATCACAGCTTCCTGCCTCTTGCGATTGTACATGATGAAGGTTCCAGTATAGCCCGTATGATCCAACCAGTCACCCTCTAGATTCCATCCAAGAGCGCGGGTCTTGCCCTCTTCACGCGCAAAATTCTGAGACAAGTCACGCGCAAAATCCTCCTTCAGATAATGCTCTAAGAAGCACTCTAGATCAGCAACAGTTGAAAAAAGTCCAGCACTTCCCGCATGACGACCCAATACTCTCGCTTTTGGATCGTGGACACTTCCAGAAGCAAGCCCACGAACCGTTGGCACCGCCTTTTCGACCGGTCCAAACCGTGTTTCCGTCATCTTCCAAGGTGTAAAAATCAGCTCTTCAAATAAACGATCCAAGGGCTGGTGAAACCTATCTTCTAACCAAAAGCCCAGCAAAAGAAAATTGACATCGGTGTAATGAAAACTCTTGTCCTCTTTTAACTGCAAATTTTCAAGGGCTGTTTTCAACTGTCTCGCATCCAAATGATCCCGGTTGGGGATAAAAGGATCGAGCCCAGAAGTATGGGTCAAGAGTTCCCGGATGGTCGTCTTCTCATGAGCAAAACGCGGGTAAAGCTCTTTAAAGGGGCGATCAAGCGCAAGCTCCCCTTTCGCATACAAAAATGCACAGATGGTAGCAACTCCGACGACCTTACTGACACTAGCCAAATCATAGACCAGGTCAGCCACTACTGGCTCTCCTTTTTCAGGATCCGCTAGTCCCAGATAGTGCTCACTCCACTGACCCTTGCGGTAAAGCGCAAGAGAGGCACCTGGATAGATGCCTTCTTGGATTTGTTCGGTAATTTTTTCGATGATTGCATTCACGCTCATCACTCCATTCTTATTCTTCATAAGAAATATGGACCTGATCTTGATTGGCTTCAAACCAGAGTTCGATCTG
>JAGZZN010000056.1 GCA_018377375.1 Streptococcus parasanguinis
AGAAATCGGTAATTCGTTAGAATTCGATTTCGTCGTCCCACCTCCGCACAGTTGAGTAGGGCTGTAAAAGCTGATGAAATCAGCGTAGTAGAGCCCACTTAACCACTGCGTCTTGCTCGACAATCCAAAGATAATTAAGAGGCTAGGACTTTTGTCCCAGCCTCATTTTGCGTTCTAGTGAATAGAAGAAGTGGTCTCTTTTTTCAGTAGTTGAACTTCACTCCTTGTGCTCCAGGAGCAGTGGTGAGGAAGTCTCGACTGCTTTTTTTCGCTTGAAAAATGCGGCCATTTGAACCAGGATGCGGGGCACCGTCTGCCATTTTTTCCAAGCTTGAAAGCGAGTGTCGATGAGCTGCTTGGCTAAGCGTTCCAGCATTTCCCGCTCGGTTGGATCTAGGTCCTGAGCATTTTGAAGGATTTCTTTGGCCTTAGCTAGTTGCTTGAGATCGGTTAGGTCATTGATGGAAGTGATGCCGGCATCCAGAAAAATGCCAAAAAAGGTGTCAAAAAACTTCTTGCGCTCCTCTGCCGATGTTTCGCGAACCCATTGCTTCAAGGTCAGATCGGTCTGTTGGCTATCGGGACTGGTTTCAGAAACGGTCACAAAGCTGTAGTCCTTGATTTCCCAAGTAAAGGCGTCGTGCTGGGCAAAGCCACCAAAAGCGCGACTTTTGACAATGGTCGTCGGTTCTGGCACTTCCAACATCATGCCAACGATGGATCCCTGAGGGACAAAGCGACGAATGTATGGAGACGTGCGCTGGTAGCCTTCGGTTTCGATAATGGCTTTGTTGAGGCCAGGAGCATCGTAGCTGTAGATCGCATCGACCCGTTCAAATAAGGAATCCGGCAGGTAAGTGCAGGCATAGGTCGCAAGGTTGCCCCCTTTGGAGTGACCAGCTACTAAGAAGCGCCCTTTCGGAAATTCTTTCATGACATGTTGCAGGTAGCTGGCTGCGCGTTTCTGAGCTGGAACATGGTCCATATAGGTCATGTGGAAGTCTTCCTTCCAGCCGATCAAGGTGTCATCCGTTCCTCTGAAAACGACCAAATACGTATCCAGACTAAGCCGATAGGTCATGGCCGCAAATTGTTTTTGCACATCGGGATCGTACTCATCGACGTAGTTGAGGAGTTTGATGTTCTTAAAGCACTTTGAAGTAGCCAACTCATCGACTAATTGGAGGTGCTGGTTACTCACGATGAAATCGGTAGTTCGATCGATCAGTTCCATCGCATCAGACAGGCGCACTGGAATCCCTGTTGTATCTCCTTGAGGCACAATGTGTTCAAAAGGCAGATAGGTCAGCTCTGTCAATGCGAGAACATCCAGTTCATTGAAAGGACGGTCATATATGGAATCATAAGTCACTTCTTTTAGGTAATCAAAAATCGTCGACATCTGTGCCTCCCGTGTCTTATTTCTTTCAGTATAGCACAAAAATGGGAGTAGAAAAAGCTCTTACTGTTAAGAAGGCTACGCTCGATCTTTTTCTCTGCTTCTTAATCTGTTATAATAGGAAGAAGAAAAAAAGAAGGAAAGAAAGCCATGCATAAAATTCTCTTAGTAGAAGACGATGAAATTATCCGCCAACAAGTCAAACAATTATTGGAACAATGGGGCTATGAAGTGGTCGCAGTAGAGGATTTTATGGATGTCCTTGGGATCTTTGTCGAAAGTGACCCCCACTTGATCCTCATGGATATTGGCCTGCCTCTCTACAATGGTTACCACTGGTGCCAAGAGATTCGCAAGGTTTCAAAGGTTCCGATCATGTTTCTTTCTTCACGGGATCAAGCCATGGATATTGTCATGGCCATCAATATGGGTGGAGACGACTTTGTCACCAAGCCTTTTGACCAAAATGTCCTCCTTGCCAAGGTCCAAGGGCTCTTGCGCCGCTCTTACGAATTTGGGACAGATCAAAATCTGCTGGAGCATCGGGGAGCCATCCTCAATCTCAAGTCCACAGACTTGGTGTATGAAGGGGAAGTCGTCAAGCTAACCAAGAATGAATTTCAGATCCTGCGCGTCCTGTTTGAGCATGCAGGCAGTATCGTGGCGCGTGATGACATGATGAAGGAGCTCTGGAATAGCGACTTCTTTATTGATGACAATACCTTGTCTGTCAATGTGGCCCGCCTTCGTAAGAAATTAGAAGAGGCTGGCTTGTCAAACTTCATCGAAACCAAGAAAGGCATCGGTTACGGGTTGACCCATGAATAAATTTGGAACGATTTTCTGGCAGTATGTGGTATCCCGCAGGCGCCTACTCTATCTATTGGTCATCTTTTTGATCGTCGATTGGGTCTTTGCCTATCTCTTTCCAGAGACGGGGACGGTTTTTCTCTATGCGACCCTAGTGCTAGGCTTTTTTGCCCTCTGTGTCTTGATCTGGGATTTCGCCATGACCTTTCAGGACTACCGCAAAGCCGCACTTTATGAGGAAATAGAGGTTGCCTCACCACTGGAACACCTCCTTTATGAAAAATACACGGAAGAACAGCAGGCGCGCTTGGAGGAAGGAAAGACAGCCCAGGCCAAGTTCAATGACCTGATGGATTACTATACCCTCTGGGTTCACCAGATTAAGACGCCCATTGCGGCTAGTCAGCTCTTGGTGCAAGATGTCGAGACGCCCATTGTCAAGCAGCAGATGGAGCAGGAGCTCTTTAAGATTGACTCCTATGCCAATCTGGTTTTGCAGTACCTGCGACTGGAGAGTTTTCATGATGATCTAGTCTTGAAGCGCGTGGCGGTAGAAGATTTGGTTAAAGAAGTAGTCCGCAAGTATGCCCTCTTTTTTATCCAAAAGAACTTGACCGTGGATCTGCATGATTTGGAAGAGGAGGTCATCACCGATCGCAAGTGGCTCCTGGTCATCATCGAGCAGCTCTTGTCCAATAGCCTCAAGTACACCAGCACCGGTGGAATTGAAATCTATTTTAAAGACCAGACTCTCTATATAAAAGATAGCGGGATTGGAATCAAAAATAGCGATGTCCTCCGCGTCTTTGAGCGGGGCTTCTCCGGCTACAATGGCCACATGACCCAGCAATCCTCAGGGCTGGGGCTTTATCTGTCTAAGAAAATTGCAGAGCAATTGGGCCACAAGATTAGCCTCCACTCAGAGGTTGGCCAAGGCACAACCGTCGCCATTCGCTTTGAAGAGAAGAAGTTGGTCATGGATTAGGAAAAAGGGATTATTATGGAAAATAAAAATGAAATATTAGAGATTACTAATAATGAATTAGAATATGGCAATTTGATGGATTTACAAAGTAGTCTTCAAGTTGAGTTAAATGATATTTTAGATGAACTTTCATCAATTGAGGATGATAGAGAAAAACTAAAAAATAACCAGTATCTTGAAGAAGCTATTCAAGATATCATTTGGGACCAAGTTCAAAATCAATTAGCAGTCCAAATTGGTGAAGAATTTATTAAAGATAACAACGGACAAAAACTAGATTTACGAAAAGAAGCACATATACAAACTGCTGAAAATTTTGAAAAAGGAAACTTTGCAACTCATAATCGAGATGTCAATTATCAAGAAAGATATGACAAGTGGCAAGATAATTTTACTACTAATAAAAAAGGAGAAAGAGTTCTAAAAAAGGATGCACGTAAATTTTTTGACATGGGAAGAGATATGGGGTCCGCAGCTATTCATAAAGATCATACAGTTTCTATTAAAGAACAACTAAATGATATTGAAATGGCTACATTTTTCTCAAAAGAGCAAGTTAAAGAATTTGCAAATAGTTCTAAAAACTTGCATGATTTAGATGCATCTGCAAATATGTCCAAGGGTGATAAAACTATGAAAGAGTTTTTGAACTCTGAAAGGAATGGGTTGAAGCCGGAAGAACGTTTTAATATTGACAGAAAACAATTAGAAAAAGATGATCAGGAGGCTAGAGAGGAGCTAAAAAATAGAAAAGCTGAGAATGAAAATATTGCAATACAATCCGGTAAAAAATCACGACGTAAAGAGGCTTTGAAAGTGACAGGGAAAGCTTTAAAAGCTGCTGTACTTCAATTGTTAACAGAATTTTTGAGGGAAATTGTTAAGAAGTTTATTTCTTGGTTAGGTGAAAAAGAGAAGAATTTCGGAACCTTCATTGCAAAAGTAAAGGAAGCAATTTCAAACTTTATGTCCAATCTTTCTCATCATGTTCTTGGTGTTGGGCAATCAATGGTTACCATGTTAGCAACTTCCATCATTGGGCCTGTAGTTGGAACATTTATGCAAGTTTGGACATTTATTCAGCAAGGTTGGCGATCTCTTACCGATGCGATTGACTATTTAAAAAATCCAGAAAATAAAAATAAAAGTACAAGTGTTAAAATGCTTGAGATAGGAAAAATTATTGTTGCAGGAGTAACAGCTGCTGGAGCGATCGTTTTAAGTAGTGCGATTGGAGCAACTTTGTTATCTATTTTTCCTCCACTTGGTGTAGAAATTCCATTGCTAGGAAGTTTGTCTGGCCTGATCGGTACATTTATGGGGGCAACAGTAGCTGGTATAGCCGGTGCATTTGTCTTGAAATTAATTGATCAAATGATTGTCGACAAGCAGATTGATGAATTAACAAATAAAAAAATTGATAAATACAATAATAAACTGATTGTACAAGACCAAATGAATGCGGTTGGAATGGCGCTTGTTCAAGTGGATAAAATGAAGTCTTTGAGTCAAATGGGGGATCGACATCAGCAAGCAGCAGAAATAATGCGGGATGAGCTTTCTTTCTTACTTGAAGAAAAAGAAAAAAATGACAATGAATTTACAGAAATCGACGCCTTGTTGGCAGAGTTAACAGATTAGGAGTTATTATGGAAAAGGAATTTGACTTACAAGTCAGTAATCATGATTTTAATGCAGCAAAAGAACAATTGAAAAAATTTGCTGAACAAGATGTAGAAGAGTTAAAGTTTGATAAAGTTCGTACACATGAAGATATCTTTGGATTAGAGTGGGCTGAACACGGAGTGACTGGGAAAGAACTCAATTCATTGATTGAAAAACTTCAGAAGTATTTTTCAAAGGTTTATGATCGTGATCAAAACTTAATTGAAGAATTTGGTGAAGTTTATAAAGCTTTAGAAGCATTGGATAAGGATTACATTCAGGCTATACTAACTTCTGTTTCTGCGATCAAAAAAACAAATGAAAAGATTTTAATAGAGCAAGAGCGAATTGATCAGACGATTGAGAAACAAAAAGCTACCTTAATCGCCTTAAAACAGTTTAAAGAAAATGTGTCAAATCAATTATCTGAAATTGATTCTAGTCAACTTATCGGTCTTATTGAACAACTTGAGAATAGAGTTGAGACTTTGGAAAAACCTTCTAGTGATTTGAAGGATGAAAGCACAGAAATTAGTCAGTTAAAGAATGAATTAGATTCTGTAAAAAGTCAACTGAATATTCTATCAAATAAACTAATAGCTTCTTTTGCTTTGACAGGCATAGCTACTGGGGTTGCTGTTGTGACTTTGATCATTTTATTAATGAGGTAAGCAAATGAGCCGTTATCAGGATGAATTAATTGAACTAGCAAAAAAATTTGATAGCCAAACAGATTCAAAAGGAAAATTTCTTGAACGAGTAATTATTTTGCTCAATGATTACTCTGAAAAATTAGTCATTGATATTTTGCAATACTTGGTCATTGAAAAACAAGAGGGTTCTCAAAAGATCGCCACTCTAGCAAATCAATTGTCAGAAGCGCTTTTGAAATATGCAGGCTATGTAAGTCTAAAAGGTTATAAACAAAATAAAAATGAGCTAGTAACGGAAGAATGCTCACTTGATGATTTAAAAAAAGAACTTGATCGATTAGTTGGTTTACAAAATGTAAAAGAAGAAGTTAATCATCTGATTTCCTATCAAAGAATACAAAAGTTAAGGAAAGAAAAAGGATTGAAAATTCCGAATAGAACTTTGCACATGGCATTTACAGGTAACCCAGGGACAGGAAAAACAACAGTAGCTCGTATTGTTGGAAAAATGTATAAACAACTCGGATTATTATCTAAAGGTCACTTTATTGAGGTGTCACGAACAGATTTAATTGCGGGATATCAAGGACAAACTGCTTTGAAGGTCAAAAATGTGATTGAGAAAGCAAAAGGAGGAGTTCTGTTTATCGATGAGGCTTATAGCATTACTGAAAATGAAAATTCCGATTCTTATGGTAGAGAATGCTTAACAGAATTAACCAAGGCCTTAGAAGATTATCGAGATGATTTAGTTGTGATTGTTGCCGGCTATACGAGACCAATGGAACAGTTCTTTTCTTCAAATCCCGGGTTGAAATCTAGATTTAATTACTTCATTGAATTTGGGAATTATGTACCAGATGAACTATTGAAAATATTAGAATTTTTGTGTCAAAAGGATGACTATAGATTAAGTGATAATCTGAAGTTGAAATTGATCAATTATTTTAAAACAAGTATCCTAAATGATGAGAAGAACTTTTCGAATGGAAGATTTGTTCGAAATATATATGAAAATCTCGTAATGAATCAATCTGTTAGATTAGATAAAGCAAAGATAAATGATATAGAAGATTTGTCATTACTTAGATCATGTGATTTTGAGGAATAGAATCTCCATCTTACAAAAATGTAAGAAATAAACGGTAAAATGAAAGGTTAGGTTATGGTAGCCGCCTTTTATTTTTTATACAATAGTCTCATCAAATGAAGGAGGTCAAGAAAATGAAACTCTTGAAATGGATGAAACAACCCAAAAAGATTAAAAAACCAAATAACCAAACCGATCTGGAAAAGACGGAATTTGGTCTCCAAGTCCTGCAACAAACCCAAGAATTTTTCTTGATCTACTAGTAAAAGGAGAAAAGTATGTCATTGCTAGACGTTCAACATATCAAAAAAATCTATAAAACCCGCTTTCAAGGGACGCAGGTTGAAGCCCTAAAGGACATTCATTTTACCGTGGAAAATGGCGAATACGTTGCCATCATGGGGGAATCAGGGTCCGGGAAATCGACCCTCCTCAATATCCTAGCCATGCTGGACCAGCCGACCGAAGGACGGGTCTACCTCAACGGTACCGATACCTCGACCATCAAGAACAAGGATGCCTCGAGCTTTCGTCGGGAAAAACTAGGCTTCGTGTTTCAAGATTTCAACCTGCTGGATACCTTATCTGTCAAGGACAATATCCTCCTGCCTCTAGTCCTCTCACGCAGACCGGTCAAGGAAATGATGAGCAAGGTCGATAGCGTCAGTCGGGAATTGGGCATTCACCAGCTTCTTGAGAAATATCCCTACGAAATTTCTGGTGGGCAAAAGCAACGGGTGGCTGTAACACGGGCCATCATCACCTCACCTGAAATTCTCCTTGCTGATGAGCCAACAGGGGCGCTGGATTCCAAGTCATCAGCTGCTTTGCTAGATGTCTTTGAAGATATTAATAGCATGGGCCAAACCATCCTCATGGTGACCCACTCAACTGCAGCGGCAGCTCGGGCCAAGCGCGTGCTCTTTATCAAAGACGGAATTCTCTACAACCAGATCTTCCGCGGGGAAAAGACAGAGCGTCAGATGTTCCAAGAAATCTCGGATACCTTGACGGTCATGGCAAGTGAGGTGGAGTAGATGTTACGATTAACCACTAAATTAGCTTGCTCTAATCTGATCAAGAACCGCAAGCTCTATTATCCCTTTGCTATTGCGGTCATTCTCGCAGTGACCATCGCCTATCTCTTTGACTCCCTGACCTTTAATCCTCGCATTTCCGAGCTTCGAGGGGGCTCTTCTATAGTGTTCACCCTCAGCTTGGGATTCTTCGTGGTCAATGTCGCGGGGGCCATCATCGTGCTTTATGCCAATAGCTTCGTCATGAAAAACCGCTCCAAGGAGCTGGGAATCTACAGCATGCTGGGCCTTGAGAAACGCCATCTCATCAGCATGATTTTCAAGGAACTCTTGCTTTTTGGCTTTCTAACCATCTCAGCCGGAG
Source organism: Streptococcus parasanguinis (assembly GCA_018377375.1). Classification (GTDB taxonomy): domain Bacteria; phylum Bacillota; class Bacilli; order Lactobacillales; family Streptococcaceae; genus Streptococcus; species Streptococcus parasanguinis_N. The sequence goes on from JAGZZN010000056.1 coordinate 8,004, forward strand.
TCTTGATCGGAGCTCTCTTTGACAAGTTGATCTTTGCCTTTCTCTTGAAACTCATGAAGATGAAGGTCCAGCTAGTATCCACCTTCCAACCTGGGATTGTGGTTTTGGTCTTTGTCACCTTTGGTCTCATCTTTGGCCTCCTGGTTTTTCTCAATGCTTGGCGCATTCTCCGTTTGAATGCCCTGCAGTTGACGCGTGAGAAGGCTAGTGGTGAAAAGAAAGCCCGCTTCTTGTGGCCCCAAACCATCCTTGGCTTAGCCTCTCTCGGTTTTGGCTACTACCTAGCTGTGTCTGTCAAAGACCCTATCATTGCGCTTGTGACCTTCTTTCTAGCCGTTATCTTGGTCATGATCGGGACCTACCTGCTCTTTAATGCTGGGATCACCGTCTTCTTGCATCTGCTTAAGAAAAAGAAGAGTTATTATTACCAACCCAACAACATGATCTCGGTCTCTAATCTCATCTATCGTATGAAGAAAAATGCAGTGGGGCTTGCGACCATTGCCATCCTCTCGACCATGGTATTGGTAACCATTTCTGCTGCGACCAACATCTATATCGGTGGTGAAACGATCAAGAAGATCATGTCTCCTCATGATTTCTCTGTCCAAGGAAAAGGGGTAGACCTAGAGCAAATCAACCAGAAATTTGATGAATTTGCCTCTGAGCATCATCTTGAGATCAAAAATCGTGACCTGATGACCTATGCCAACTTTGGAGTTAAATCACAAAAGGGTACGGATTTCACCGTCTATCCAGCTGATGAACGCAACGTCACTCCCAAAACTGTCTTTATGGTCTTTGATGCAGCTAGCTATGAACAAATGACCGGAGAAAAGGTCGATCTGACCGGTAACCAAGTCATCCTCTTTGCTCATAACAAGGCTCTGACAGGGCAAAAGCAGTTCACTATCAATGGGCAAGACTTCCAAGTCAAGGAAGAAGTGAGCAAGGATTTTATCACGGATCATGTGCCAAATCAGTTCAATATGCTGACGGAGGATTTCAATTACCTGATCGTGCCAGACCTTTCAGCCTTTGTCGCTCAGTTTCCGGATCTTGCCATCAATACCAATATTTACGGTGGCTTCAATGTCAATGTTGACGAAGACCAGCAACTCAAGCTGGCAGCCAGCTATGACAAGATGATCGATGAATTGAGTAGCCAACAGGCCCAAGGAACATTTATCTATGGAGGCAACCGAGCCAATGATGTGGCAGAGTTGAATAGCCTCTTTGGCGGCATCTTCTTTATCGGTATTTTCTTGTCATTGATCTTTATGGTCGGAACCGTCATCGTTATCTACTACAAGCAAATCTCAGAAGGCTATGAAGACCGTGACCGCTTCGTCATCCTCCAAAAGGTAGGGCTTGATGAAGATGAGGTCAAACGGACCATCAACCGTCAAGTGCGGACCGTCTTCTTCCTTCCCCTCATCTTTGCCTTTGTCCACCTGGCCTTTGCCTACCATATGATCCGCCTGATCCTCAAAGTGCTCGGTGTCATCAATAGTGGCCAAGTCCTCATCGTGACCCTCAGTGTCTGTGCTGTCTTTCTCATCACCTACCTAATCGTCTTTTGGATCACCTCTCGGAGCTATCGTAAGATTGTGCAGATTTAGGAAAAGAAACTCAAATTAAATTAGAAACTTTCCTTAGGTGAGTACGGACGTCAGCGAACTTCGAAGAAGTTCCATGACTAATTATTGAGCCTAAGGTCTCAATAATTCCGAGTGCCTGAAACATAATTATTTCAGGCACTTTTCTCACAGCGGAAAGTTTCAATATACTCTAATAATAATCAGATATTATTTGGATATTTTTGCACAATAATCCAGCATAGGTTATTCAAAGAAAAGAATTGTCAATTTTTTTAGCTTGCTCATAGCGGGCTTTTTTGTACGAAAACCGACTGCGATTGATTTTGTTTTTCAAAGGGATACACAAAAAAGACTGAACCCGTAGAGTTCAGTCTTTGTTCACTTTCTATTAAAGTGATGTAAGGAAAGTCAATCCCCCTAGGATGACACCTGCCGAATTCGGAATGATCAAAATCCAGTCTTTTTTAGGTTCCTTTGTCCAACCATAAATGACCCAGATCAAGCAAGAAATAGCAGCTGACAAGGGTTGGAAAGGTTGGGCCTTATTTCCCTGTAAATTAGCAATAATTTGTGGGATGTAGGCAATGAAAACGATAATCCCAATAAAGGCACCGATGGAGCCAACGATTTGGTTGATTTTTTGTTTATTCATAAAATTTTACCTCTGTGTATCAAAATAGCATAAATAGGAAGATAATGCAATTAATTTGCATGCTATTCAAGATGAAAACGATTACATTCGCACAAAATTAGACAATGTGTCAAAAAATGGAAACTAGAGAGAAGATCCTCTCAAAAAGAAATCCATCTTCCTGCAAAATCACAAGATTGTGACACTTTACAGTTCGGTAACATTTGAAAAAAAGACTTGAATTTGTAAAGGACAAAAGGTAGAATAGTGCATACTTTAAAAAAAGAAAAGGAAATGGTAGTTTCAAAATGAATGAAAAACAAATGAAAATTCTTGGTTGGGTTGCGACCTTTATGTCTGTTATGATGTATGTGTCTTACTTCCCACAAATCATGGATAACCTCGCAGGTCACAAAGGGAACTTTATTCAACCCCTTGTCGCAGCCATCAACTGTAGCCTTTGGGTTTACTACGGACTCTTCAAAAAAGAACGCGATATTCCACTTGCTGCAGCTAATGCACCAGGGATTATCTTTGGTTTGATCACAGCCATCACAGCCTTGTAATTAATGAAAGAGAGTGGGACAGAAATCGGTAATTCGTTAGAATTCGATTTCGTCGTCCCACCTCCGCACAGTTGAGTAGGGCTGTAAAAGCTGATGAAATCAGC
>JAGZZN010000057.1 GCA_018377375.1 Streptococcus parasanguinis
CTTGGCTTCTCGGATACGACCATGAACCATCTCATGTTGCATAAACTAGGAATCAAGACTTTTTACGGCCAATCATTTCTAGCAGACATTTGTGAGTTAAACAAAGAAATGTTGCCATATAGCCTCCACTACTTTAAAGAATTGATTGAGACTGGAAAAATCTCAGAAATTCGCCCTAGTAACGTTTGGTATGAGGAACGGACTGATTTTAGTCCCAAAGCCTTGGGAACACCTCGTGTTAGCCATGCAAATACAGGTTTTGACTTGTTACAAGGCAATGCTCAGTTTGAGGGAGAAATCCTCGGTGGTTGTCTTGAGTCTCTCTATGATATTTTCGACAACTCTCTACACGCAGACAGCACAGACCTCTGCCAAAAATACAAACTTTTCCCTGACTTATCCGACTGGGAAGGAAAAATCCTCTTGCTAGAAACAAGCGAAGAAAAGCCTAAACCTGAAGACTTCAAAAAGATGTTGAGGACTTTAAAGGACACGGGTATATTCGAGGTCATCAGTGGACTCTTGGTCGGAAAACCTATGGATGAAACTTTCTATGACGACTATAAAGAAGCACTATTGGAGATCATTGATAGCAATATCCCGATTGTCTATAATCTGAATGTCGGACACGCAACTCCAAGAGCAATTGTCCCCTTCGGAGTCCACGCCCATGTAGATGCAACGGAGCAAGTCATTCGCTTTGACTATAACAAATAAAGCTGAGAAAAATTTCTCAGCTTTTTTCTATATTCTCATATACTCTAGTTACCTATACTAACTAACCACCGTTTTTCCATTCACAATCATTCTCATGGTCATTGACCAGGCCTGCTGCTTGTAGGTAGGACAGGACCGCAACGGGACCTGTAAACTTAAAACCACGCTTTTTGAGGTCCTTGGCTAGCTTCTCAGAAAGAGCTGTCTTCGCTGGAGCCTGTCGGTAATCTGGAACATCATTGACGATGGTTTTCCCATCGACAAAAGACCAAAGATAAGCATCAAACGATCCAAATTCCTCCTGGACTTGTAGAAAGGCTTGAGCATTGGCCCGTGTCGCATAGATCTTAGCACGATTGCGGATGATGGCTGGATTGTCTAACAAAGTTTCCAGTTCAGAGTCGGTCATCTCTGTGACGCGTTGAAGATGGTAAGCATGAAAAGACTCTCGGAAAGCCTGCCGTTTATTGAGAACCGTCTCCCAAGATAGTCCAGCCTGATAGGTCTCCATACAGAGTAACTCAAAAAGGGCCTGGTCATCATGGAGGGGCCGACCCCATTCTTCATCATGGTAAGCTACATATAACGGATTGGTCATTTTGACCCAGCCACAGCGTTTTGGCATCTTCTTCTCCTATTTCACCAACATCTTAAGAGCAGACTTGATGTAGTTTTCAGCAGTATCAGAAGTTCCTTCAAAGAATTTCTTGATTTTCTTAAGTTCCGTTGCCTTGTAGCCCAATGCCAACATGGCTTCCATAGCTTCTTCAAGGGCTTGGTTTTCTTCTGCAACTTTGGCTTTAGATTGGGCCGGTGCATCTTCTAGATCAAGATTGATCTTACCTTCTAGGTCCAAAACCATCTGTTGGGCTGTTTTCTTGCCGATCTTTGGAAACTTGGTCAAGTAGGTAATGTTCTTGCTTTCGATGGCTTGGACAAGGCCTGCATTATCGTCTGCAGCAATAATAGCTAGAGCTGAGACAGGTCCAATCCCAGAGACTGAGATCAAGTTTAAAAAGAGCTGTTTCTCTTCTTCGGTCGCAAAGCCATAGAGAAGGTGAGCATCTTCACGGACCACTTGGTGCAGGTAGACTTGCACCTCTTGATTCATTTTGCCAGAGTAGGCATAGGGATTGGCCACATGCAAGAGATAGCCGATTCCAGCTGTTTCTACCACAATGTATTTAGCGGTGATTTTCGTTAAAATTCCTTTAATGTATTCGTACATAATCTTCCTTTATTGTTTGATTAATACTTGCCCAATTCCCGTAAACTGGTGTGATTTTCCTGAATGCGTCGGAACATCTTTTCCATATCCGACTTGGTAAAGTTGACCAAGACGGGACGGCCGTGGGGGCAGTTATAAGGGTTGTCACATTGGGACAGTTGGTAGATCAGATCCCGTGCGGAGTAATCGTCCAGTGTGTGATTGGCCTTGATAGAGCGTTTGCAGGACATCATGATAGCCAACTCCGCCCGGTATTTCTTAATGGACACTTCCTTGGTCAAGAGGAGCATGTCACACATTTCATAGATGCCCGACTCGATCTCTTCTTCCTTCATCCAGATCGGATGCTCCCGCAAGATCAACTGGTTGACTCCGTACTCTTCAAGATAAACTCCCACTTCCTCTAGGAGATGTTTGCGCTGTTGCAGGCGGATCAGATCGTCTGTAGGAAATTCAAAGATATAAGGCACCAGCAGTTGTTGTTGACTGCCGTCCACATCCCCGATACTCTCCCGGTATTCTTCGTATTTGACCCGCTCTTGGGCCGCATGTTGGTCGATGATATAGAGGCCCCCATTACCTTGGGCAAAGAGATAGGTCCCATGCATCTGACCAAAATATTCCAACTCTGGGAAGGTGGATGCTTCCTCTCCCTCCAGCTTGTCATAGGCCTTGTCTAGACTAGCCAGATCCAACTCTGGGTGATCCAGTTGGTCGTACTGAGGCGCCTTTCGCTCTGCAAACTTGATCGCGCTTGTCGGTTTTTCTACTGGATTTTCTTGGCTTATCGAATCAGTAGTATCCTCATCTGTTAGAGGTAGCTGAGGATCTGCCACCTCTGGCCGAAGCTTGAAATCTTGACTTTCGCGGTCATAATAAAGGCGGTTTTCTTTTAAAGGCAAGGTTGTCTGTACTGGCTTTTCTGTTCGGCGAATGGTCGATTTGGCTAGATTTTCTAGAGCATCCGGAATTAGGTCCTGCTCTTTCAGAGCATTCGCAATCGCTTGGGAGATCAAGGCCATCAGTTCTCGTTCTTTGGAGATACGCACTTCTTGCTTGGTCGGGTGAACATTGACATCCGCTAAGTAAGGGTCGATCTGGATATGAATGACCGCGAGCGGGAAGCGACCCACCATGAGTTTACTACCGTAGCCGTCTAAAATAGCCCGATTGAGCAAGAAATTCTTGATGTAGCGGCCGTTGATAAAGAGACTGATGTAGTTGCGATTGGCACGAGTCAATTCAGGCAAAGACACAAAGCCCGTCACTTCAAAATCCAGGTCGCGATTTTCAATGGCCACCATCTTCTTGGCAGACGCCAAGCCATAGACGCCCGCAATCGCTTGCCGGAGATTCCCAGTCCCTGCTGTTTTGGTCATTTCTTTTCCATCATTGATCAAAGTGAAAGCAATCTCTGGATGGGCCAAGCTTAAGCGATTGAGAATATCCACGATATGGGACAGCTCTGCCTGCTGGCTTTTTAAATACTTGAGACGAGCAGGGGTATTAAAAAAGAGATCTTCTACTGTAATCTTGGTCCCGACAGGGCTTGTCGCTGGCTCCAATTCCTCAATTTCACCACCCTTTGCGACCAATTTGGTCCCGTGGGCAGCTCCTTCTTGAGCCGTTAGAAGGGTTAGAATACTAACAGAAGCAATGGAAGGCATGGCCTCGCCACGAAAACCAAGCGTTCGAATGCGAAAAAGATCCGCTTGATTCTTGATCTTACTGGTCGCATGTCGACGAAGGGCCAGAGCGACCTCATCATGCGCAATTCCTTCTCCATTGTCTGTGATCCGAATCGACTTCAATCCTGCTTCTTCGATTTCAACGACGATCTGGCTAGCTCCAGCATCGATCGAGTTTTCAACCAATTCCTTGACCACACTAGCAGGTCGTTCAATTACTTCACCTGCCGCAATCTGGTTGGCTAGGACTTCTGGCAATTCAATAATCTGTGACATAGCTGCTCCTTTACCTTTTTTCACCGATACATGTAGCTCTATTATACCACAGATCCACAGGACTCCCTTTCTTAAAAAATGGAGACTGGCCCCATCTTCTTCCCTAAAAACCGCATAGGCAAAGAAAATGACCACATAAACAAATCCCCTTGTCTTCCCTTTGGAAAAAGTGTTTAATAGTAGTGTAAAGAAGGAGCCGGGCTAGCAGGCTAACCGACTTTACCTAAGGAGGGAGAAAATATCTTATGAAAGTAGAAGTACACATTGATTCCCACTTCCAAGAAGAAGCGGTGACGATTACAGCACCTACACTATCTACGCGTGTAGAGAGAATCCGTGACTTTGTGGAAGAATTGGATCAAAAAGGGCGCTTACGTGCCAAAAAGGATGGGGAGGCTTACCTGATCGAAAGCCAGCTATTCCAACGTTTTTACATTGAAAATCGGCAAGTGATTGGTGAGACCATGACAGATCAATTTATCCTGACTGGACCACTCTATCAACTATCTGAAGACTTACCGACCTTCTTTCTCAAAATTTCCCAATCTGAAATTATCAACACAAAAGAAATCGATCACCTGCACTTCACTAGTGGAGGATCGGTTCAAATCTATCTAAAAAATGGGAGCCTGACCTACTCCTCCCGTCGTTATTTAAAAGCCATTAAGGAGAAATTATCATGCTAAAACAATCATTTTCTGACGCCCTAAAAGGGATTCTCATCGGGCTCATTCTATCCATCTTCTTTTCCTACCACTTCTCACCTGAGTTGTACCTTCCCTTAAGTCCCAACTCTACAGTCGGCCGCTGGATGTTCTTGCATCATGTTCACGGCTCACTGGTCATGCTCTATTGCGTCCTCGTTTGGGGTGCGATCGGGGTCCTCTTTAGCTTCGGAAGTCTCCTCTTTCAAAAAGACTGGAGCCTCTTGCGGGCTACTCTGAGCCATTACCTACTCATGTTACTTGGCTTTATTCCCCTAGCTACCTTGGCCGGCTGGTTCCCAGCACGACTAGGATTTTACCTCTCGCTCATTGTCGAATTCACCCTCGTTTATGTGATCATCTGGTTGGTCTCTTATCATTTTTACAAAAAACAAGTACAAGAAATCAATCAAAGCATTACTAACCACTAAAAAAAGATCCTCGCCGTCACGAGGATCTGAAAGTGGAGATAAGCTATTCTTTTATACAAATCTAATAAATTCTATAAAAATGATACTCGTTATAGTTATTCAATCATCTACTGAAACTTTCCGCTGTGAGAAAAGTTCCTGAAACACAAACGTTTCAGGCACTCGGGAGTTTTGAGACCTTAGGCTCAAAACTAAGTCATGGAACTTCGTAGAAGTTCGCTGACGTCCGGACTCACCTAAGGAAAGTTTCTAAGATGACTTTGTATTCAATCTGAGATCCTCGCCGTCACGAGGATCTTTTTTTACAATTTCTTTTTCAATTCGGCGACTGCCATCATGACTTCCATCGGAGTCATATTATAGAGATCCAGATTCTTCAATTCCGTGATCACTGTATTTTCTGCCTCCTCCTCAAAGAGGGACATTTGTTCAGCAACCTGTGAAGGTGCTTCCTTTTTAAAAGTTTCATCCACAAACGGTACTTGCTGGGCTTGTCCTTCGAGCTTGGTCAAAATCGCATCCGCCCGCTTCAACAACTCTTCTGGCAAACCAGCGATCTTTGCTACGTGAATCCCATAGGACTTATCCGCTGGGCCGGGTTCAATCTTGTGCAAGAAGGTAACCTGTCCATCTCGCTCCAAGGTCGCGACATGGACATTTTCCAAACGGGACAGAGTCTCTGAGAGAGCTGTCAACTCATGGTAATGGGTCGCAAACAAGGTCTTAGCACCAGTCCGATCGTGGATGTATTCGATGATGGACTGGGCAAGGGCCATCCCATCATAGGTCGCCGTTCCCCGTCCCAACTCATCAAATAAAATCAAGGACTGGGGCGTTGCCTTGCGAATAGCGTGATTGGCCTCCATCATTTCTACCATAAAGGTAGACTGACCCGATACCAGGTCATCGGCAGCTCCGATCCGGGTATAAATCGCATCAAAGATTGGCAACTCAGCCTTTTGCGCTGGAACATAGGAGCCAATTTGCGCAAGAATCACAATGATCGCCAATTGGCGCATATAGGTAGACTTCCCGCTCATATTTGGCCCCGTAATCAGCTGAATATCCCGTTCCTCATCCATAAAGATGCTATTAGGAATATAGGACTGGGCTCCCATCACTTTTTCAACAACCGGATGACGACCTTTGTCGATCGCGATTCGCCGTTCTTCATGAAAGAGGGGACGATTCAACTGTTGCGACTCAGCGACACTGGCTAGACTTTGTAAAACATCAACCGTCGCAATCGCCTGAGCTAACTGTTGCAGACGTTGGATATACTTGCCAACTTCTTCACGAATCTGCATAAAAATTGTATATTCCAAATTAGCAGACTTCTCACGCGCCTCTAGCATATCTCCTTCGATGCGTGCCAATTCCTCCGTACCAAAGCGTTCTGAATTTTTCAAGGTCGCCTTGCGGAAAAAATGAGCAGGAACGTGGTTCAATTGAGAATTGGTGACATGGAAATAGTAGCCATCCTTCTTGTTGTAATCAATTTTCAGACCGGTAATGCCACTAGCTTCGCGTTCCTTGGCCTCAATCTCAGCAATCCAACCAGTGCCATCCCGAAGAACGACACGGTACTGGTCCAATTGCTCGTCAAAACCGGTTCGGATGATATTTCCCTCTGTAATAACAGCAGACGCTTCCGGAGCAATAGCTGAGGTAATCAAGCGGTGCAACTCAGGAAGTTCATCCAAGCGTGCAATCAAGACATCTAAGACCGGATCACCAATCCCCAGTAGAATCGACTTGATCGTCGGCACATGACCCAGAGTATCTCCTAGCTGCAAGAGATCCTTAGGATTGATCTTGCCAAAGGAAACCCGACTCGCTAAGCGTTCAATGTCATAGACCCCTTTGAGGCTGTCGGTCAAATCGCTCCGTTCAAAGAAATGATCCATAAAGACCTGAATGATGTCCTGGCGCTCTCGAATCCGTTTCAAATCGACTAAGGGTTTCTGAATCCAGGACCGCAACAAACGTCCTCCCATGGCCGTCTTGGTTTCATCCAAATACCAATACAAGCTACCATGTTTCTTCCCAGTCCGAGCATTCTCTGTCAAATCCAGACTAGCCTTGGTCGCAAAGTCCATCTGCAAGAAATCGCAAATTTCATAATGATGGGCTTTTTTGAGGTGGCTCAATTCCCGCATTTGGGTCTGGTGGACATACTGGAGAAGTTTGCCAGCCGTTTCCTTTTCGAGTTCACTCAGATGATTCCCTAAAAGTTGGACATCGTCCAGCGCTGTCTCTACGTGTGACAGCAAGAGATTCATCTGGCTCACAAAAACACATTCTTCCTGTTCTGGCAACTCATAACCCAGGACCACCTCACGCGCACGTAAATTGCGGATTTCTCCGCAAACCATGCTGAAGTCATTGAGAGTCGTCACCTGAAATTCCCCTGTCACCAGATCCATATAGGCTAGCCCATAATCATTCCCTGAACGGTCCAAAGCAACCAGAAAGTTATTCTCACTATCTGGCTTGGTCGAATCCACCACTGTACCCGGCGTGATCACCTGTACGACTTCACGCTTAACGACCCCCTTGGCTTCTTTGGGATCTTCCATTTGTTCCGCAATCGCTACCTTATACCCCTGTTCGATGAGAACATCAATATACTGCTGGGCCGAGTGGTAGGGAACACCCGCCATGGGAATCGGATTCTCTGCATTTTTATTCCGTGAGGTTAAGGAAATCTCTAAAATTTGAGCTGCATTCACTGCATCTTCATAAAATAATTCGTAAAAATCTCCCATTCGAAACAGCAAAAAGGCATCCGGATAGTCTTTTTTGATATCTAGATACTGCTGCATTCCAGGGGATATTTTTTCTACTGTCATACTTCTTTATTCCTTACTGTTGCATCATTTTCTGACACAAGCTCCATAGATGAAAACAGGAGTAGATAGTTGCCTATCTTCCTCCTTTTGACATCTTAATGGGGTATTCTCTTTTTCTTTAAGGGCTTGATTACTGCATCATCCCTAAAATTTCATTTTGAATTTCAATGGCTGCATCTTGGTCTCGACAGACAATTAAGAGGGTATTGGCCCCTGCTACTGTTCCCAAAATACGCTCATCTGACATCTCATCTACACCATTGGCCAAGAGAGCCGCTTCTCCTAGCTCTGTCCGCAAGACCAAGGTGAATTCTGCCCGTGAGACAGACTTGGCATGGCTGGACAGCATAATATAAATCTCTGCCACCTCAGGCTCATTTGGCAAAATATAATACAATTGATCTTTTCGCTTCACCTTGACCAGACCTAGATCCCGCAAATCACGTGAGAGGGTCGTTTGCGTTACTGCAATTCCTTTTGCTTCTAAACGATCCTGAATCTCTTTTTGCGTGGACAGTTTTTCATTTCGAATCATCTGTTGAATCAAAAGGTGTCGTTCTGTCTTTTTCATTGGACCTCCACTTTTGAATAAATATACTTTAAATTATACCAAAAAAATTGAAAATTCGCTCAGAATTGTGTTAAAATAATAGTTAAAAGGACTAAGGAGCTAATATGAACAATAAAGAACTCATTGCTAGTGAATTGGCCAAAGTGATTGACTCTCTTGACCAAGATGCTATTTTAAACTTGCTTGAACAACCAAAATCATCTGATCTTGGTGACATTGCTTTTCCAGCCTTCTCACTTGCAAAAGTGGAACGCAAGGCTCCTCAAGCAATCGCTGCAGACATTGCTGAAAAGATCGACCAAAGCGCCTTTGAAAAAGTCGTTGCAACTGGACCTTACGTGAACTTCTTCTTAGATAAATCTAAGATCTCTGATCAGGTAATCAAATCCGTCATCGAAGCAGGTGCAGACTACGGTCAACAAGACGAAGGACATGGTCAAAACATTACCATCGACCTTTCAAGCCCAAACATCGCAAAACCATTCTCAGTTGGTCACTTGCGTTCAACTGTTATCGGGGATGCTCTTTCAAACATCTTCCGCAAAATGGGCTACAACACGATTAAAATCAACCACTTAGGAGACTGGGGCAAACAGTTCGGTCTCTTGATGGTCGCTTATAAAAAATGGGGTAGCAAGGAAGCTGTCGAAGCCAACCCAATCGATGAATTGCTAAAACTTTACGTTCGTATCAATGCTGAAATTGAAAATGATCCTGAGCTTGATGAAGAAGGACGTCTCTGGTTCAAGAAATTGGAAGATGGGGATCCAGAAGCAACTGAATTGTGGCAATGGTTCCGTGACGAAAGCTTGGTGGAATTCAACCGTATCTACAAACTCCTCGGTGTTGAGTTTGATAGCTTGAACGGAGAAGCTTTCTACAACGACAAGATGGATGAAGGGGTTCAAATCCTTGAAGACAAAGGCTTGTTGAAAGAGTCTAAGGGTGCTAGCATCGTTGAGTTGGATGATGTCAACCTTCCACCAGCTATGATTAAGAAATCAGACGGTGCCACTCTTTACATCACGCGTGATATCGCAACTGCTATCTACCGTGCACGGACTTACAACTTTGTGAAAAACATCTATGCTGTAGGGCAAGAACAATCCAACCACTTCCGTCAATTGAAAGCTGTTCTGAAGAAAATGGGATTTGACTGGAGCGACGATATGGTTCACGTTGACTTTGGTTTGGTGACAAAAAACCGCCAAAAATTGTCAACTCGTAAAGGAAATATCATCCTTCTCGAACCAACTCTTCAAGAAGCCATCTCTCGTGCCAAAGCGCAGATCGAAGAAAAGAATCCTGAATTGGAAAACAAGGAAGAAGTGGCACATGCAGTCGGTGTTGGTGCGGTTAAATTCTACGACTTGAAGACAGACCGCCGCAATGGGTATGACTTCGACCTCGAAGCCATGGTATCCTTTGAAGGAGAAACTGGACCTTACGTTCAATACGCTTACGCTCGTATCCAATCCATCCTTCGCAAAGCCAACTTCACACCATCTACAGATGCGACATACAGCTTGAGCGATCCTGAAAGCTGGGAAATCATCAAGCTTCTCCAAGACTTCTCTCGTGTTGTCAAACGTGCTGCTGAAAACTATGATCCATCCTTGATCGCAAAATATGCTATCAACTTGGCTCAAGCCTTCAACAAATACTATGCACACACTCGTATCTTGGATGAAAGCCCAGAACGCGAAAGCCGTCTTGCTCTTAGCTACTCAACAGCAGTAGTCTTAAAAGAAGCCCTTCGCTTACTTGGTGTCGATGCACCTGAGAAAATGTAATTTCTTATCTATGATGGATAAGTAGAACATCTCTTATGGGAGTGAGAGGAGAAACTAAATGCGATTCAATTTAGTTCTTTCTCACTCCTTTTCTCATGTCCAATGCCCTTCATTCTCTACATTTTCAGATTCTTTATATACAGGAGAAATCTATGAATCAAACCGTTTACATCTTAATCCTCATCAGTTTAGTGGTTCTCTTTTTATTTAACAAGTACGAAAGAGAAAAACTACAACGGCTCTTACAAGAGCAACTCTTGAAAGATCAAGCTTTCAAAGATAGCATCAAGGAAAAAATCCAAGAGACCGACAATATCAACGATGTCATCCATGCCATCAATAAAGACTATCGATTGGGACTCCTACTTGCTAAAGAAATCACAGAAAAATTAAAATAAGCCATAGAAGAGGAGTCATATAAAATGTGACTCCTCTTCTATTCAGTCGCAACAAATAAGAGGCTGGGACAAAAGTCCTAGCCTCTCAATTATTTTTGGATTGTCGAGCAAGACGCAGTGGTTGAGTGGGCTCTACTACGCTGATTTCATCAGCTT
>JAGZZN010000058.1 GCA_018377375.1 Streptococcus parasanguinis
TTATAGTGATGGTGGGCTTGTCTCAGTTGATTTGGAAACGAGTCCAGTCATTTATCACCATTCAGGGAGGTTAGTATGAAAAAATATCAACGCATGCATCTGATTTTTATCAGACAGTACATCAAGCAAATCATGGAATACAAGGTAGATTTTGTGGTTGGTGTGTTGGGAGTCTTTCTGACTCAAGGCCTGAACCTCTTGTTTCTCAATGTCATCTTTCAACACATTCCCTCCCTAGAAGGTTGGACTTTTCAAGAAATTGCCTTTATCTATGGATTTTCCTTAATTCCAAAGGGACTAGATCATCTCTTTTTTGACAATCTCTGGGCTTTAGGTCAACGACTAGTTCGAAAAGGGGAGTTTGACAAGTATCTGACTCGTCCTATCAATCCTCTCTTTCACATCCTCGTTGAGACCTTTCAGATTGATGCCTTGGGTGAACTTTTGGTCGGTGGAATTTTACTAGCGACAACGGCGACTAGCATTGCTTGGACTCTTCCAAAATTCCTGATTTTTCTAGTTTGTATTCCTTTTGCGACCTTGATTTATACTTCCTTGAAAATTGCTACAGCCAGCATCGCTTTTTGGACCAAGCAGTCAGGTGCCATGATTTACATTTTCTATATGTTTAATGATTTTGCCAAGTATCCTATTTCTATTTACAATTCGCTCCTTCGTTGGTTAATTAGCTTTATTGTACCTTTCGCCTTTACGGCCTACTATCCTGCCAGCTATTTCTTGCAGGACAAGGATGGACTCTTTAATATTGGTGGTTTGATTCTGATTTCCCTTGTTTTCTTTGTTATTTCCCTCAAACTTTGGGACAGGGGATTGGATGCCTATGAAAGTGCTGGTTCGTAAGAGGTAAAGTAAGACTAAAATCAAGAAAGGAACTTATGATGTTTGTAATTAAAGAAGTCAAGGGTGAAGATCAAAAAATGGCAGTTGTCGCTGAGATTTTAAGGGATTTGCCAGAATGGTTTGGAATACCAGAAAGCACGCAAGCCTACATTGAAGGAGCTAAGGATTTACGAGTTTGGGCTGCTTATCAAGAAAGTGATGTAGTAGGGTTTATAAGTTTATCATATTCGAGTGAAGATTGTGCTGAAATTGACTGTCTAGGCGTGAAAAAATCATTCCAAGGTCAAGGAATTGGAAGGGAATTAGTTACGACTATAGAAAGAGAAGCAGTCAAACAAGTGGCCTACCTACAGGTCAAAACAGTCGCAGAAGGTTCAAATAAAGATTATGACCGAACAAATGTCTTTTATCGCAGTCTTGGTTTTAAAAAATTAGAGATTTTTCCGCAACTATGGGATCCACAGAATCCATGTCAGATTCTGATTAAAAAGATCAACTAAAAGTGCTTGACATCCGCTATCAGAGTGCTATACTAAGAAGGTAATCGCCGATTTAGCTCAGTTGGTAGAGCAACGCACTCGTAACGCGTAGGTCACAGGTTCGATCCCTGCAATCGGCATAGAAAAAACTGCTTTGAAGGAGCGAGACGATGAATAATGGTGATCACATATTCGTTCTGTCTCGTTTCTTTTTTTGACCGCATAGGCGCCATTTTTGACCGCTTAGTCAAAAGTCCTTGTCTCCATAGGGGCTCTCTGCTATCATAGAATCATCAAAGGAAGCAATACTTCCAATTAATGAAAAAGAGGTATACTATGATGAAAAAATTACTTGGACTTGGTTTTATTCTGGCAGCTCTTGCGGTTGTTATAATGGGAATGGTTGGCTTTCCAAAGCTTGATGTGAATATCTGGCCTTTATTCCCCGTTCTCTTATTTGCTTTCTTTACTCTTGAAAATCTGATGAAACAGGACTACAAGGCAAGTGTCATCTGTGCTTTAATTGCTCTGATGATTGCAAACGCGATCTACGATCTCTTGCCGGTTTCAAATGGCTTAGTGATCACAGCGGGTGTGCTCGCTTGCCTGGGTCTTAGTTTTCTTTTACCGGATAAGGAAAGTAACAAATAAAGAAAGAGAGTGGGACAGAAATCGGTCATTCGTTAGAATTCGATTTCGTCGTCCCACCTCCGCACAGTTGAGTAGGACTATAAAAGCTGATGAAATCAGCGTAGTAGAGCCCACTCAACCACTGCGTCTTGCTCGACAATCCAAAGACAATTGAGAGGCTAGGACTTTTGTCCCAGCCTCTTTACTTCTCAAAAGCTACCTCTTGATGGGCAAAACGTGCCACTTACTGAAAAGCCCTTGTTTTGTTTTCAACAGCTGTTATAATGGTACTATCAAAACGTTGGGAAAGGAGTTTTATGAAAGTTAGAATCGAATTGGATCCATCAATGGACGAGCCTGAGATCTTGATTCGAGCCCCGCGCTTGATCCCGGAGTTGACCCAGCTGCAAGAGAGAATCCTAGAACAAAAAGTCGCTCCATTAGCCTTCTACAAGGATCGAAGTGAGTATTTTCTGGATGTGGCATCGATCCTCTTTTTTGAGACGGACGGGGAGAAGATTTTTGGACACACCAAGGACGAGGCCTATGAGGTCAAGCAGAAGCTCTATGAGTTGGAGGAGCTGCTTCCCATTGCCTTTTGTCGAATTTCCAAATCCACCATTGTCAACGCAAAGCAGATCTATTCTCTAGAAAAGTCTTTTTCAGGGACCAGCACGGTCAATTTCTACCAGACCCATAAGCAGGTTCACGTATCTAGACGCTACTATCAACTCTTAAAAGAACGACTAAATGAAATGAGGTAATATCATGAGAAAAAAATTAATTGGAGTATTCTTAATCCTTTTAGCAGCCTTAATCCTCTTACAAGGCTATTTTGTAAAATGGGACATCAGCATCTGGACCTTAGCTTGGGTTACCTTGCTTGCCGTCCTGTCCCTCTCTAGTTTCTTAAAACGCCATTTTGGTTGGGGCTTCATCTATGGACTATTAGCCCTCTTTTGTCTCAATGGGCAATACCATTTCCTTCCGGTGTCCAATTCAGTTGTCATCCTTTCCTCAATTCTCGCTGTGATTGGGCTCAATATTTTGTTTAAACCCTCTAAGAAAACAAAAGCCCGCCTAGCTTCCTATTCTGCTGGGTCCATGAGTAAGTCGGATGGCAATGACATTGATGTCACTTTTTCAACAGTGACAAAATATCTCAATGACCAACACTTTACCCGCGGAAGTGCAGATGTGAGTATGGGAGAAGCATCGGTTTATTTTGACAATTGCCGCATCGAGGGTCCATCTGCTCAGTTTGTTGTCGATGTTTCCCTTGGAAGTTTGAGTCTCTATGTACCAAGTGATTGGCGTGTCCATGTAAATGTGGATAATTCCCTCTCAGCGATCCAACATCAGGAAAATCCAAGTGCTCTGACAAGCAAGGATTTCTACATTACAGGCGATGTCTCCTTAGGAAATCTGGAAATTATCTATGTCGGAGCGAATTCGTTTTCTTAAGTCGGAAATGAAAAACTTTGGCCAAAAGCTTGCCAAGAGAGATTTTTTTTGGTAATATAGTACGGTATGTGGTGCTAGCACATCCGTTATATTAGATCTAATAGGAGGAAACACAGAAATGGCTAAAGTATGTTATTTCACAGGTCGTAAGACTGTATCAGGTAACAACCGTTCACACGCTATGAACCAAACAAAACGTGCCGTAAAACCAAACCTTCAAAAAGTAACTGTCCTTATCGATGGTAAACCTAAAAAAGTTTGGGCTTCAGCTCGTGCATTGAAATCTGGTAAAGTAGAACGCGTTTAATAAAGAAAGAAGGCTGGGCATAAAGTGTTCAGCCTTCGCTTTTTGATAGGAATAGTAGCATGACGCAGTGGTTGATTGGAACTACTCATGTTTGAAACATTCGTACTTCCTAATCAACTTGTGCGGGGGTGGGAAAATTGAAAAGGTTTGGGGAACCTTTTCAACTTTTTTTATTTTACGGAGTTCTTTCCCACTCCCTTTTCTTTTTCTCCAGAGACAGCTGTCACAGCGGGAGAAGAATAGTCCCTACCCTTTTACAGTTGACCTCTTTTATGGTAAAATAGAATATAAAATACTTTTGAGGTAGAAATTATGACAGTAAAAATCAATACAAAGGACGGTCAAATTGAATTGACTGATGAGGTTATCGCAACTGTTGTAGGCGGTGCTGCTACTGAGATCTTCGGTGTGGTTGGAATGGCCAGCAAAAATGCGATCAAAGATAATTTCCAAGCCCTCCTAGGGAAAGAAAACTTCTCTAAAGGTGTTGTTGTCAAAACAACGGAAGCAGGAACTATCGCAGTTGATGTTTACACTGTTTTGAGCTATGGAACAAAAATTAGCGAAGTCTCAAAAAATATTCAAGAACGTGTGAAATTTAGTTTGGAAAATCAACTTGGAATCACTACGGATACTGTGAATGTCTATATTCAAAATATCAAGATTGTGGGAGAATAATCGTGGCTAATATTACTACAAGTTTATTTCAAGAAATGGTTCAAGCGGGGGCTACGCGCTTAAATAAACAAGCGGAATATGTAAACTCTTTGAACGTCTTTCCTGTACCAGACGGGGACACAGGAACCAATATGGGAATGACCATCGAAAATGGGGCCAAAGAAGTATCGGACCGTTCTGCTTCAACTGTTGGTGAAGCAGCAGGGATCTTCGCTAAAGGACTCTTGATGGGCGCGCGTGGGAACTCAGGAGTCATCACTTCTCAATTGTTCCGTGGATTTTCTCAAAGTGTCAAAGACAAAGAAGAATTGGATGGAGCAGCACTTGCAGCAGCCTTCCAGTCTGGTGTAGAAGTCGCTTATAAAGCCGTTATGAAGCCGGTTGAAGGTACCATTTTGACGGTTTCTCGTGGGGCAGCCATCGGTGCCAAGAAAAAAGCAGAATCTACCAATGATGCGGTAGAAGTCATGCGTGCAGCTCTTGAAGGTGCTAAAACAGCTCTTGCTAAGACTCCAGATATGTTGCCGGTCTTGAAAGAAGTTGGTGTGGTAGACTCTGGTGGTCAAGGTTTGGTCTTCATCTATGAAGGATTCTTGTCAGCCTTGACAGGAGAATTTATCGCTTCTGAAGAGTTCCAAGCAACACCTGCAACCATGTCAGAAATGATCAATGCAGAACACCACAAGTCAGTCGCAGGCCATGTCGCAACTGAAGACATCAAGTTTGGTTACTGTACAGAAATCATGGTCGCTTTGAAACAAGGTCCAACCTATGTCAAAGACTTCGATTACGATGAATTCCGTAACTATTTGAACAAC
Source organism: Streptococcus parasanguinis (assembly GCA_018377375.1). Classification (GTDB taxonomy): domain Bacteria; phylum Bacillota; class Bacilli; order Lactobacillales; family Streptococcaceae; genus Streptococcus; species Streptococcus parasanguinis_N. The sequence continues at coordinate 5,238 of JAGZZN010000058.1, forward strand.
CTTGGGGATTCCCTATTGGTGGTGAATGACGATGAGATTGTCAAAGTTCACGTCCATACAGAAGATCCAGGTCTTGTCATGCAAGAAGGTCTTAAATACGGAAGCTTGGTGAAAGTGAAAGTTGACAACATGCGCAACCAACACGAAGCGCAAGTTGAAAAAGAAGAACGTCAAGCCAAACCAGTTGAAGAAAAAGAATATGCCATCATCGCAGTCGTTGCGGGTGATGGATTGGCTGATATCTTTAAAGCGCAAGGAGTTGATTACATCATCTCTGGTGGTCAAACCATGAACCCATCAACAGAAGACTTTGTCAAAGCGGTTGAAGAGTTGAATGCGCGCAACATCATTATCTTGCCAAACAACAAAAATATCTTGATGGCGGCTCAATCTGCAGCAGAAGTGATTGATCAACCTGCAGCAGTTGTTGAGACCAAGACTATCCCTCAAGGATTGACTAGTCTTCTTGCCTTTGATGAAAGCAAGTCGATCGAAGAAAACTACGAACGCATGAGCGCTTCATTGGGCGATGTTGTGTCTGGTAGTGTGACGACAGCCGTTCGCGATACCACTATTGATGGGCTTGAAATCCATGAAAATGATAATCTTGGAATGGTCGATGGTAAAATCGTTGTATCAAACCCAGATATGATGGAAGCCTTGGAAGAAACATTCGCTCATATGTTGGATGAAGACAGTGAAATTGTGACCATCTATGTCGGTGAAGACGGCAGTGAGGAGTTGGCAAATGAATTGGCCCAAGCTCTTGCTGAGAAGTATGAGGATGTAGAAGTGGAAATCCACCAAGGTGGCCAACCAGTCTACCCATACTTGTTTAGTGTAGAATAATTGAACAGAAGGTTCCTTTCGGAACCTTTTTTTGTATATAGAAAAACGAGGAGATTCCCTATGAAAGCAGCGTGATTCAAAGGGATTGAGACTGAAGTGAACCCTCCACTGAGGCTTTATTCGTGAGAAAAAGGGGTTTCTGCAAAAAGTCTCATATTCATCAGATTTTTATTCAAATTGAAGAGCTTGAAAAGAGGGGGAAATGGTTTGAGCAGTGGAGTTTTTAGACAAGAAAGATGCGATATGTTATACTGGTATCAGTATGTGAAAGGAGAGTTATAAAAATGAAGAAATTTTTTGTAACCCTTGGGCTAGCCATTTTGGTATTGACTGGTTGTTCGCAATCCCAAACAAAGAAAACTACAACCGCTAGCTCATCTAGCAGTTCCTCTGTTAAAAAAGAAGTAAAAAATGAAGAAAAAACCACAACCTTAGTAGGAGATATCAATGGAACAAAACACCGGGATATCATCAAATCTAAGGGAGATAAGGTTGAAAACCTTCGTATCGAAGTGACAGCTGATCTGCCCCAACAACTTGGGACCATCGCAGCAGAAAAGTCACCTGAAGAGCTCACAGCAGCCATTCAAGCTTTGCTGGAGCAAAATGAAGACTATAAGAAGCTAAAAACCGTTCCCGGTTTTAGTTTGGAATACACAGTCACCCCAGAGAAAAAATTGCTCTCAACCAGTGTGATTGACATCAACCAAATTGATGCCAAGTCTCTAGAAGAAATTTCTTACTTCAAAGATGCTGGTCTCAATGATTTGAAAAACATGAAGGCAGATGCCTTGGTCAAGGCCTTGAAACTGCATGGCATGAAAGAAGAAGGCCAGTAAGAAGAATAGAAAAAGTCGAGTGAAGTCACTCGGCTTTTTTTAGTGACTTTTGTCATGTGAGCGAGTGACAAAATCATCTAGTTGCCTCTTCTTCCTTTTCATATAATAAAGTCAGAAAGTAAGAGGTAAGGAAAAATGAAACAATGGTTCTATAAAGTGTTTACGTTAACAGTGGTGGGGATGGTCGTCTATTTGATCTTTTCAAAGGATGATAGTCTCTATTACCATTTCCCTTGGGAATTATTTGCTGGGCTTGGCATCATGAGCTGGGCGGTTCAAGAAGGATTGAAAATGGTCAAGGCGGTAAAAAAGGAAATGGAGCAATGAAAAAAACGGGAGCGACCTTGGTCGTCTTTGTCATCATTCCAGCTAGCCAAGCCTGCTTGAAAGGAGAGTATCATGAGCATCATTAGAGTAGAGAACTTGAAAAAAAGTATCAAAGGAAAAGTCATTTTAGAAGATCTTTCTTTTGCGGTTGAACGGGGGGATTGTCTGGCCTTGATCGGGCCAAACGGAGCTGGGAAAACAACCTTGATGAACTGTCTTCTGGGAGATATGAAAGCGACGTCTGGGATCATTGAAGTAGAGGGGAAGGCTCCTGGTCATCCTCAGTTAAAGGCTAGTGTGTCCTATCTCCCTCAAGAGAATGCCATTGTGCAAAAGCTAACCGTGCAGGAACTGATCAACTTCTTTCGCTCTATTTATCCCAACCCCTTAACAGGAGAAGAAATTGATGATCTATTGCGATTCAGTCTGGAACAAAAAAAGCAATTGGCCAGTAAGTTATCTGGTGGGCAAAAGCGTCTCCTATCCTTTGTGTTGACCTTGATTGGTCGTCCGAGTCTTTTGTTTTTGGACGAGCCAACTGCTGGAATGGATACATCCACTCGCCAACGCTTTTGGGAGATCGTTGGGCATTTAAAGGAAGAAGGTGTGACCATTGTCTATTCTTCGCATTACATCGAGGAAGTAGAGCACACAGCTGATCGAATTTTGGTCTTGCACCAGGGTCATTTGCTTCGGGATACGACACCTCTCGCTATGAGAAGCGAAGAGGTAGAAAAACATTTCACCTTGCCTTTGCGCTACCAAGCTCTAGTAGCAGAGATGGAAGGTATTGGTGAAGTGGTCATTAAACCCGATGCCCTTCAGGTTGTGACACGGGATGCTAATCGTTTGTGGAGGCGATTGCAAGAAGAAGGATGTTCGATCCAAGAAATCGAAGTAACCAATCGAAGTTTATTGGATTCTATTTTTGAAAATACAAAGGAAGTAGGTAGAGAAGATGAAACGCATGAAAGCTCTCGGCGTGGTTGAGTGGCATTTGACCAGTCGCCAAGCTATTTATTACTTGTTATCAATTGGGATGCCCACGGCCTTTTATCTCTTCTTTTCAGGGATGTACCAGGACACGCCAGGGGCACCCGCTCACTTTATGAGGGATTATCTCCTTTCTATGACGGCATTTTCTATGATGTCTACGGCTATCTTTTCTTTTCCAACCGTTCTTGAAACCGATCGACTCAATAATTGGCAAAAAGTCTTGCGCCATACCCCCGTATCTATGGTAGAATATTATCTAATAAAGGTTGTGGGTCTCTTTGTCGATTTTCTCCTATCGATTGTAGTTGTCTTTACCGTGGGCCATGTGGTGCGGCATGTGAATATGCCCCTGCAGGATTGGATCTTAGGAGCCTTCCTTCTCATCCTAGGAAGTCTAGCTTTTGTGGCTCTCGGTCTGGTTTTGACCCTGCTTCCTTCCAGTCAATTGATGTCTGTTGTGGGCAATCTCCTTTACATGGGGCTGGCTGTCATGGGTGGTCTTTGGATGCCCATTAGCCTCTTTCCAGAATGGATGCAAGCCATCGGCAAATGCTTACCAACCTATCAATTGATGGAACTGATCAAGACCTTTTTAAACAAGGGGCAGGTCAATGTCTTTGCGAGTGTCTATTTAACTTTGTTTACCCTGGTCTTGTTTGCCCTTGTTATCGTCTATCGTCGTCATTCTGAGGTTCGTTCATGATTGAAAAACTCAAACATATTCACCATATGTTTTACGTAGGCCTAATCTTTATGGTCTTTCCCTTTGCTTCTATTTTCTTAGGGCAGATTCCCTGGTGGCATTTCTTTTTAGCCATCTTCTTTATGATGAGCTATCTAGGAATCCTCATTGTTGAAAATAGGACACTGACCTGGATTTTTTGGATTTATCTATTGGCTTACATAGGTGGAAATACCTTATATGTTGGGACAGGCTTTTGTTGGTTTTACTATTATCTAAGCAATATTTTAGTTTATCGTTTTAGAGTCCACAATTTTCGTTCTCCCTTTCTTTGGACGGCCTTTTTATCACAACTGATCCTTTTGGGAGCCTTGTTATTTAATAGGGAGATGAGAGAAAATGATTGGCTTTTTGTCCTGATCGTCTCTTTGTTTATCGCGATCATGACCTTTAGTATGGTCCGGATGGAGATGATGGAAGAGTTGAAAGCTGACCATGCCAAGCAAAATGCCCAGATCAATCTCTTACTGGCAGAAAACGAGCGCCATCGGATTGGCCGTGATCTGCATGACAGTCTAGGACACACCTTTGCCATGCTCAGTGTCAAGGCGGACCTAGCTGATCAATTCTTGGCATTGGGTCAGGTTGAGAAGGCCCAGGAACAGGTGCAAGAGATTCAAGCCATCAGTCAGGAGTCCATGCACCAAGTCCGAGAGATTGTCGAGAACCTGAAGCAGCGAACCCTGGCAAGAGAGCTAGAAACCGTCAAGCAAATGCTGGAAGTGGCGCAAATCAAAGTGGAGATTCAAAACGAGCTTGATACTGCTAGCATCTCGCCGATTCTAGAATCTGCTCTGGCCATGGTATCTCTGGAATTAGCTACCAATATGATCAAACACGCTAAAGCGACGCAGGCCCTTCTCTCTTATCGCTCCACCGAAACAGGTGTAGAAATGGTCGCAGAAGATAATGGCATCGGCTTTGACAAGGTCTCTGACAAAGACCTGCACTCGATTCGCGAACGGATTGCCTTGTTGGGAGGAGAGCTGGAGATCAGTCATCAACACAAGCCGACCCGGATAGAAATACGGATCCCCTATCAAGAAAGGAAATAAGATGCGTTTATTAGTTGCTGAAGACCAAAGTATGTTGCGCGATGCGCTCTGCCAGCTCTTGCTCCTACAAGAGGATGTGGAAGATGTCTTGCAGGCTGGCGATGGGCAAGAGGCTATTCGCTTACTCGAAACACATCCAGTCGATATTGCGATTTTAGATATCGAAATGCCCATCAAAACAGGGTTAGAAGTGTTGGAATGGGCTAAAAGTCAACAACCCCAGCTCAAGGTCGTCATCGTTACCACTTTTAAGCGGCCGGGCTATTTCGAGCGGGCCCTCAAGGCTGGAGTCGATGCCTATGTCTTAAAAGAACGCCGCATTACGGATTTGATGGCGACTCTTCATGCAGTATTAGCAGGGCAAAAAGAATATTCGCCTGAATTAATGGAAGGGATCTTGACCCATCCCAATCCTCTGAGCCCTCAAGAAAAGGCAGTTTTAAAGGAAGTCGCAAAAGGGGCTTCTAACCAAGAAATTGCTGATCGCTTATTCCTCTCAAACGGAACCATCCGCAATTATATGTCAGCTATTTTGACCAAGTTGGATGCGGAAAATCGGACCGAGGCAGCAAAGATCGCTCAAGAAAAGGGTTGGCTATAAGGAAGAAAAGAGAGTGGGACAGAAATCGGTAATTCGTTAGAATTCGATTTCGTCGTCCCACCTCCGCACAGTTGAGTAGGGCTGTAAAAGCTGATGAAATC
>JAGZZN010000002.1 GCA_018377375.1 Streptococcus parasanguinis
AAGCTGATGAAATCAGCGTAGTAGAGCCCACTCAACCACTGCGTCTTGCTCGACAATCCAAAAATAATTGAGAGGCTAGGACTTTTGTCCCAGCCTCCTGTGCATTATTTCGATTTAATGTAGTTAACACCATCTGCTTTTGGCGCAACTGCTTGTCCGAAGAAGGCTGCCAAGACAACCATGGTCAAGACGTAAGGCGCAATTTGCAAGTAGATGGATGGGATACCTTTAAGCAAAGGCAATTGATTCCCGATAACAGCCAAACTTTGTGAAGCTCCAAAGAAGAGACTAGCAAGCATGGCCCCGATTGGGTTCCATTTCCCGAAAATCATAGCCGCAAGCGCGATAAATCCAGGACCTACAATTGTAGTTACTGCAAAGTTAACAGAAACTGACTGAGCGTAAATAGCTCCTCCGATACCTGCTAAGGCACCTGAGATCATCACTCCTAAGTAGCGCATTCTATAAACATTGATTCCCAAAGTATCTGCTGCTTGTGGGTGTTCACCTACTGAACGAAGACGCAATCCAAATTTCGTCTTGAACATGATAAACCAAGCAAAGAATGAAAATAGAATCGCAACCCAGCCGATGATGCTGGCATTGTTGAAGAAAATATCCCCAATCACCGGAATTTTAGATAAGACCGGAATGGATGTTTTCCCAAAGGCAACTTTGATATTATCAGTTTGCCCCTTGTTGTACATCGCTTTAACAAGGAAGACCGCAAGTGGAGGTGCCATCAAGTTCAATACTGTACCTGAGACGATATGGTCAGCACGGAAATGAATGGTTGCCACCGCGTGGATCAAGGAGAAGAGTACTCCAATCCCTGCAGCAACGATCAAGGACAACCATGGTGTCAAACTTCCTAACTCAGGCTCAAAAGTCAAGTTAAAGATAATACCTGAGAAGGCTCCCATAACCATGATTCCTTCCAGACCAACGTTAACAACCCCAGCGTGTTCTGAGTATGCTCCTCCGATACTTGTGAAGATCAGCGGCGCTGCATACACAATCATAGAGGAAACAAGAATACTTAAAATCGTTACAATACTCATTAGTTTGCTCCTCCTTTTTTAGCTGAACGCATCGAGATCATCTTTTCAATAATGTAGTGGGCACATACGAAGAAGATAATAGATGCTGTCACAATTTGAACGACTTCTTCAGGGATGGCAGCTGGCTTCATACCAACTCCCCCAATTTGAAGTGCTCCAAACAAGAAGGCAGCAAATGGAATACCAATTGGTGAATTCATTGCAAGAAGGGCAACGGCCATTCCGTTAAATCCAACACTCATCGAGCTGGTTTGAACGTAGACATTTGAGTAAATACCAAGACCTTCTGCTACCCCACCGATACCAGCAAGAGCACCAGAAATGATCATAGAAAGGATAATGGTTCGTTTTGCAGACATCCCAGCGTATTCTGCCGCATTCGAATTGAGACCAACGGCACGGATTTCAAAACCAAGTGTTGTTTTCTTCATCAAGAACCAGATGACCACCACTGCGATGATGGCAAAGAAGATCCCGATGTTCATTTGTGATTTGTCTGTCAAATTACGCAACCACTCCGTTTGGTAGACAGCGTTGGCTCCCACATCAATGGTTGAGTCCTTGTTTTTCATCAAGGAAGCTGGGAAGCTATGAATCAAGGCATTCCCACCATAGAGAACAATGTAGTTCATCATAATGGTGATAATGACCTCACTGGTTCCGAGATAGGCACGAAGGAAACCAGGAATCGCTCCAATAAATCCACCTGCAATAGCCGCAATCAAAACGGTCATCGGAATCATCAGTAAGCGAGGCATATTTGGGAAGGAAAGGGCAAACCAAGTCGCCATGATCCATCCTGCAAAAGCCTGACCAGGAAGTCCAACGTTAAAGAAGCCGGCCCGGCTGGCTACTGAAAACCCAAGAGCAACTAAAATCAGTGGCCCCATAGCACGGGAAATATTTCCCCAACTCTTAATCGAACCAAAGGCTTTCTTAAACAGCAATTCATATCCCCAAAGGGCATCATAGCTAAAGGCCCACATAATAATGGCACCCAAGACCAATCCTAAAAGGACAGACACCAATGGAACGGCAATTTGTTTTAAATTCTTATTCATTTGATGCTCCCTCCTTTACTTGTCCTCCTGCCATGAGGATTCCAAGTTCTTGCTTATTCGTTGTTTCAGGGGTTACGATCCCTTGGATCTTCCCATCATGAATAACTGCAATACGGTCAGAAACATTCAAAATTTCATCTAATTCAAAGCTGACAACCAGAACGGCTTTTCCATTATCCCGTTCTTGGATCAAACGTTTGTGGATATATTCGATCGCTCCAACGTCCAATCCACGAGTCGGCTGGCTGACGATCAAGAGATCTGGATCGCGATCGATTTCCCGAGCGATAATGGCTTTTTGCTGGTTCCCTCCAGAGAGAGCCTTAGCAGGTACCACTTCACTGGCTGCACGAACGTCAAACTCTTCCATCAACTTCTTGGCATAAGAGGTAATATTTGGATAATTCAAGATACCATTCTTGCTAAGAGGTTCTTTATAATAGGTTTGAAGGGCAATGTTTTCAGAGATCATCATATCAAGGACTAATCCATCACGATGACGGTCTTCAGGGACATGCCCTACCTTCATTTCTGTGATTTGACGTGGACGAAGTCCTACAACATCTTTGCCTTTAATCTTGATTGAACCGGATTTCACCTTCCGTAGACCTGTAATGGCTTGGATCAACTCAGACTGACCATTTCCGTCAATCCCTGCAATCCCGACGACCTCACCAGCACGAAGTTCCAGTGACAAATTCTTAACAGCTGGGACACCACGGTTTTCGTTTACAACCAAGTTTTCGATCGACAAGACGACTTCTTTTGGTTGAGAAGGACCTTTCTCCGTTTTAAAGGAAACAGAACGACCGACCATCATTTCGGCCAAGTCTTGGTTGGTAGCTCCACCAATCTCGACTGTCTCAATCGATTTACCACGACGGATAACCGTTACTCGGTCTGAAACAGCACGGATTTCATCCAACTTGTGCGTAATCAAGATAATAGATTTTCCTTCATTTGCCAAGTTCTTCATGATTGTCATCAATTCTTCGATTTCAGCTGGTGTCAACACCGCAGTTGGTTCATCGAAGATTAGGATGTCGGCTCCACGATAAAGCGTCTTTAAAATTTCCACACGTTGCTGCGCACCGACGGAAATATCCTCAACTTTAGCATTTGGATCCACTGCTAAGCCATATTTTTTAGACAAATCAAGGATATCTTGACTGGCTTTCTTAAGATCCAAAATACCATGTTTAGTGGTTTCAGACCCAAGGATGATATTTTCAGCAACAGTGAAGGCTTCAACCAACATAAAGTGTTGGTGCACCATTCCAATTCCTAAAGAGGCTGCTTTTGAAGGTGAGTCTAGGTTAACAGTTTTTCCATTTACCACGATGTCTCCGCTAGTTGGTTCCAACAAACCAGCCAACATATTCATCAGGGTAGATTTCCCTGCACCATTTTCTCCAAGAAGTGCATGGATTTCACCTTTGCGCAACTGAAGGTTAATCTTATCATTTGCTACAAAGTCACCAAATTTTTTGGTAATCTCACGCATTTCAATGACATATTCGTGTGTCATGTGGGGTGTTTCCTTTCAAATCAATTTTTATTTCAATAAAATCTGCTAGGCGACTAACAGATTTTATTGAGACAAAAATGTCTCACTTTAAAAGAAACGGCCCTTAAAGGGAGGGCCGCTCCAATCAAATATTATTTTTCAGGAACTTTAAGAGACCCATCAAGGATTTTAGCTTTAGCATCTTCTACAGCTTTTTTAGCATCTGCAGAAAGGTTGTCAGTTGTCAAATCAACTCCACCATCTTTCAAGCTATAAGTAATCACTTTACCGCCAGGGAATTTACCGTCAGCAGTTTTCTTAGCCAAGTCTTTTACAGATTCTCCGACTTTCTTCAAGCTTGAAGCCAATACAAAGTTAGATTTTTTACCATCTTTAGAAGTGTATTCACCTTCAGCTTTTTGGTCACGGTCAACACCAAGAACCCAAACTTTTTCGTCTTCATTTTTCTTCTCGTTCAAGTCTTTAGCTTCAGAGAAGACACCTGCACCAGTACCACCAGCTACTTGGTAGATAACGTCTGCACCTGCGGCGTATTGTGCAGCAGCAATTGTTTTACCTTTCGCAGAGTCACCGAACGAACCAGCGTAGTCTACTTGAACTTTGATAGATGGGTCAACAGATTTAACACCAGCTTCAAATCCAGCGCGGAAACGAGTGATAACTTCACTTTCCATACCACCTACAAAACCAACTTGTTTAGTTTTTGTAGTTTTTGCAGCAGCGATACCAGCAAGGTAACCAGCTTCGTTATCGGCATAAACAGCAGATGCTACGTTCTTTTGTCCTTCAATACGGTCATCGATGATGACATAGTTCACATCTTCGTTGTCTTTTGCAGCTTTTTTAACAGAGTCGCTCAAGGCAAAACCAACACCAAAGATCAATTTGTAGTCGTTAGAAACAGCTTCATCAAGGTTTGTCGCATATTGAGATTCATCTGTTGATTGGAAGTAGTCAAATCCGTTCCCTTTAGAAAGACCGTTTTCTTTACCCCAAGCTTGCAAACCTTCCCAAGCAGATTGGTTGAATGATTTGTCATCCACACCACCAGTATCGGTAATGATAGCAGCTTTCAAATCTGTTTTAGATTCTGAGTTTGCGCTATCTTTTTTAGACGCACGATTTCCACATGCTGCAAGTCCGATAGCAGCGACAGTTACTAGACCAAGGCCTAGCCATTGTTTCTTGTTCATTACTGAACCTCCTAAATTATTGTGCAACATTGTTGCGAAGTATTGAAAGGGTCAAAAGACCGCCTCACAGACCCATTAAGTCAGGTCTGTAAAGGAATATGGAAGTAATTCCTTGACCGTCATCACGACCGTCGATTTATCTTTAGATACTAAGGTTACAGGAAGGTCTGGCTCAAAAAATTCAGCCATGACCTGGCGACAAGCACCACATGGAGAGATGGGCTTTTCTGTTTGCCCGTAGATAATGAGCTCTTTGAAATCGCGAGCTCCTTCAGAAACAGCTTTAAAAATTGCTGTCCGTTCTCCACAGTTGGTTAATCCAAAACTGGCATTTTCGATATTGACACCTGTATAGATTTCTCCATCCTTCGTTAGCAGTACAGCTCCAATTGGGAAATGAGAGTAAGGCACATAGGCTTGTTGACTCACTTCAACTGCTAAGTTGATCAACTCAGTAGTCGCCATGAGCCACCTTTCCTTCCATGATGGCTACACCAGAAGAAGTCCCGATACGGGTCGCACCAGCTTCGATAAAAGCAAGAGCATCTTCATAAGAGCGAGCACCACCAGAAGCTTTAACACCCATGTCGGGTCCAACAGTTTGACGCATTAAGGCCACATCTTCTACCGTTGCTCCTCCAGTTGAGAAGCCAGTTGAAGTCTTCACAAAGTCTGCGCCAGCTGACTTAGCAATTTGGCAAGCAACAATCTTTTCATCATCTGTTAAGAGACAAGTCTCAATGATGACTTTGACCAGCTTATCACCGCTTGCTTCAACTACAGCTTGGATATCTTCCTCAACTAGTGCTAAATTCTTAGACTTAAGAGCCCCGATATTAATGACCATGTCAATCTCATCGGCACCATTTTGAATAGCATTTTTTGTTTCACACGCTTTGACAAATGGTGTATTTGCTCCCAAAGGAAAACCAATGACGGTACAAACTTTGACGTCTGAATCGCACAAGCCCTCAGCCGCAAAATTCACCCATGTAGGGTTCACACAGACACTCGCAAAATCATAAGCCTTAGCTTCTTCGATCAGCTTTTCGATCTGTTCTTGTTGCGCATCTGGTTTTAAAAGAGTGTGATCGATATATTTATTTAACTTCATACAATCTCCTGAGCTACTTAAGATATTATTTCAATAATTTCTTTAACGCTTTCAGCCCTATCTAGTATTTTAACATTTTTTTTGAATTCTGTAACACTTTCTTGTGAATTTTTTTCATTCATGAAAATACGGGCAATGCGTTCCCCCTTTTTGACGTGCTCTCCCACTTTCTTGTCAAACACAATTCCTGTTTCGTAATCGAGGGGATCCGATTTGACAGCACGACCAGCACCTAGGCGCATAGCAAACAAGCCAAACTCCATAGCAGGTAAAGCAGCAATGACGCCATCTTGGTCCGCTGTTACTTCAAGGACCTGAACCACTTTGACAGGACGGTACAAATCCTCTAAATCTCCACCTTGAGCCACGACCATTTCTTCAAACTTCGCTAAAGCTTGACCATTGGTCAAGTGTTCATGAATGGCTTCAATTGATTGATCTACATTGGCCAATTTCAACATGATTTGCGCCAACTCACAAATAAACTCTGTCACATCAGCGCGTCCTTGTCCTTTCAGAATATCCAGGGCTTCTAAAATTTCTAAACGATTACCAATACTGGTTCCCAAAGGTTGGCTCATATCTGTAATGACAGCGATCGTTTTCCGACCCACTGCATTTCCAAGATCCACCATGGTACGTGCTAAGCGACGAGCATCCTCAATATTCTTCATAAAGGCCCCTTCTCCAACGGTGACATCGAGAAGGATGGCATCTGCCCCAGCAGCAATTTTCTTACTCATAACCGAACTTGCAATCAGGGGAATGGTATCTACCGTTGCGGTAACATCACGAAGAGCATACAAGAGTTTATCAGCCTTCACCAGTTGGTCCGATTGGCCAATGACAGAAAGGCCGATTTCTTGTACCTGTTGGATAAATTCTTCTTGAGTCCGCTCGATCTGGAAACCTTTAATAGATTCCAACTTATCGATGGTTCCACCTGTGTGGCCTAAACCACGACCGCTCATTTTAGCAACTGGCACTCCGAAACTTGCAACCAGAGGGACCAAGACTAAGGTCACCTTGTCTCCCACACCACCAGTTGAATGTTTGTCTACCTTGATTCCTGGAATAGCTGACAGATCAAACTGTTGCCCTGTTTGGACCATCTTCATGGTCATATGGGAGATTTCTTCTGTCGTCATCCCTTTAAAATAAACGGCCATAGCAAAAGCGGACATTTGGTAATCTGGAACTGTTCCAGCCACATATCCCTCAATCAGCCATTCAATTTCTTCCTTGTTTAAGGCAAGACCATCTCTTTTTTTCTGAATGATATCTACAGCTCTCATGATTCTTTCTCACTTCTTAAAATATAATAGCCTTTGTCTTTTTTCACTGTCTCACAATTGCCAAACGTCTCTTCCATCTTGGCCTTAGCACTTGGAGCCCCTTGTTTTTTCTGAATGACAATGGTCAAGTCTCCACCTGGTTTCAAATGTTCAAAACTACCAGTGATCACTTGGTGAACCACTTTTTTACCAGCTCGGATTGGCGGATTACTGATCACATGGTCAAAGACCCCTTCAACCGCTTCATAGACATCCGAAGAAAAAATCTGAGCTTCCACGCCATTTCGGCTAGCATTTTTCTTAGCCAAGTCCAGCGCCCGCTCATTGACATCCACCATGGTCACGGCAACTCCCTGAGCTTTAGCTAGAGAGAGGCCGATTGGACCATAGCCGCAGCCAACATCGAGGACATTTTCTCCTTCTTGGAAATCCAGGGTTGATAGGAGTACCTGGCTTCCATAATCAATCATTTTTTTACTAAAGACGCCGGCGTCCGTATAGAAATTCATCTTTTGTCCCAATAAAACAACAGCCAGATCATGAATATCATGGGCTGCATCTGGGTTTATATCGAAATACATTTTACTCATAAGGTTATTTTATCATAATTCATTCGTTTTTTAAATCGTTTACACGACCCCTAAAAATTGGTATACTAATGACTACAATAGGAGTGACATATGGACAAAGAATTTCTACATTTTGAAAAAATTAATCGAGAAACTTGGCAAAATTTGCATCGCAAAACCACCCCACCTCTCTCGCAAACAGAGCTAAATTCTATTAAAAGTTTTAACGACCGCATCAACCTCCAGGATGTGCGTGACGTCTACCTGCCTTTGACAAACTTGATCGGAATCTACAAGCGTTCCAAAGAAGATTTGGCCTTTTCAAAAGGGATTTTTCTTCAAAAAACCAGTGAACGCCAACCCTTTATCATTGGGGTTTCAGGTAGTGTCGCTGTTGGCAAATCCACCACTAGCCGTCTTCTACAGATCCTACTTTCGCGGACCTTCGAAGGCTCGACCGTAGAATTGGTGACAACAGATGGCTTTCTCTATCCAAATGCTATCTTAAAAGAACAAGAGCTCCTCAATCGAAAAGGATTTCCGGAAAGCTATGACATGGAATTGCTTCTTGATTTTCTCAACCAAATCAAAAACAACAAAAGTGTAGAAATCCCTGTCTATTCCCACGAAATTTACGATATTGTCCCAGATGAGAAACAAACGATTTTACCGGCTGATTTTGTCATTGTAGAAGGAATCAATGTCTTTCAAAATCCGCAAAATGACAGTCTCTATATGACCGATTTCTTTGATTTTTCGATCTATGTGGATGCCGCAGTCGATGATATCGAATCTTGGTATCTCGATCGCTTCCAAAAACTCCTGGCATTAGCTCAAAATGATCCCAATAACTACTACTATCGATTTACGGAACAACCCCTAGAAGAAGTTTTAAGCATGGCCCATCAGGTCTGGGAATCCATTAATTTAGTCAATTTGCAACATTACATTCAACCAACCCGTAACCGGGCTGATCTGATTCTCCATAAGGCAACCAACCATGAAATCGACGAAATTTATCTCAAACGCTAGAGAAATTGGCCTTTTGACGGTACTTTTTTAAGGAAAAGCTATTTTAGGCTTGTCAAATCATAACTTTTCATATATAATGAGATAGTTAGATTATCAATGGAGGTGAATAACTTGGCAAACATTAAATCAGCTATCAAACGCGCTGAATTGAACGTTAAACAAAACGAAAAAAACTCAGCTCAAAAATCAGCTATGCGTACTGCAATCAAAGCTTTTGAAGCAAACCCATCTGAAGAACTTTACCGCGCTGCTAGCTCAGCTATCGATAAAGCAGAAACTAAAGGTTTGATCCACAAGAACAAAGCTAGCCGTGATAAAGCACGTCTTGCAGCGAAACTTGGTTAATCAAGAACAGCATAAAAATCAAGCTCTCCGGAGCTTTTTTTGTTCCTTAATTTTTGAGAGGTGCTTATGAAAATCGTTATTATCGGCTATTCTGGATCTGGAAAATCTACCTTGGCTGAAAATTTAGCTCGCTACTACTCCATCTCCAAGCTCCACATGGATACCCTTCAATTTCAACCGGGATGGATAGACAGTGACCGGGATTGGATGGAGGGACAGATGAAACAGTTTCTTAGCCAACATAAAGACTGGGTCATTGATGGCAATTACTCTTGGTGTTGCTATGAGGAAAGAATGAAGCAAGCAGACCACATTATCTTTCTTAATTTCTCTCGTTGGAACTGCCTCTATAGAGCCTGGAAACGATACCGTCGTTATAAGGGATGCGTCCGTGAGAGTATGGCAGCAGGCTGCCCTGAACGCTTTGACTGGGAATTCATCCGTTGGATCCTTTGGGATGGACGAACAAAAAGTGCCAGAGAAAGGTATCAAATCATCTACTCCACCTACCCTGAGAAATTTCTCTCTCTCAAGAACCAAAAAGAGCTAGATGCATTTCTAAAAACCATACAATAAAAAAGGTTGAGATTAAAATCCCAAACCTTTTTAAATTTAAACAAACTATTTTAAAATAAGTTAAACGATTCTGCAAAATATTAAAAATTAGTTCAAATTTTTAAAATGAATCAAGAAAATAACAAAACTTTCCGCCGTGAGAAAAGTACTTGAAACAACAATGTTTCAAGTACTCGGGAGTTTTGAAACCTTAGGTTCAAAACTAAGTCATGGAACTTCTGCGAAGTTCGCTGACGTCCGTACTCACCTAAGGAAAGTTTTTAATTAAACTTTGTCTTCAATCTGACGTTGAGAAAAAATCCCAACATTTTCTTATTTATCAACGTAATCGCCACCGGTGAAGCCATAGTATTCTTCCAAGCTCAAACCTGAGTCAGCAATCTCTTGGGCTTCTTTTCCGATATAGCGGAGATGCCAGCTTTCTGGTACATAGCCAGTTTCCTTTTCTTTCCCTTCTTGGTAACGAACGACAAATCCGTATTTTGCTGCATTCTTGAGCAACCACTTACTTGGTACCGGTTCTGTTACGAGATTACCACTCGTATCGATTAAATCGAAGGCCAAACCTGTTTGGTGCTCACTATAGCCAGGTCTTGCTGAATACCGGTCGGCAGCTGCTTGGCCGTCTTGATTGACATAGTTTTGGTAGAGCCCAACTTGGGTCTCATAACTCCTAAAACCACTGTATTGGTCACTAATTGGGTAGCCTTCCGCCTGCATAGCAGCGATCAATTCATGAAGGGCTGCCACAGCTTCAGGATCTTCACCTGGGTTAAAGTCCGGTGCCAAAGGATAATGTTTGTTGGCGATCATCACCTCACCATATTTCCCTTTAACACTATAGTAAGAACCATTGTAGCTGACACCAGAGTCCACTTTCACATCTGACTTACCAGCTTTTGAAGACTCTTCTTTGCCAGTCTCTTTTGATGGATTCTTTGCTGAAGACATTTTTTTGGAAGACTTGGTTTGAGTTTGTTTGCTTTCTTCTTTTGCAGAAGATTTAGAACTAGTGGATTGAGATTGGGAGCAAGCTGTCAGGGTTAACAAGGCAACTGTCACCAACGTTAATTTGGAAAATCTTGCTTTCATGGGAATCTCCTATGATTCTTTTGTTACGACAATATCCGTAATCACATAACTTGCACCTACTTTTTTCAAGGTGTAAGTCTTGTACTTGCGGTTTTGTGAATCTGGATGACTATCTGTATAATGCACGGTAAAGTCTTCATAAGTCTTAATCGTCACCACACCATTTTCTTCAGTGACACTTTGAATATCCAAAGCTCCTGGAGTATAGTAGTCAATTTTAGCCTTTCGAACACCATCACCCGTTGTGAATTCAACCATGTCTTTGTAGGCTTGACTTTGTGTGTCATAGTATTTAGAGTAGGTGTTATCTCGATTTGAAACTGAGCTAAAGACAGCATCGCGGTATTCTTTCAAGAACTCTTCTGCCAAGGTCCGATTTTGTTCTTCTTTGGCTACTTGCGCTTTCTTAGCATCTTGTGCACTCTTGATGCGTTTTAAAGTATCTTTGGCTAGTTTGAGTTCGATCGGATCGTTTTCACCCTCTTCAATCGTCACCTTAGCCTTTTCGGTTGTGTAGGTTTCCCCATTCATATTGAAGACGGCATGCACTTCAATTTCTTGATAAGGAATGCTGTCTACTTCAAAGGTCGTGCTGGTTCCAACTTCTTTACCATTGACCACAACCTTCACATCCGTTGGGTTTTCAACTTCATCTGGGAATTCAACTTCTAAATTGCGTTTTTCAGAATTCAACTGCAATTCTAAGTTATTCTTCGTTGCTTTTTTAGGGTTCAGATGGATCTTAGAAGTAACATTTCCGACTTCAGTTTTAGCAGTCAATTCCATTTCTTTTGTATTGTAATGGAAAGAACCAAGGTCTGTTACTGCATCTTTCTTCAAGGTCACGGTTTTATTAGCAGCCACTTTGAGTTTGGCTTGATCCAAATTTGTCTTGACCTTGACTTGCAGTGGATAGCTGGCCACACGGTATTCTTGGAAAATTCCAAATTTCTTGTCCGCCTTTTCTAAACCAAAGATCTTGTTACCAGATTTATCCGTATAACTGCCTTCTCCACCATTATCGATGATCTTGTTCAACTCTGTGCCAATATCGACTCCTTGATCTTCCATGCTGGTGATCAAGCTTTCGGCTTCATCCTTCGTCCATTTATCTTTATCAGTTGAAAGCAGGTCTGCTGCTTCGCGATAATCCTTGGTGTCAACTGCCTTGATGAATTTATCTGCAGTCACTTCGACACGTGTTGTAGACTGGAAGTAAAAGAAGGCTGCTACCAAAGCGATCACAAGAACAGCAATGGCAGAAATAATCCCAATTTTCTTCTTGGAAAGTTTCTTCCCACTCTTCGTTTTAGGGGCCTTTGGTTTTTTCTGAGTTGGACCTGCTTCTGTAACATTTGGACCAGCAAAGACCTGCGTTTGCTCAGTAGCAAGTGGAGTCGTATACGCTTGAGTCGGCTGTTGAGGCACATATTCCTGTGTTTCTTCTGTTGAATCTGGGTTCGCAAATTCTGCTTCAGGAACAGGTCCTACAAAAAACTCAAAGTTTTGACTTTTAGCAGCGGTAAATTCTTCTGCACTTGGCTTGCGGCCATAGGTTTCCTCAAAATGTTGCAACCAAGACTGACGAGCTGCCAGAAGTGGATCAACATTCTTCACTTCTTCAACTGGTTCAAGCACCGGTTCCTCGACATGTGCTTGATTCTCTTCTGGGGCATTGCCTGCGATAGACTGAATTTGTTTTAAATCAAATCCACAGGCTTTCCCAGCCATAAACTCTTCTGGTGACGGTTTGCGACCGATCACTTTTTCAAATAATTCAACCCATTTCTTCTGCATGGATCTCTTCTCCCTCATTATAAAATAGGGAAAGTGGGTCCCCCCACCTTCCATTTTGTGATATTGTTAGAATCCAAAGTTAGAGAAATTTGGAGCACTTGGAATAAATCCAGTAGCTACTTGTTCTAAAATACGAGCATTCACATAAAGAACAAAGATGGCAATGAGAAGCAAGACAACAGATGATGCTACAAGAAGCAAGAATTTGTCTGCTTTAAAGCTCGTCTTGTTCAATCCTTGATGAACCACATAGCATGTCCCAACAAAGAACAAGAAGAAAATAATGAAGTTTACAAAGCCATAAAATTCATAAACTTTTACAAGACCTACTAAGAAAGCAAGAAGGGCAAGTGGCAAAGTGTAGACAGACAAACGACCAAACTCTTCAAATGAACAACCATAACTGTATTCCTTATCTTGAAGAACCACACGGCGAACAAAGAATCCTGCTACTTGGAAAGCGTAAATGCTAAAGAAGAGGGAAATCAATGTCAACATAAAGGCACGGAAATCCATTCCATAACCACCTGTAAATCCACTAGCTGTGAAGAAGGTCCCCAAGGTCAAGACAAAGGCAGTCAAGACATACTGTAAAATTCCGTTAAGAGCTTTTGGATTTTCTACAGCTGTTGGACGTTTCAAAGCTGAAAGGAACCAATTCCAATAACCACCAACGGCAACACCAAATTGACTTGGTTGTGCAGGATAAGCTTGTCCTGATTGACCTTGGAAAGGAGCCTGTTGATAAGCTGCTTGAGTAGGTTGTTGGTAAGCTTGTTGTGAAGCTTGTTGGAAAGCAGGACCATTCGTTGGAGCAACTTGAGGTGCCGGTTCTTGAACTGGAGCTGCTACTGGTTCTTCTGTAGGTGCAGCTGGTGCTGCTGGCGCTGCTGGCGCTGCTGGCGCTGCTGGTGCTGCGACAAACTCTGGAGCTTGTGGTGCTGCGACAAACTCTGGAGCTTGTGGAGCTGCGACTGGTTCTTCCACAGGTGCAGTTGGCGCTGCGACAAATTCTGGGGCTTGTGGCGCTGCAACTGGTTGTTCCGCAGGAGTAGTTGGTGCTGCTACAAACTCTGGGGTTTGTGGTGCTTCTGGAGCCACTACTTCTTCTTGAAATTCTCCAGCGGCAAGTGCTTGAGCAATTTCTTCTGCACTAGCAGAACGACCATTTACAGCTTCGAAATAATCCAGCCAATCTTGTTTTGACATATTTAATCTCCTTAACTATTGTTCATACTAGGGTATTATACAAAATTTCTGAACTATTTTCAATGAAAGACTGGAAAATCCCTGTAATATCTTTTGAAAAACATACAAATTCAACTCATTTTTAGAAATTAGTAAAGAAAAAGAGGCTGCGCAAAAACTGTCCAGCCTTTGAAGTTTGATGGGAATAAGTGCAAGACGCAGTGGTTGATTGGCATCTTTGTTCGCCTTTTAAGCTCCAAAGATGACCTAATGAGGGAAACAAAGTTTCCTTTATCCACAACCTTCAACAGTCTCCCAGACTGTTGAAGCTATGCGGAGGTGGGAAGATTGAAAAGGTTTGGGGAACCTTTTCAACTTTTTTTATTTTACGGAGTTCTTTCCCACTCCCGTTTCTTAGGATTCAAATGCATCCATGCCACCTTGGACGTTGGTCACATCATAGCCTTGCTCTTCCAAAAATTGGCAAGCGCGTGCTGAGCGTCGACCAGACTTGCAGATGACATAATAGGGCTGATCCAACTCTAGTTCTTGGTAGCGGTCTGCTAACTCAGATAGGGGAAGAAGACGAACTCCGTCTAAGTGAAGGGCATCATATTCCTCCTGCTCGCGTACATCAAGAACGTCTATGTTCCCTTTTTGATAAGCTTGGTAAAAGTTTGAAAATGGAATTTCTTTCATGATTTCTCCTGTAAGATATGTTATGGAAGGGTTAGAATTTCATAGTTAAAGCTAATTGACTCTATAAATCGGAACAAGTCTTGGGTTTTAATAAAGATGGTTTTTTCATTGGTATTGGGATGGAAAGTCATGATCTCCTCTGACACAATGTCTTTATCGAAATAGACTCGAATATCTTTTTCTTCATTGTTTAATAAACCAAATGGAGAAACCGTTCCTGGAGGTAATTGCATTTTTTCAGCTAAAGAATCTGCTGAAGCCATGCGGATCCGGTTGGCTTCCACTTGCTCTTTGAAATCATCCATATCCAATGGTTTCTTGTCGTCCATGATAAGAAGATAGAATTGGGTTTTCTTCTTGTTGGTCAAAAACATGGACTTTGTCCGGACACCTTCTAAGCCTTCAATGTAAGAATCGGCCTGCTCAGTCGTGAATGCAGGTGGGTGTTCCACAACATCAAATTCGATCCCAAGTTCTTCTAATTTGTCTTTAACTTGTTGGTATGCCTCCATCTCCAATCTCCTTTATTTTTGAATGATCTGTTGAACCAACGTTTGCAATTCTGGCACCACCTCTGCCTCAAACCAAGGATTCTTAGCCATCCAGATTTGATTGCGAGGGGAAGGATGAACTAGTGGAAAATAGGTTGGCAAATAGTTCTTAAAATGCTGAACCCGTTCAGTTACCTTGCCACTAACCTTTTCATGAAGGTAGTAAGCTTGCGCATATTGTCCAATCAGAAGGGTCAACTCAATATCCGGACACTCCTTAAGAAGTTGAGGATGCCACTTTTCCGCAAAACCTTTGCGAGGGGGAAGGTCACCAGATTTTCCATGCCCTGGGAAATAAAAGTCCATGGGAATGACCGCAAACAAACCAGAATTGTAAAAGGTGTCTTCGTCAACTCCTAACCATTCGCGCAGGCGGTCACCACTCTTATCCTTCCAATAGAGTCCCGCTTCCTGAGTCTTCATACCTGGAGCTTGCCCGACAATATTGATGCGAGCAGTCCTTGGTGCTGCAAAGAGTGGCTCGATCCCTTTCTCTGTATATGCTTTATTTTGAGGGTCTGCCATAATAGCTTCTTTAATGGTTTCAATCCTTGACATATGAACTCCTTTTATGGAAAAACTCAGCCAGAAGACCTGGCCGAGTAGTGGATTATTTGATTAATTCGTAGATGGCTTCTGCGTAAATAGCTGCTGCACGATAGAGATCTTCAACATCTGCGAATTCATTGGCTTGATGCATGGTGTTGACATAGTCAGGGAACATGGCACCGAAGGCAACACCACGTTTCAAGAGGCGACCAAAGGTACCTCCACCGATCACTTGTTCGTGGCCTTTGAGACCTGTTTGTTTTTCATAAACACGCAAGAGGGTAGAGACCAATTCATCATCCATCGGAACATAGTGAGGCGTGTGGCCATGGGCTGATAAGCTCACAGTAGCCACCCCTTCGATCTTTTCAAGGATAGATTTGATGGTTTCAGGATCTGTCCCTTGAGGGTAGCGCACGTTCAATGCAATGGTGTTGTCTGCTTGGCTTTCATCAAAATGGAAGACACCTGCATTCATGCTTAACGGTCCCATCTTGGCATCTGTATGGGCAATCCCTAATTTTTCACCGGCAAAATCTTCGTGAAGAAGTGAAGCCGTCACATGAAGGTAAGCCTTAGCAGCGCCACCAAAATCAAATTGGTTCAACAAAAGCGCTAAGTAGGTTGCACCATTGATCCCATCTTCAGGAGTGGATCCATGAGCAGATTTTCCAACGATCGTAACGGTATAAGTTTCTTCATCTACTGTTGAGATTTCAAACTTGAGCTGGTGTTCCTTGGCAAAAGCATCTAAGAAACCAGCAAGATCAGGGAGTTCTCCAGAAACGACTGCAGTCGCTGATTCTGGCACCATGTTTTCACGAAGGCCACCTGTAAAGCTGTGAAGTTTAGCCTTTCCAGTGTTGTCATTTCCAAAATGAAGGTACTCCGTGATGTTTCCTTTTTCCCCATTGATAATTGGGAATTCCGCATCTGGAGAGAAGCCAAAATCTGGCTCAGGAAGTCCGACATGTTTGAAATAGTAATCCATGTCGCCCCATCCTGATTCTTCATCCGTACCGACAACGAAGCGCACGCGCTTAGAAACAGGAAGTCCTAAGTCTTTAATGATCTTCAAACCATAGTAGCAAGCCATTGTAGGCCCTTTATCATCAGATGAGCCACGCGCATAGAGCTTGCCATCGATAATTTCAGGTTTGTAAGGGTCTGTCTTCCAACCACTACCTGCAGGCACGACGTCCATATGGGCAAAAATACCAAGCTCTTCTTCTCCTTCACCAAAGGTAAAGTGACCGGCATAATTGTCCACATTCTTGGTTTCATAGCCGTCACGTTTGGCAATTTCCAAGAATTTTTCAAGAGCTTTTACAGGACCAGGTCCAAAAGGATGCTCTGCATCTGCCTTACTGTCATCGCGTTCCGAATTGATTTCCAAGAGGCTGTATAGGTCAGCCATCATCTCATCGCGACGTTTTTCTACTTCTGCTTTAAAGTCAACTGTTGTCATGAATTCCTCCTCGAGTTTTCTAATTTTCCCTTTAGCTTAGCGTTTTTCGATAATTTCATCTACCGGTAAGCGATAGCTTGGCTCTACTTTTTCAGCCGCATAGCCAACTGTAATCAAAACTTCCGGACGGAAACGCTCTTCGATGTCCAATACTTCATTGATTTTTTCTTTATCAAATCCCAAGATAATATTGGTTCCAATGCCTTGGTCTGTCAAAGCCAACACCAAGTTCATGGCCACAAGACCGGCATTCAAAGCCAAGTAATCGCTTGTCTGTTGGGCATCATAGCGTGCAAACTCAGCAGGAAGACTTTGCATAAAGTATTGCAACTGCTCATCTGTGAAGTTTTTCACCCCACCGACACGCGCAATCTTGCGAGCCCGTTTTTGCAAATCGGTATCTGTAAAGAGGGCGATGGTCACAGGTGCTTCCATGACTTGATCGTAGTTTGGGCCATAGGCTAATTTTGCCAATTCTGCATTTTTTTGACGAACGACCACAAATTTCCAAGGTTGGCTATTGTGGGCGCTAGGGGCCAAGGTTGCGATCTCAATGGCAGTCCGTACATCCTTTGGATCGACCGGTTGGTCAGTGAAATGCTTGATCGCATGGCGTTTTTTATTGAGTTCTAGGAATTTCATAGTCAACTTCCTTTTCTAATTCTATTACCTCTATTTTAACACAAAATGAAAGAGCTTGCATGGTTTTACAGCCTAAGATTGTGAAAAAAGAGCAGACATTTGAAGATCTGCTCCTTCGTTCTAGTAACAATACACAAGAGACCCACCTATGATTCATTGGAAAGATTGAAATAGGCAGCTACTTCTTTGGCATAACCGTATTTCTCAATCAAGGAAGCTAGCAACTCATTGTTATGACCCCGATAGTTATCCTCTCGTCTTAATTCTTCGTACATCTCAATAAAAGGAAGGTCTTTGTCCTTGGCATCTTGGAGCTCTGCTTCATAGTCATAGGCCACCTTACGAAATTGCAGGTTGGTCACCCCATCTTCTTCGACATCGATCAGAGCATACTGGGCTCTGTGGTTTTGAATTGGTTCCCAGTCAAAATAAGGCATGCCAATAGTCCCTGGATTAAGAATCTGCTGGCCCTGACTGCCATAACGAAGCAACTGCTTGTGGACATGCCCGTAGATGGCCATATCTGTCTGGTCATCCAGCAATTGATCAAAGTTCTCCGTCGCATTTGCTGGACGCAAGTCCCCACCATAATTCTTTTCTGGCAAGTTGTGACTCAGTGAAAAGCGAATGCCGTTGACCTCCTTCTTCTCCATTAGAGGAAGCGAACGAAGCCAATCAATCCGCTTAGGATCCAGTCCTTCCATGAGGTACTGAGTGAGACGAAGCATCTGGATCTCCTGCGGATCCTCAAGCCCGTACTCGCCATCCAAAGCCTCTAGGACACAATCGTCCCAATTTCCTCGAACAGCAGCTGTAATCGGAATCGCATCCAGCAAGTCAAAAAGCTCCTCTCGTCCAGGTCCCGGTAGCAAAATGTCCCCTAAAAGCCAGTATTCCGTCGCGCCTAGAGCACGCGCATCCGCAATCACTGCCTCCAGGGCTGTCGTATCTCCGTGGATATCAGATAAAATGGCGATTCGATGGTTCATAACTACTCCTTTTTGGATTGAAAAATCAGTGTATATTAAGTATAACAAAAACGAGTACAAAAAGTGAAAACCATCCATTTGAATTGGATGGTTTATCTTATTAGAACTTATTATATGATTTAGAGATGATTAATTTGTGTAGAATTATGAGTTAACTAGTCCTCATCAGAAAACATCAGTTCATCTATTTTTTCTCTGTCCTCAGTAATTCCTTTGTAAGACTCAATTGTATTACTAAGGAAGTCCATATTTACCTCGTGATTGCCTTTGTATAAATATATTTGAGCACCTAATGCTTTAAGGATACCTAAGAGGTCCTTCATTTTTATTAATTCCTCTAAATTCAGATAATCACATTCTAATAAAACTTCTCCCTTTTGGATCTTATTTTTTATTTCACCAATTGGTAAACCAATAGAGTTTCTTATCAATTTACAGGCTTCAAAATTATTATCTGCCATTTTAACTTTTGAATAGACTACTGACATCATTTCACCCTTTTAAAAATCTTGCATTATATTAATTCGTTTATCTGGTAAACTTGTTTTCCAGTTTCCACTATGCCAGCCGTAAAAATCCTATATAATAATTAGGCTTGTAGAGTGAACTAGATATTCCCTGCGTCACCGTTTTCTTCATCAACAACCTCAACATTCAAGTGACCATCATCCAGGTATTCTTCTTGAGTAATTTCACCGCTATGATACATAAATTGCTTATTTAATTTTATTGACGATTGCTTAAACTCCGAAAAACTATCTACTAATCCATCTAGAGCCAATAGAACATCTACAAAACCAGTTGTATAATCTTGATCTTTTGATGAAGAAATCTTATTTTTCTTTTTGTCTAACAAAGTAATACCATTTTTTAATTGCTCCAAATATTCTTCTATTTCATTCTCACAAGCTTTTAAATCAATAAGATATTCAGAAGCCTCCATATGTTGATTACTATTTAGTTGTTCAAAAAAATCGATATACTGTCTTATTAGTTTGCTTACTTCAATCATTTATTTAGTCTCCGCCCTGCTCCTGCATTTCATGATTTTCTAATCCATCTAAATAATTTCCAAAAATTCTTTCATCATGAACTACTTCGATCTATTTCGTCAGAAAGTCTAAGTAGTATATCACACAATTCTTCAAAGTCCAAAGCGAGATTGCCTACACCCACTATTAACTGTGAAATTGCCTCTCTATCTATCTTTTTATTTTGTGTTATAGAATTTGCTAACTTTTCATTTCCTTTTTTAAGCCAATCTACATGATTTGGAATGTAGTCTGATAAATAGTCTGCAAAGTCACCTAGATCTTCTACTGGAAACTTCACCTCGGATTGACTTGTTTGAATCAATGAAATATTTTCAAAGACCTTATTCAATTCTTTCTCAATTGTCATTTTATTCTTCTTTCTTAGTGATTTCACCATTTAGATATCTAATTTTTTTTGAGACTTGTATATGAATTTCCCTCAAATCAGCAAAATAATTCTCAATATTCAGTAACGAAGTGTAAATATCAAACATCCCATTTAAGTATAATTGCTTGTCATCATTACTCAATGTATCCATATCTAGTTTTTCTATTAAATGAATTCCACTGACAAGATTATCAAAGTCATCTTGAAAATCTTCGTTAATATCCTCAGTAATATCTGATATCTTTTCTGAATCAACTAATTGTTCACTGTAATAAGAATTTAGTTTAGAATAAACGGCTGTTAATTGTTGTAATAATTCTTTCATAACAATTAAAACTCCTTCATTTGATTTAATGATATTTTGTAGATCCATCTAGATTCATTAGTTTTTTAAATTTCACTCTCTTGTCAAATATATCAGTATGTTGTTAGTATAACAAAAACACCCATAAAACGCGAAAACCATCCAAAATAATTTGAATGGTCCAATACCTTTGAAACTTGGATGTCATTTTCAATAAAATTATATGATTATTTATCGATAGTTATTAAGGATAAAAAGTCAGAAAATGTATCAGCTATATAAAAAACATTTTCATCGTTAGAAGTTACGGGGAGGCTAAAGTTGCTGTCCCAAAAATACACACCTTTATCATCTCCTTCAGTAATTTGAATAAACATCCCACCTCCATACTCTACACCGAATATAAAAGTGGAGATAGGCATTTCAATTTTAAAATCGTTATTCCAACTAATGATGTTAAAATTCTCATCATCATTCACTCCTAAAAAGAAATTAATTAATAATTCTTCCTTTAAACTTGGAACCTTTAGTACTAAATAATTATTTTTTGGACAGCCTCCATTTGTTTTTGACAAAAATTCTTTATAATCTGTAGGAAGAGATATTTCCAATGCATCTTCTAATGAATTAAGGTCTGATTCATTTAAATTGCCAAAGGTTTTTAAATTTTCAATAATTTTCATTCTTTACCTCTCTTACTAATTGAAAAACCGCCTCTGTGAGTAAACTGAGTATGTATTTTAGTTGGAACCTCTTGTAAAGTTTTCCCGTCTTGATGGTGATGCCAGGTAGCATTAGCTTTTTTAGGAGATATACTATCTGCTTTTCTAAAATCTTTACTTCTTGTTGTAAATTCACCAATATTTATTTTTGAATTTGTCCTATTAAATCTTCCCTACCAATGCGGTTATTAATAAGATATGCTCATACATCTTGACCTTATCTAGATGGTCCACATTTTTGAATCCGCCTAATGCTAACAAGGGTACAAAGCCAAAACACTGATCATAATCTAACAGACCATATTTTTCAATCGCTTCATGGTAAAGCGGTAGGTCAAAATGTTTTGTAATATGATTACTATCTATAAATTTCAAAAAATTAGTAAAGTTTTTTATCATGATATTAAAACTGCCATCTTTGTATTTAATAATTCCCAGATATTTGTTTTCTTCCCAAGTTATGATATCTCCAAATGTCGTAGCAAATATAGGAATAGCAATATCACCCCTAAAATACGAATCTCTCACTAATTCACTATAGTCATCTGGGTTTATGACTTTTAGGTAGCCATTCAAAAAGGTACCCAAACCTTGGTTTTCCCAAATCTCAACCAATTCAACAGGGACTTTATCCTTATAATTTTCAATCACCTCTTTAGGCATGTCTGTAACTTTTACAAAATCTGAAATCATTGTCCAACCTTTTAGTCTTTCTGTCCCTCAGCTTCTTTTTGACTTTCTTGTTTTTCACTTGAGTTCAATATTTCTTGCACCACCTCAGCAACTGCTCGTGGGATGCCGACTGTGACGATCTCATCCACAGTGGCTTCTTTGATTTTAGTCAGTGACTTGAAGTGTTTCATCAGCAACTGCTTGCGTTTTGGTCCCAAGCCTTCGATACCGTCCAGCTGAGAGGAGAAGGAATTCTTGGACCTTAGCTGGCGGTGGAAGGTGATGGCAAAACGGTGAACTTCATCCTGGATTCGCTGGAGGAGGAAAAATTCCTGCGAGGTGCGCGAAAGTTCGATGACTTGGAGAGGATCGCCGAAGAGTAATTCATGCGTTTGGTGCTTGTCATTCTTTTGCAGACCTGCAATGGGAATATCCAGCCCCAACTCTTCTTGGATGACTTGCTTAGCGATATTGACCTGGCCCTGCCCCCCATCGATAACGATCAGATCAGGTGGCGTCAGGCCATCCCGCATAACCCGGCTGTAGCGTCTGCGAATGACCTCCCGCATGCTGGCATAGTCATCTGGCCCAACGACGGTCTTGATCTTGTACTTGCGGTAGTCCTTTTTGCTTGGCTTCCCATTGACAAAGACCACCATGGCAGAGACCGGACTGGTCCCCATGATGTTGGAATTATCAAAAGACTCAATCCGCACAGGAGTTGGAATTTGCAGAAGTTTTCCAAGATTTTCAATAGCACCTTGGGTCTTCTCCATGGATTTTTCAAGGAGATTGAACTTCTGCTCCAGACTGACCCGCGCATTCTTGATGGCCAGATTGACCAACTGCTTCTTCTCCCCACGCTGGGGCTTGAGGACCTTGGTATCCACAAGGGCCTTGACCGCTTCCTCATCAATATCCTGAGGGATCAGGATTTCATTGGGGATCAGGTGAGACTTCTCCTGGTAAAACTGCCCTACATAAGTCAAGAAATCCTCGTCCGGATCATTGTAGTAAGGGAAGAGATTGACATCCCGCTCGATCAGCTTGCCCTGACGGACAAAGAAGACCTGCACACACATCCAGCCCTTGTCCACATAGTAGCCAAAGACATCCCGGTTCTGCAAATCCTTGGCCATGACTCGCTGTTTGGTCCGCAGGGTCCCGATGGCCTGGATCAGATCCCGATACTCGGCCGCCCGCTCAAATTCCATGTTTTGCGCTGCGGTATTCATCTTGAGCTTGAGCTCATCGATAATCTTGTCATCCTGCCCCTTGAGGAAATCAGAAACCTCCTGAGCCATGCCCTTGAAATAGGCCTCATCCTTATGGCAGACCGTGTGGGCCATACACTGACCTAGATGGTAGTAAAAGCAGACCTTAGAAGGCGGATTGGTACACTTGCGGAATGGGAAAATTCGGTCTAAAAGTCGCTTGATCTCATTGGCCGCCCCTACATCCGGATAGGGACCGAAATAGAGGCCACCATCCTTTTTGACCTGGCGCGTGATAATGAGGCGCGGATAGCGCTCATTGGTAATCTTGATGAAGGGATAGGATTTATCATCCTTGAGCATGATATTGTACTTGGGCTTGTTCTCCTTGATCAGGTTGATCTCAAGAAGCAAGGCCTCAATATTGGACTCAGTGACGATAAACTCAAAATCCACAATCTCAGATACCAGCGCTTCTGTCTTGGTATCGTGGCTTCCTCTGAAATAGGACCGCACGCGATTGCGAAGATTCTTAGCCTTCCCCACATAGATGATGGTACCGTTCTTATCTTTGTGAATGTAACAGCCCGGACTCGTCGGCAAGAGCTCGAGCTTGGATTTAATCAAGTTATTCATACTCTCTATTATATCAAAAAAGAGAGGCGCTTACCTCTCAATTGTATGTATCCAACTTTACATCCTCAGCCTTTGAGATTAGCCATCTGGAAGATCGGAATCACATAAGGAACAATAGACATCAGGATAGTGAATAGCACGAAGAACCAGAACCAGAAGGAATCGAGGGCACGCTGCAAAACTCCCGGTTGAGGTTTATTGGCTTGAATATAAGCCTTGATAGCTGGCCATTTAGTCGCAAGAACCACTATCATCACAATGGAACCAATGGCTAAAACACCGATTTGGAGCCAATTCGCTAGTCCCTCATCCACATGATAGGCCACATAATGCAAGCCTTGGGAAATGACAAAGTTATTGAAAATGTGATAGAAAATAGCCCACCAGATATTGTATTCAAAGGCAATGTAGCCAAATCCTAAACCGATGATACTCGCAAAGAAGAGCTGATCAAAATTGGCATGGAAGAGTCCAAATAAGATAGCCGTCATAACAATGGCAAAGATTTTCCCGTAACGCTCCAAGCCTCGCAAGCCGGCCCCACGGAAGAAGAATTCCTCTGTGATAGGACCAAAAAATCCAGCATACAAGAGCATGGTCCATGATCGCTCAATCGTATCACCTAGATCGGGTGTTGGAGAATGAAGGCCAATGGTCTCAAACATGCGCTCAATCACTTGTGTCATCACAGATGAAAAGACTTGAGAAAAGCCAAGAAAGGCGAGAAGAATAAAGAAGACTGAAAGAGTCATCTTACGTCCCTTGTGCTTAAGATCATATTTATAAAGGGCCTTCTTGCGATAGGCATTAAAGAGAAAGAGTCCAATGGAAATAGAGATAAGGTAGGGAATACCAGCCCAAACATTCAGGGCATTGAGTTTTTCCGTTACTTGACTTGGATCTTTTCTGAGAGAGCCTGCTATGGTCAATCCAAGGAGGACTTCCCACAGGACGGTTACCAAGGTCATTACCAAGAGATAAATGGCAAGGGTCCCGGAATACCTTCCTATATCTTTTTTAGGGTCTAATAATCGGTTGTATTGGTTCATTTCTTCCTCCTAGAAAATAGATAAAAACTCGCACACATTCCTTCGTATAAGACAAAGAAAATCAAAAAGGCATGCATAAAGTAGTCTTCTGGTAATGCAAGAATAATCGAATCCACGCGCGGATCAAAGAGCCAAGTATTGTCCCCAGCAAATAAGACCTGATGAAAAAGCGTAAAGAATTGATCAAAACCAATTATAACAGTCATCACTGCAAGCACTACTGGTAAAACCATCATCCAAAAGAAGAGACTTCGGTACAAGGCCAGGTAGCCTTTTTTGACGACTGTCCGCATAAAATGGATAAAACCAGGTAGAGTGACCAAGAAAACGACCGTCACCAAATGAAACAGGTACTTGACAGCCTCAAAATGGTGCAAACCATTTTTTGAAGAGGGGAATTGAGGCATCTTCAACACCCATTGAAAAGGATTGGTCAAATAGTTCATCAAGACATTAAAATTCTTCATGATGACTGAAGCCGAAAAACCAGTTCGACTTTGAATCCCCAACCAATGAATCTCCACGGGATAGAGGGCCCAAGCGAGAGCAATGGTGAGAAGAATCGTAGCTGACAAGATAAAGAAAAATTGGTTTATTGATTTCAAACTTCTAAGCATCAAAATCCCACTCCGCTAAACTGGAAACAACATGTGTCGGTGCAATTGGTAAGGTCGGCACTTCTTCTGGTTTGGTAAAACCTGTCGTCACCAAAAGGGTTGGAATCCCATTGTCAATACCAGCACGAATATCTGTTAGATAATTATCCCCTACCATAACGACTTCTTCTCTTTCAAACCCCAGATGTTCAATAGCCTTATCCATGATGATGGCCTTTGGTTTCCCAATGATCACTGGCTCGACCCGTGTCGCTGCTTCGACAAGGGCAATCAGGGATCCTGCTCCTGGCATCAAGCCACGCTCTGTTGGAATGTTCAGGTCCGGATTGGTCCCAATAAAGTGCGCTCCTTTTTGAATCGCCAAGGTCGCAAGAGCAAACTTCTCATAATCCACTTGCCAATCCAGTCCAATCACCACATAATCAGGTGCTTCTTCATCCATGATATAGCCAGCTTCTTCAATAGCATCTTTGAGCCCCGCTTCTCCGATCACATAGACCTTTTTGCCCAAATTTTGGTCATTCATGTAGTCAATGGTCGCAAGGGTAGCTGTATAGATAGTCGAAACTGGGGTTTCAATATTGAAATGAGTGGCCAGCATATCCCGAACAGTCTCTGGTGTGCGGGTTGTATTGTTGGTCACAAAGAGATAGGGAATCTCACGCGCCTGCAGTTCATGAACAAAAGCTTCTCCTGCAGGAATTCGTGATTTTCCTTTGTAAATAGTGCCATCCAAATCAATCAAATAGCCCTTATAGTGCATTTATTCTTCCCTTTCTGTGTCAGCTTCTTCATGAAACTTCTCTGCATCGACTCGTCCACCAGAACCATATAAGAGCAATGCTCCAGCATAGAGGACAAATTGTAACACCAAACCTGTAAAATTAATCCCTTGACTTCCCGATTGGGTGAACAAGAAGGATGCTACCATGAGGATCACAATGGTCAATAACAAGCCTATCACGGTTGCCTGATCCACACTGATTTGATAAACCGTGCGTTTAGTGCTCCGATTTTTCCCGTCAGACTTAGTTTCTGGTTGCAAATTCTCCACAAAATCCGTCACCAAGGTCGCAGCGAGGCTGACTGTCGTGCTAAAGAGCACGCCTTGAGACAAGCGGCGATAGAAATTGGACCAGAAGGATCCTGATTGGCTAGTAATCCCAATCGAGAAGATCATGACCGGTAAAAGAAAGGCCAAGGTGAAATGGATCCAGACCCGATACCAGCGTATATCTTCTCTTAAAAAGCGATTAAAACTCTCTAAATTCAAGCGATAGCGGAAAAATTTATAAATTTCCTCTACCAGGATGATGCCCAAAGCACAAAGAGTCAAGAGCCAATCTCCCAACATGTACAAAGGGTTCTTTTGACGCTTGGCATAGGCCACAACCCGTTTTTGATAGCTTTCAAGTTCCTGTTTTTTATTTTTTAATCTTCTACTTTCCATAATTCCAACCCTTTTCTTCTACTTCTTCCCACTCAATTTCAGCTTGGGCATTGATCTGACTATCTGAAGTAATTTGGTGCTGAGTTTTCAAGCCCTCTTGTTCATATTGAGAGGTGATGAGACCTCCTGCTAGCACTTCTTTGACATATTTTAGATGAACTTTTTTAGGGATATGATGGGTCAAGAAGTCTGCTCCCATCACCTCAAAAACCCAGTCCAAGTACTTGCTATTGTTGACATGTCCGTTCATATCCAAGTCGTAAAACCGAACCCGATATTCTTGTTCGACGCCGCCTTCTAATTCTTTGAAACGGGGACCACGGAGCATGGTTTTTGAAAATTCAGAGTCAAAGGCATCCGTGATTTCACTCATAACAGGATGAACCTTGCGTGTATCACGATCCATCAAGACAAAGGTCGCGACCATCTCAATGATAGTATTTCCTGCTTCATCCTTGATATTAAAGGCCCGGTAGCAGAAAAGTCGATTGTGACTCTTGGCATAGGTTTCGATAGTGATTTTCTCATCAAAAACAGGGAGACGCTCGATCTTCATATTGTAATCCGTGATAATCCAGACTAGATTGTAGTTCTCTAAAATGTACATATCACTCATACCCAGCTCAATCGATTGCATGCCCGATACCTGTAAAGACAGCAAGATCAATTGGGGAATCTTAATATAACCATTGACATCGCTCATATCAAACGGAATTTTCATGCTGTATTCAAATGTTTTTGCCATTTTCTACTCCAAAATAAACTTCTCTGCTACAGTGTCTCCTAAAAAGAGACCTTTCTTGGTCATTCGTACAATGTCCTTGTCAGGGACCAAAAGTCCCTGCTGGATCAATTCCTCAACCACCGGTCCATATTGTTGGTCAAAATTCACACCAAATTTTTCTTCAAAACGCTTCTTGGAAACGCCTGTTTTCTTACGTAGTCCTAGAAACATCTCTTCTTCCATCATTTCTGTCTGAGTCAGATGCTCTTCTTGGACACGCGCATTTCCCTCTTCGACAGCTTGCATATAGTGACGAATGGGGCCATGATTCTTGTAGCGAATCCCATCGACATAGCCGGATGCACCAGCTCCCAGACCATAATACTCAGCATTGTCCCAATACATGAGATTGTGTCGACTTTCAAAACCAGGCTTGGAGAAATTAGAAATTTCGTAATGCTCAAAGCCCGCTCGCTCCAACTCCTGAATAATGTATTCAAACATCTCTGCTTCCAACTCCTCTTTTGGTAGAGGAAGCTTGCCCCGTCTCATGCGATTCATAAAGACTGTGTGATTCTCCAGAATCAAGCTATAAAGACTCATGTGGGGAATGTCAAGGGCACGAGCCTTCGCAACATTCTCTTTGACCTGGTCCATGGTTTGTGTCGGAAGCGCATAGATGAGGTCGATCGAAATATTGTCAAAACCAGCCAGCTTCAGACGGTCGATATTGTCATAAATATCCTGCTCTTGATGGCTCCGACCGATCTTCTTGAGCAAGCGATTATCAAAGGTCTGCACGCCCAATGAAACCCGATTAACTGGCGAATCCTTCAAGACCGCAATCTTATCCGGATCCAAATCACCAGGATTGACCTCGATCGTCAGCTCTTCCATCTGAGACAGATCAAGCGACTTGGTCAGCTCCTTGAGCAGATAGGCTAGCTGATCCGCAGTTAGAGCTGTCGGTGTCCCACCCCCAATATAGAGAGTCCGTAGGTTTGTGATTTCTTCCCGACGAAATTCTTGGATCAAATGCTCCAAATAGGCATCGACTGGTTGGTTCTTAATAAAGACCTTCGAAAAATCACAATAAAAACAAATCTGGGTACAAAATGGGATGTGGACATAAGCGGACGTTGGTTTTGTATGCATACCTTTAATTATACCATAAAATCCCCCCGAGTCCGAAAAGAAAAGGGAATAAGAAGCAAGGAATTCCTTGACAATAACGAATAAAAGGAATAGAATAAATCTAATCATATTCGGAGGTAAGGAGATATGAACAACTAAGTTTCGTTAAATAAAATACTTTATTTAGTGGACTGCTTGTTCTATCTCTTTTTATGTACCCTCTCGCCTATTCTCCAACCATTTGTTGGCTAAATAAGGTTTTTTTCTGCTTGGGTTCCACATGAATACAGCTCTACTAAATAAGTAGAGCTATTTTTTGTCCCAGTAGAAAGGAATCTTATGCTAAAACTATCCCACCTCACTATCCGACATACAAAAGATTTACGAGATCTGGTTCAAGATCTGTCCCTGACTATTCATGAAGGAGAAAAAGTTGCCATTATTGGCGAAGAAGGGAATGGAAAATCTTCCTTGCTTCAGGTCCTTATGTCCCCAAAATCTCTACCAGATTATCTGACCATAGAAGGAGAAATAACCACTAATTTTCACTCCTATGCCTATATTCCCCAGACTTTGCCGGAAGCATTGAAGAGAAAAACCTTGGAAGAATATTTTTTTGGAGAGGACGAGCTAGACTATGCCACCCTCTACAGACTGGCAGATCAATTGCATTTTAATAGCGAGCGCTTTGCAAGCGATCAAGCTATCGGAAGTCTATCTGGAGGAGAAGCCCTCAAAGTCCAACTGCTTCACGAACTTTGTTATCCTCATGAATTGCTATTTTTAGATGAACCTTCAAATGATCTGGATTTGGAGACCTTGGATTGGCTCCAGCAGATGATCCAAACGAGTCCCCAAGCCATAATATTTATTTCCCATCATGAAGATTTTTTGACTCAGACGGCGGATACCATCATTCACCTCAGACAGATCAAACACCGCAAGGAGGCTGAAACCATCGTGGAGCACCTAGGCTATCAAGACTACAGTAGCCAGAGGGAACAACAATTTAAGCAACAGTCTCAGCAAGCGGCCAACGATCAACGAGCCTACCAAAAAACAATGGAGAAGCACCGTCGCGTCCGTCAGCAAGTCCAAACTTCCTTACGAAATACCAAAGATAGCACTGCTGGACGTCTCCTGGCAAAGAAAATGAAGTCCCTCCTCTCACAAGAAAAGCGCTACGAGCGAGAATTCCAATCCATGACTTCCCAACCCTATGATGAGGAAATCATCAATCTGCATTTTCCTTCCCTCACTCCCTTGTCTCCTCAAAAACGTGTCCTTCTCTTAGATCAAGAAGAGCTCGCAATTGGGGATCGTGTCCTAGTCAAGAACCTCTCCCTCACTCTTCAAGGGCAGGATAAGATAGGGATTATCGGTTCCAACGGTGTAGGGAAATCCACTTTCCTAAAAATGATCTGGGAGATTTTACAGAATAATGAGAGTATCCGCACTGCCTATATGCCTCAAGATTACACTGAACGCCTTCCTTTGACTCAGACACCGGTTCAATTTCTACAGCATTCAGGCGATCGCGAAGAAATCAACACCATTCAATTGCATTTAGCCTCCCTCAACTTTACTTATTCTGAAATGCACCATCCTATCTCTGAACTTTCTGGTGGCCAGCAAGGCAAACTCTTTCTCCTTCAATTAGTGCTTACAAGTCCCCAGTTTCTGCTCTTGGACGAGCCTACTCGCAATTTTTCTCCCACTTCCCAACCAGAAATTCGTCGCCTATTCGCAGACTACCCAGGCGGACTGGTTACAGTATCCCACGATCGGACCTTCCTCAAAGAAGTCTGCCAAAAAATCTATCGTCTGACTGAAAATGGTTTGGTAGAAATAGAGTCGCTCTAACGTAAAAAAGATTGGCCAAAACCAATCTTTTAAATTGAAAATGAACTCCTCTTAGAAACTTTCCTTAGGTGAGAACGGACGTCAGCGAACTTCATAGAAGTTCCATGACTAATTATTGAGCCTAAGGTCTCAATAATTCCGAGTGCCTGAAACCATTAAGTTTCAGGCACTCTTTCTCACGGTGGAAAGTTTCAATAGAGGATTGGATAATTCTTGATTTGTTAGACTTGTTAGATTTGTTTGAAAGAACAGTTTGTCAACGTTCTCCAAACTTGGTTTTGACCAATTTTTTATCTAATTTTGTCCTGCCTCTTTTCCCATTTCCTGGGTGCGTTTATAGGCTGCTTCCACTCCTGCAATGATATTGCCTCGTAGGCCGACTTGTTCTAAGCGGTTGACTCCTGCGATGGTAGACCCACCTGGGCTACAAACTGCATCCTTCAAGATTCCAGGATGTTGCCCCGTCTCTAAGACCATACTGGCGGCCCCTTTGAAAGTCTGGGCCGCCATCTGCAAGGCTTGCTCTCGAGTAAGCCCTAAGCTCACTCCTGCATCTGCCATGGCTTCGATCATCTGATAGACAAAGGCTGGACCACAGCCTGCAACAGCAGTTGCAGGATCCATCAATTTTTCTTCGATTTCGTAGAGGGCTCCAGCTTCTCCTAAGAGCTGTTTGACTTGGGCTAGTTGCTGGTCTGTCACTGCTTGGGAGCGGGTCAGACTGATGACACCTTGACCAATGGCTACGGGCGTATTAGGCATGATGCGGATGAGCCCCAGCCGCTCATTTTTAACTACACTTGCCATTTGCTTCAGTTCCAGACCTGCTGCCATAGAAACCAACAGGAGATTGGAACGTTGGCCCAAAATGTCCTGGTACTCTTCAAGTAAAGGGCTGATTTGGTAGGGTTTGACACCTAAGAAGATGACCTCCGCCTCTTGAAAGACTTGTTCAAGATCAGATGCTGTTCCCCCATATTGGCTGATAAACTCTTCCACCTTTTGTGGGGAACGATTGACCAAGAGCAGGTCTGTGCTAGCCACTTCTTTTGCGACCGCTTTGGCCAGACTAGCTCCCATATTTCCAAGACCGATAAATGCTACTTTCATGACTTACCTCACTTGACCATTTCCACTGACGATATACTTGTAACTGGTCATCTCCCGCAGTCCCATTGGTCCACGCGCATGGAGTTTTTGGGTCGAGATCCCCATTTCACAACCTAGGCCAAATTGTCCCCCATCTGTAAAGCGTGTAGACGCATTGACATAAACGGCTGCTGAATCTACTTGCTTGGTAAAATAAGCGGCTGTCTCAGGATTTTCAGTGACAATGGCATCTGAATGATGGGTGCTGTGGGCTTCTATGTGGCCTACCGCTTCCTCGACTCCATCAACAACCTTGACTGCCAATATATAATCTAAAAATTCAGTATCAAAATCCTGCTCCTGCGCTGCTTTCCCCGAAATGATAGCCTGTGCGTCCTCATCTAGGCGCAACTCAACCGATCTTTCCCGCTCATCCACTAAGCGCACTTTGACCAAGGGCAAGAAATCAGACGCGATCGCTCGATCGACCAACAAGACCTCCATGGCGTTGCAGACAGACGGCCGACTGGTCTTGGCATTTTCAATAATCGCTAGGGCTTTCTGGAAGTCAGCCTCCTTGTCCACATAGACATGAACAATTCCAGTTCCTGTCTCGATCACGGGGACAATGGCATTTTCAACCACTGCTTGGATCAAGCCAGCACCACCTCGTGGAATGAGCAAGTCCAGATAGCCCTTGGCCTTCATCATAGCAAGGCTGGAAGCTCGACTCGTATCTTGGATCAATTGGAGAAGGTCTGGATTGAGTCCGGCTTCTTCCAATCCACCCTTGAGTGCGGTCACGATCGCTTGGGCAGAATGAAAGGCATCCCTTCCAGTACGAAGAACCACTGCATTTCCACTCTTGATGGCAAGCACTGCAGCGTCTGACGTTACATTTGGACGGCTTTCATAAATGATCCCAATGACGCCCATGGCGACTCGAACTTTCTGGATTTCAAGGCCATTTTCCAAAACTTCAGTATCCAGCACTTCCCCAATCGGATCTGGCAGATCGATTAAAGCACGGATCCCTTGTGCCATCCCTTCAATCCGCTCTTGATCAAGAAAGAGGCGATCTAGCATGACTTCAGAGATCTTCCCGCGTGCCGCTTCCATATCGATTTGATTGGCTACTAAAATGGCTTCAGTCGCTTTCAAAAGCTGGCTAGCCATGGCCTCCAAAGCCTGATTTTTAAGAGCTGTACTGGCTGTATTGATGCTTTTCTTAGCTGATCTCGCTAAGGCTAATTGTTCTTGTGTTATTCCCATACGTTTTCCTCTAGAATTCTGTAAAGAGTAGGTCAATCTCAGGAGTTACCGAGATCCAATCATCCCGGTGGATAAGGATTCCCTTAGCTTTTTTAGATTGGAGTAGATCGCGCACAGCTGATTGGCCGAGACGGACCTTGCCTTTCCCTAATAATTGACCAGTCTCTTGATGATAGACGCTGACAATGTCGTGATAAGAAAAATCTCCTTCTGCCTTGGTCACACCAGAAATCAATAGACTCTTTCCATGATCCAACAGGGCTTGCGCTGCTCCAGCATCCACCCAAACAGCACCTTTACTTTCTGCATAAAAGGCTAGCCATTGCTTCTGGGTTTTTAAGCCCTTATCCTCTGCAAGGAAGTAACTGCCATCTGCCTGCTCTTGCGCCGCTTCGATCAAGGAATCAGGCTTGAGAGACGAGCAAATATATACAGGAACCCCTGACTCCGTTGCAAGTGTCGCTGCCTTGAGTTTGGTCAGCATTCCACCAGTTCCGTTGCTACTGCCAGCACCACCCGCCATCTCGATCATCTCGCGGGAAATGTGTTCGATTCGATCCAAGCGTTTAGCTGTTGGATCCTGAGAAGGATTAGCTGTATAGAGACCATCTACATCTGTTAATAGTACCAAAAGATCCGCTTGAACCATGGCTGCAACCTGCGCACTCAAGGTATCATTGTCACCAACTTTTAACTCGGCAATCGAGACCGTATCGTTTTCATTGATAATCGGGATGGCCCCACGATTGAGCAGGACAGAAAGGGCCTGATGAGCATTTTTATAGCGGCGCTGATCCGCAAAATCATCCTGGGTCAACAAAATCTGCGCAGAAACAATGTTGCGTAAGAGCAGGTTAGCTGTATATTCTTCCATCAGTAAGCCTTGCCCAACTGCCGCAGAAGCTTGCTTGTCTGCCACCTTGGTCGGCCGTTTCTTAAAACCAAGAGCACCAAATCCAGCAGCAACTGCCCCTGATGAGACCAAGATCAACTCATGACCTGATTCATGTAAGAGAGCCAACTGTTGCGTAATGACCTTGACCTTCTGTCTGGAGAGACTTCCGTCTGGATTGGTCAAAGACGAGGTCCCTACTTTAAAGACGATTCGTTTTGCTTTCATCGCTGTGTTTCTTTCTAATACTATTTATTTCGTATGTAATGAAAGTGACTGAATCTCCATTCAGCCATTCTTCATTATCCTTTTCGAAGGTCTTCCAGCGTTTTCTCAAAGATCGCTGGCACTTCTGCTGTAAATTCCAAGGTCTCGCCTGTACGGGGGTGGGTAAAGCCGAGTGTCCGTGCATGAAGAAACTGTCCTTGTCCTTTAAGTGTCTTCTTAGGACCATAAGCAGGATCTCCAGCCACGGGATGGCCAATATAGGCCATGTGCACCCTAATTTGATGGGTCCGACCAGTCTCCAGTTGCAACTCTACCAAGGTGTAATTCCCAAAGCGTTCCAAGACCTGAAAACGGGTCACTGCTGGTTTTCCTTTAGCCGTCACCGCTTGTTTTTTCCGGTCCTTTTCACTACGACCAATTGGTGCTTCAATCATCCCACGATCGTTCGGAAGGTTGCCATGGACAATGGCCCAATACTTCCGTAGAGATTTTTTGTCTTTTAGTTCCTCTGCTAAGGCGACGTGAGCTTGGTCATTTTTTGCGACCATCAAGAGGCCTGACGTGTCTTTATCAATCCGATGAACGATCCCTGGACGCAATTCCCCATTGATCCCTGAAAGGTCCTTGACATGGTATAGGAGCGCATTGACCAAGGTCCCACTGGTATGACCCGCACTTGGGTGAACAACCATGCCTTGAGGTTTATTGACGACGACTACATCCTGGTCCTCATAGACGATGTCTAAGGGCAGATCTTCTGCTTCATAGCTGACCTCTTCCACTTCTGGGACTTCATACTGGATGATATCCCCTTCTTTGACCGTGTACTTGGCTTTTTTCACAGTCCCATTGACCAGAACTTTTCCTTCTTTGATCTGCTCATTGGCCACAGCTCGTGACAAGGGAGTCAAATCCGCCAAAGCCTTATCCAGCCGCGCACCGGCTACTTCAATTTTAATTTCCATGCGTTTCCTCTTTCAACATCAGGATCAGGAGCAAGAAAACTCCAACTGTCAAATAGCTATCTGCTACATTAAAAATGGCAAAATTCATAAAGTCCAGGTGGAACATATCGACTACAAATCCCTGACGCAGGCGATCGATAAAATTCCCCAAGCCACCTGCAATAACCAAGGTCAAGCCTGTCACCATCCAAAGCGAACCTTTGAGGTGCTTATAAAGATAGTAAAAGGCCCCTACCATCACGACTAGAGTGATGAGTGTAAAGAACCATTGCTGATTTTCAAGAAGCGAAAAAGCTGCACCTGTGTTTTGAAGATAAGTCAGACTGACCACATGGGGAATAAAAGACTTGACGACACCCAGTGGAATGTTCTTCACCACATACCATTTGACCAGCTGATCCAGTAGGACCAAAAGGACAATCGCTACCGGGACCATTGTTTTTCTCTTCATTTCTTACCTCTTTTGATCAAAATATTCTACCATGACCTCGACAAACTTCTCTGCTACAGGAGAGAGATCCATCTCTTCGCGTTTGACATAGACCATTTTATTGTCTAAATTATCTTCTAAAGGAATCACGGTAATGCCATTCACGGACTGGCTATCTAAAAAGCCTGATCCCGTCGCATAAGCATCCGTCCGCTCCAAGATTCCATTCAAGGTTGCCCGGTCGGTCACATTGAACATTTGTGAGCTCGAGCTGGTATCGACAAAGTTCTCTGAATAATAGAGGTACTCATCTTTTTCTTGGGTAAAACGAACAGTTGGCAACTGAGCTAGATCTTCCATAACCAGTTTTTTCTTCTTAGCCAGAGGGTGTCCCTTACGAAGGTAAATATGAGTCTGAAAAGGAATCAAATCCACTACTTCAAGTCCTAATTTATCAACCCGTTGCATAATCCCCTTGGTATTTTGACGGTTGAGATAAATAATCCCCAACTCACTATGCCCTTGAGCCACTTCGTCCAAAATTTGGACCGTCGTTGATTCAAAGATGCGGAAGTTTTTATTTTCCGGATAGCGGATCGAAAATTCCGTCATCAAAGGTGGCAAGAAGTCATAGTGTTGACTAGAAATAGAGAATTCTTTCTTCTCTTCTTCAGAACTGGCATATTGATTTTGAAAAACATCAAACCCTTTGACCACGTCCTGCGCTTTTTCATAAAATTCCATTCCCCGACGGGTCAAAAAAGTCCCCGAACTAGTCCGACGAAAAATCTTGAAGCCCAGTTCTTTTTCCAGATCTCTGACGGAGATGGACAAGCTAGGCTGACTCACATACATTTTTTCAGCAGCCTCACGAAAAGTACCACTATTGGCAATCGCCACTACATATCGTAATTGTTGTATATTCATTCCATTTTCCTTATTACAGTATCGATCTATTATACCATAAATTAGGGGCTGAAAGAAGAGATCCGTTTAAGAGACCTTCATCAAGTGAAGATAAAAAACTGGAACTAAAACAGTTCCAGTTGATACTTATTCAATCACTTGGCTTTCGGCTACTTTCTTGTACCAATGAGCCGATTTCTTTGGATAGCGCTCTTGGGTTTCAAAGTCCACATAAAAGAGACCATAGCGTTTTTCATAACCATTAGACCAAGAGAAGACGTCCATGAGAGACCAGATGAAGTAACCTTTGACATTAGCACCATCTGCAATCGCATCAGACAAGACCTCCAAGTGTTGCTTCACATAATCAATCCGGCCATCATCATAAACCGTATTGTCCACAAATTCATCTTTGTATCCCAATCCGTTTTCAGTGATGTAGATCTTTTTGTAGTTTGGATAATCTTTCTTAACACGCATGATTTGATCATACAACCCTTGAGGATAAATGATCCAATCCCAGTCTGTACGAGGGACATAGTCAGGAGCTACACGACGTCCAACACCTTTGATTTGGTATTTAGAGCTTCCTTTTTCCCCTTTACCGTTATGAATGATTTCTGTTTCGCCGTCAAAAGCTTCCATCCAGTCACTCATGTAGTAGTTAATTCCAAGGAAGTCGTTCAAATCTTTAGCTGCTTCAAGCGCTGCAAAGTCTTCGTCACGAAGATCCAAGCTACCACCATTGGCAGATAAGATGTGATTAACACCTTCCATAGTTTCATCGGAATAGTGACCAAGGTAGGTTGCATCTAGAATAAATTTGTTGTGAATGATATCTTCCAACTCAGCAGCACGAACGTCTGCAGGATTTTTAGGATCCAATGGATACTTAGTTGGAAGGGCGTGAACAACCCCGATTTCACCTGTATAACCTTTATCTTTGTACAATTTCACAGCACGCGCATGAGAAACCATCATATTGTGGTGTGATTGGAAGACTTTGGCAAGGTCATACTGAATTCCTGGTGGGAATTTCCCTACCAAGTACTGACCATCACCGATTGGGCCGATTTCATTGAAGGTTGTCCAGTAGTTGACTTCTGGGAATTCTTCAAAACAGAAGGCCGCATAATCTATAAAATGTTCGATGTTTTCACGGTTCAAGAAGTCTCCATTTGAGTGAAGAGCTTCAGGTGTATCAAAGTGGTGAAGAGTTACGAATGGTTCTACATGACGTTTATGACATTCTGCAAATAAGTTATGGTAGAACTCCACCCCTTTTGGATTGACTTCACCATAGCCAGTTGGGAAAATACGTGACCAAGCAATGGAAATCCGTATACCATTGACACCGTATTCTTCAGCTAATTGAAGGTCTACTGGGTATTTGTGGTAGAAATCACTAGCAGGTTCTGCTGTATACCAATAGTTATCAGCTAAGTATTTGTCCCATGCAACAGGGCCTTTCCCATCTGTATGAGTAGCCCCTTCTGCTTGATAGGCGGCTGTAGCGCCACCAAAAATAAAATCTTTAGGAAGTGTTTTTGTCATTTTTTCACCTTTTTCTTGATTGGATCAAAGGAAAAGTGAGTGGAGAGGAGTTAGTGAGCCATCCATCTCCATCTCACTTATTCGTTCTTATTCTTCAAACTGCGCTTGAACAAAGGCTAGGGCACCTTGTCCATCACGTGTCAATTTAATGTATTGAGCACCTTCTGTCTTAGCCAATTTGATGCCTAGTTTATCTGTTTCTGCCTTCATGTCTTCATAGTTAGAAGCAACCTGAGGAGCAAGGATAACCAAGTCAAATTCTGGCAACATTTCACGGTGAGCACCATAGCCACCTGCTGCTGCTTTGACAGGAACATTGTATTCTGCTGCTGCCTTGTTTAAGGCATTGGCAAGGAGTCCACTGGTACCACCACCGGCACAGAGAACCAAGACGTTTGTTTCTTTTGTGATATTGTTTTGAACTGGTTCGTTTTCAACACCAGCTTTTTCAAGAATAGCATCTGCTTTTGCAGTGTTAAAGTTTGCAGCAACTTTTTCTTTCAAGCTATCGTTTGATTTACCAGAACGTTCTTCTTCAAGAATTTGTTCATCATAAACCTTCACGAATGGATAGTAAATGATCACGTCAACTACTACTAATAGCGCAGCAAGGATGAAGGAAAGAACTTGGAAGTTTGTACCAAGGACAATTCCGAGAGGACCAGGTGTTACCCATGGAAGGTTAGCGGAGAATGAGTTCATTCCCAAGGTATCAACAAAGAATTTGAAGATCCAGACGTTTGCGATTGGCGCAAAGATAAATGGAATGAAGAAGGTTGGGTTCAATACAATTGGAGCCCCGAAGAGAATTGGTTCATTGACCCCAAAGAAGGTTGGAACGACCGAAGCACGTCCAATCGCACGGTTACGTTCAGACTTACACAACCACATGAAGAGGAAGGGAACAATCAAGGTTGCACCAGTACCACCCATGGTAACGATAAACATTTGAGTCCCAGATGTGATGACTTTATCAGCATGTTGTCCGGCTTGAAGCAAGTGTAAGTTGTTATCGATATTTGCATATGTGATTGCCGCAATCGCTGGTTCTACGATTGAAGGACCATGGATACCTACAAACCAGAAGAAGGCATAAGCACCAAAAATAAGGGTAATTCCAAGATATCCATCTGCTGCAGAGAACAATGGAGCTAGAAGTGTTCCGATAGA
Organism: Streptococcus parasanguinis; assembly: GCA_018377375.1. Classification (GTDB taxonomy): domain Bacteria; phylum Bacillota; class Bacilli; order Lactobacillales; family Streptococcaceae; genus Streptococcus; species Streptococcus parasanguinis_N. The sequence continues at coordinate 39,063 of JAGZZN010000002.1, forward strand.
TTCCGCAACTGTTACACCGATAGCACCTTTAACAATCAATTCAAATGCATACAAGAGAACAATTGAAACTGTAAATGGAATCAAGTCTTTAAAAACTTGTGAAATATTCGGTGGAACCTCGTCTGGCATGCGAATCGTCACATTATTTTTCACACAGACCTTATAAACATTAACGGTAACAAAGGCTGCGATGAAGGCTGTCAACAGACCTTTTGTACCCATGAAGGCTGTTAAGAATCCACCTTCTTTAGCAGGTTCAGCAGCCATGAGCAAGAAGCCAACCATAGAAGCCAACATTGTAGAAATGAAGTTGATTTGGTTAGTTGCTGGAAGGTCGCGGTTCATTGAATCAGTCAAAGCCTTAGCCGTTGTACCACCAACGAAGAAGGCCAAGATGCCCATAGAATAGTTATATGGAGTCATCAAGAATGTTTCAATATCTTTAGACCAGTGGAATCCCCAAGCGTTTGGTACATACGCAATTAGGATGAAAATAGATGAGAAAAGGATAACAGGCATCCCTGCAATAAAGCCGTCCCGAATCGCTCGCAAATATTTGTTTCGAGAAATCTTTTCAAAGAATGGTTTCCCTTTTTCAATCAGTTCAATCAGTTTATTCATTATTTCGCTCCTCTTTTATATAGTTCAATCAGATGGTGAATCACGTCTTTTAATAGGATCGTTGTCATGAGATGGTCTTGACCATGCATCATGGTAATGCTATAGGGGATTTCTTCTCCTGCTGCTTCATGCGCTAGCATGGTCGTTTGAGATTTGTGAGCCTCAGCGATACAAGACCCTGCTTCTTCTACTAAGGATTCTGCTTTAGCAAAATCACCATTTTCAGCAGCTTTTAAGGCTTCCACTAATTTTGATCGAGCGTCACCGGCATAAGCGACAATTTCAAAGCCAAGTAATTGGACTTCTTCTTTATTCATGTTGGTTCCTCCTTATGATACCTTTTGAAAATTTTTATAATAGACGTTGAATATGAAGGGCTAAATAGACTTTTTCATTAGGAGATATCTTGGCTCCTGTCTGTTCAGCGATGGTTTGGTAGATTTGATGACTAATCTCATAAGCCTTTGGATAACTTAGCTGAATCAGTTGTTCCATCTCGCTCAAACCTTCTGGATCTTCTCTTCCCTTATCTAGCGAATCTAGGAAATAATTGAGATGGATCATAAAGCGATCATAGAAATGACTGTTTTCTTCTTTCCGTTTCAAGCCATTTTGAGCTAGTTTTTCTTCTACAGCTTTCAAAATAACTTGTCGGTCCTGGACATCTGGATCTTGCTCATGAATCATTTCCCCTTGTGCATTAATGAAATGATAAGCGATGCGATTCACTTCATCGTCAGGAAATTGATCCAAGAGCCGCTTTCGAAAGATCTCAATCGCTTCTTTTGCGATTTTATAGGGAATCGGATGCATAGCAGACACATCAGGAAGGTCACTGTATTTATATCTTCCCTGTTGAACTGCCTGGTAAGAACAAAAGATGTGATCTGTTAATGTCACATAGATATATTCTTGAACAGGATAGGCATATTTCTTAGACAAGGTATCAATCACTTCATAAGTGGTTGTAATGAAATCAAGAGGAACATCCTTTAGAAGGGCCATAAAGTTTTCTCTTGACTCATCCGTATTTAAACGAAATACTTTTTCGACCTTATCATCAGCTACTAGATCATTTTTCTTTTTCCCAAATGCAATCCCACTCCCAATAACAATCAACTCTTGTTGTAGTTCATTTTGAACCAAAGCAACATTATTGTTCATTGGATGGATAATACGATACATGAGGCTCTCCTTTGTAAAATTTGTTAAAAGCAAATAAAAATGACCACGAAGCAACCGAAAAAACTAGCCTACACTAATTGTTCAGTCTACTTGTGGTCACGCCTAATCTAACTTAGTAACGCTCACTGCTATTCAACTTATAAACTTATTCTATCATAAACATTTTGTTTTGTAAACCCTTACAGCGAAAATTTTTAAACATTTTTTTATAAAAAAGAAACAAGACCTTGAAATAATGAAGAGGCTGGGACAAAAGTCCTAGCCTCTCAATCATCTTTGGATTGTCAAACAAGACGCAGTGGTTGAGTGGTCTCTACTACGCTGATTTCATCAGCTTTTACAGCCCTACTCAACTGTGCGGAGGTGGGACGACGAAATCGATTTCTAACGAATTACCGATTTCTGTCCCACTCTCTAACTGTTGCTTTAGGAGGCAATCATCATTTGAATCTTATACGCGTTCTGTCCAAGGTGTTGCTACTTTAGCCAAGACTGCGTTCAATTCTTCAATATTTTGTCGACCTTCTGTACGAAGCCATTCACGAGCAGCTGCTTCTCCATCTTTGATGTAAGCTTCTACTGAACCTGCCCATGTCGCACGTCCACAAAGAACACCGTTGAAGTTTGCACCAGATGCATGAGCAAATTCCAAGGTTTCTTGGAAGAGCTTAGCTGATACACCTGCACTGAGGTAGATGTATGGAAGGTTGGTTGCTTCTTCTTGTTCTTTGAAGAAAGCAGCTGCTTCTTCACGACTATAGACAACTTCTCCTTCTCCAAATCCTTCCACGAAGTTCACATTAACTGGAACTTCCACTTTCAAGACATCGATATTGAAACGAGGATCTGAAAAGACTTTCATAGCCTCAATCACCTTACGAGGTTTCACTTTCGCATATTCAGCAGAGGTTGCATCTGCAATTCCTTCATCATAAGCCAAGATTTCAAGGAAGAATGGAATATCTTCAGCAGCGCATTCAGAACCGATGCGTTCGATATAAGCTTGTTTTTCTTGGTTGAGTTCATCTGCACTATCTACATCATAGTAGAGCAAGAATTTCACAGCATCTGCGCCTTGTTCTTTGATGCGTTTTGCTGACCAAAGGTTCAAGCAGTCAGGCAAGCGTTTGGTGCTAGACGTATCGTAGCCTGTCTTTTCGTATGCGAGCAAGAGTCCTGCATCTTTGTCCAAGGCTTTTGTAGCAGGTAGACCATATTCTGGGTCCAATAACATAGATGAAGCATATTTTGTCAATTCATCAGCTACAAGGACTTTTAATTCTTCCATTTGTGCTACTGTTGGTTCTGTGTCTTGGTATTTGGCCATCAAGCGTTTCAAAGCCCCACGTTGGTCGAAGGCCAAAGCTGAAATGACACCGTCTTTTGTACTAAGACGTTCCAAATAGTTGCGTTTTTGTTCTGTTAATACCATTTTATACCTCTTTTACGATTAATTGTTGATACAAGGCATCATAGTGCCCCATGTTGACATGTCCTGTTTGTGCTTCTTGTGCATTTAACATTCCAAGAACATTTGCTTTCTTGAGCAAGTCTGCGTCACTCTCATGATGATAGAGACCAGATGCAATCCCTGCAACAGTCGAATCACCAGATCCGACTGGATTGACGACATCGATCTTAGGAATATCTACCTTATAGAAGACATCCCCATGCTTAGCGAAAGCGCCATTTGCACCAAGGGAGACAATCACCCATTCGATGCCATCAAAGAGAGAATCCTGAAGAACTTCTTTTAAGTCTTCCACATTCTTACTCACTTCTTTTCCTAACAACTGTGATAATTCTTCATTGTTTGGTTTAATGACCGTAGGCTTGACAGCTGCTTGAATGGCAGCTTCTAAAGAAGCTCCCGAGCAATCAAGTACGACTGGTTTCCCAGCTTCCCTTGCAATCTTAACAAGGCTAGCATAGTAGTCCACTGGTAAACCAGCAGGAAGACTTCCAGAGATGGCAACAACCTCTACTTGTTCAACCAAGTGACGATAATGGTCGAGAAAGTCTTGGCCTTCTTTCTCAGAAATGGTTGGACCTTTTTCTAAGATTTCTGTTTGCTTGCCTTCGTGAAGGATGGCGATACAATTACGTGTATCTCCAGCAATTTCAAAGAAACGTTCCTCTATCCCTTCTCCTAAATGATCGAGAATGAATTGCCCCGTCCGACCACCAAGTAGGCCAGTCGTTGCCACTGGATCCTTTATCTCAGAAAGTACACGGGTAACATTGAGACCTTTTCCACCAGCTGTCTTACTCACCTCAGCTACACGATTGACTGTATCCAACTGGAGTACATCCAAAGGATAAGAAATATCAATCGAAGGGTTCATCGTGACCGTTAATATCATACGTCACCTCTTAGTCGTGGTATTCACCACGGTCCCATTTTTCAAGGAATTCTGTAAAGAAATCAGCATCCGCTTGATGAGCATTATGGGTTTCCACATGTTGGATCTTAGCGATCAATTTTTTATTTTCTTCAGTTGGTTTGTATTCAGCGTGGATGAATGCTTCAATGATATCGCACATGAGCAATTCACCAGTAATTTTACCCCCAAACCCGATGACATTCGCGTTCAATTCTTCTTTTGCATAAAGAGCAGTTGTCATATCGCGTACCAAGGCAGAACGGATACCAGGTACTTTGTTAACAGCATTGTTAATCCCAACACCAGTACCACAGATACAAACACCAAGATCTGCTTGGCCACTTGCTACGGCTTCACCGACTTTCTTACCAAAGATTGGATAGTGGGTACGTGTATGGTCATAAGTCCCAAAGTCGAGCACTTCGTATCCTTTTGATTTCAAAAAATCAGAAACAGCCATTTTTTCATTTGTCACAATGTGATCACAACCAATTGCAATTCTCATTTGAATTCTCCTCTCATTAGCACATCTTATTCAACATATCAACACGGATTTGGTGACGGCCGCCGTCGTATTTACCATTGACGAAGCCTTTGGCAATGTTTTTCGCCAATTCATCCCCAACAATTTCAGCTCCCATGGTAATCATTCGAGAATTGTTGTGTCCACGTGTCATATAAGCAGAACGTTCATCTGAAACTTCTGCTGCCACCATTCCTTTGATTTTAGTCGCAACCATAAATGGACCAGCTCCATAAGCATCAATCACGATTCCAAGATTTTGATCGTTTTTGTTCACTTCGCTCGCAACTGCAAGTGTCACATCTACAAAATCTTGACCTTCAGCGGTTACATCTACAACATCGAAGTTTTCTTTTACAAGAAACTCTTTCACGAGATCTTTTAATCTTAATCCTGCAGCATCTGCACCAATTACAATAGACATGTCCTGTCCTCCTTTTGTTTGTTTCAGCAAATATTCCTGTTGTTAATTTTTCACAAAGAAACATTTTCTTACTTTTGATATTATATTACACCTATTTCGAACGAAAGTCAACATTAAATTGTTTATTTTCGAACATTTTTTAAAAATAAAAACACCATACCTAGAAAAGATATGGTGTCAGTTTTCAAACTACATGGAACGATTATTTTGCATTTGCTGCGTATTCTTCGTTACGTTTGATCATTTGTTTTCTGTACCAAGCGAAGATTCCGATATAGAATGCCAAGAAGACAACTACACCAAGGATCGCTTTGATATCACCAGTTGTTGCGTTACCGATTGTCCAACCGAGCAATTTTTCAACTGGTCCTTCAAGAGTTGAGTGAGTGATCAATTGAGTAGAAGCTACCCCTTTAGGGAAGGCATCAACACTCTTAGCCAATTGAGTTGCAAATGGTGCAATCAATGTACCTGAAAGAAGGAAGAGTGGCAAGAGAAGGCTTCCGAAGATGATCATACGGATCAATTTACCGCGTGTTACAACCAACAAGGCTGGAGTTACACCCATAGCGATGATACCAGCAAGTGGCAAGATACCATTTCCGACTTTAGAAAGAAGCACTGCTTCGATCAACATGATTGGTGCAAGTACGTTGGCACAAGCCCAGATTTCAGCACGACCAGCGATAAATGGCCAGTCCAAACCGATGTTGAATTTACGTCCTTGAAGACGTTTAGTAGCAACGTTTGTAATACCTTGTGACAATGGTTCTACCGCTGCGATGAACCAAGAACCGATCAATGAGAACAATTCCAAGCAGACACCGGCAGTCAAACCAAGGCTCAACCAACCTTTAATAACCAATTCCCATTTGTCAGCATCTTGCACACCAGCAACTGGATGTGGAGTACCCATGATACCGATGACGATACCAAGAAGGAAACCGATAAAGAATTTAGATCCCCAGAAACCGATCTTCTTGTTCAATTTAGCAGCATCGAAGTCGTATTTATCAAGACCCGGGAAGAATTTGTCAAAGATTTTATCCAAGACCATGATGATTGGGTTCATCATGTAGTTCATGTGAGTAGATGTCATAGGTGATGAACTTGGTGCATTCAACAAATCATCAAATGTTGGTTTCATCAAGTCTGAGTTGATGATTTTCATAACCCCTACAAGGACAACGGCAAGAGTGGCAACGAAAAGTGAAACTCCTTGGCTGACACCGTTGTTGTCCGCATACCATTTGATCAAAAGACCAGTGATAGACAAGTGCCAGATATCAAAGATGTCGACGTCAAGTGTATCAGTCTTCTTGATCGCAAGCATGATAACGTTGACGATCAACATAATCAATAAGAAGTAAAGTGTCCAGGCAGATCCCCAAGTAATGGTCGCAAGAGGCGCCCAACCAACGTCTGTGATATTCAATTGAATACCAGTATTCTCAACGAATTTTGCAAGAGATGCTGAGAAAGCTCCATTCAACATACCGATGATAGCACCGATACCAGTAAGGGCGATGGCAAGTTTAATACCACCTTCAAGTGCTTTAGAGAATTTCACTCCAAATAAGAGAGCCAATAAAGTCAAGACGATCAACATGATGATCGGAGCACCCATGTCTAGGATGGGTTTGAAAAATTTATTGGCAAAATCAATAATGCCATTCATAATAAATCCTCCCGATTTATGAATTTTTTGTAATTTACAGCATAAAGTGTTCCCAATTTTATAATTGGATAACGCTTACAATCACGTTTAAAAAAATATTAACTTAATCCATGTTCTTTAATGGCAGCTTCGATGTTATCAAAGACTGGCGCACTCATCGCTGGAATACGGAACAAGATTGGTCCTGCTTCTACCACTGGAATACCAGGATCGAATCCCAAATCAGTTGCAGCAATTGGAGTAAAGATGTCATAACCAGAAATCAAATCTTCATTGACGTCTTTGACCATGACAGCGTCACAACGCACATCATAACCACGGTTTGACAACTCTTCTTCCAACGCATTCTTAATTTGGTGGCTAGAGTTAACACCTGCACCACAGGCAGCTAAAATTTTAATCATTTGGATGTCCTCCATTATAAATATTTACGAATGTTTTAGGAAATAGTTTCCGTAATGTATTGATAAAGCTTATCTTCACTATCTAATTTCGATAGAGCTTCGAGATTTCCATTGGATGTAAAGAAATCCATCAGTTGGGCCAAAATATTGGTTTGGCTTGAGCTCGTATTATTGATAATAAAGAATAAGAGTGAAACTTGAACTTCCTTATCTGGAGCAATCATATTATGGAAAGTTACGGGTTGATCCAAACGAACCACGACCACATTCTCAGTGAGATTATGGACAATGTCTGTATGCGGGATCGCCACATTTGGTAAGTCCTTACCAAGAAATTCCATGTCTAATCCAGTCGGGAAAGACTTTTCACGCTCAATCAAAGCGGAACGATAGGTTGGTGTCACAATCTGTCGCTCTTCCAATAAGCTTGCTACCTGCTCAAAGAGATCTGTTTGATCCTTGGCATGTAGGCAAAATACAAGATCTTTGTTAAAGAGTTGATTTAATCCCATTGTTGCCACCTCCTTATCTAACTATTTATTTTATAGTTTCAGTATATCACTATATTGATTGAGTGTCAATCATTTTTTGTCTAAATTTGTTTAATTTTGTTTGTATATCGCTCTAAAGCGCTTTCTATCCGTCATTTTCCAACATCATTAAATCAGTAAAAAGAGAGTGGGACAGAAATCGGTAATTCGTTAGAATTCGATTTCGTCGTCCCACCTCCGCACAGCTTCAACAGTCTGGGAGACTGTTGAAGGTTGCAGATAAAGGAAACATAGTTTCCGTCAACATAGGGCATCTTTGAAGCTTTAAAAGCGAACAAAGACTTAGGATACTTGCTTCGCAAGTTCTATCCGCCACCTCAAAGCAGTGCTTTGAGCACTCAACCACTGCGTCTTGCTCGACAATCCAAAGAAAATTGAGAGGCTAGGACTTTTGTCCCAGCCTCTGATTTTATATGATTTTCGTATACAAGGCATATTTGTCTTTGATCTTCTTTGGAATACTATCATCAGTAATAATGGCATTTAGATCTTCCACACGATAGAAACTGTAGAAGGAATAACTATCAAACTTGCTGTTATCGGCTACCACATATTTCTCAATTGCATTGTTTAGAATAATAGCATTACCATTTCCTTCTTCTTCATTGGCTGTGGAAACATGATGCCCATCGATGCCATTGACCCCGATGAAGGCCTTAGAAACCTTGATTTCTTTCAAGAGTTTATTAGCAAATTGACCGACAAAAGTTTGTGTCTTTACCCGGTAGCGACCACCAACTAAGATCAGGTCATAATTTGGAAAATCCTTGAGCTTCTCAAAAATAGGGAGGGAGTTGGTGACGATGCTAATTTCTTTCCCTTCCAAATAATCTCCGATAAAGTCTGTTGTTGTACCAGAGCCAATAAAGACGGTATCCCCATTTTCGATCAAGTCTGCACATTTTTTGGCAATGCTTCGTTTCTCATCGATATTGATCAGATTTTTTTCACTGTGAGAAGCTTCTAATAAACTATCTTTGACTTTTTTGTGGGCCCCACCATGTACACGAACTAAAAGACCTTGTTTTTCAAGATCGATCAGATCGCGACGAATGGTCATGTCTGTCACCCCAAAAAGTTCCTTGAGCTCTTTGACCGATACCACACTTTTACGATCCAGTTCCTGAAGAATTTCAACATGTCTGCTATCTTTCATGGTACTACTTCCATTCCTACTATATTTGTCTCTATTATACTACATTTTTCAAAAAACACAAATTCAAACATTATATTAACAAGAGTAAACATGATATTTTTAAATAAATAAAAGAAAAAAAGCCTCTGCAATTTCTTTAGTGGGTAAAACTACTGTAGAGGTTATAGAGCTTTCTAAGTGTACACAAAAAGTCCTAGGAGAACTGCGACGAAACCATCATTAGGAAGAATTTATGAGACTTATTAAGAATACCACAGAATTAATCGGAATTAAAGACCAAAACATCAAGATTTAACTTGTTTTTGAAACTGACACTCATATCGAGATTCGATCAAAACTTAATTACCCAGTACCATCATGTCCTCATTGCCAAGGGAAAATGATCGAATACGACTTTCAAAAAGACAGCAGTAAGTTATCTTTCAGATATTTTTATTCAAAGGCTTTCCATCAAACTTTAACACCACATGAACTCGTTGAGAAGACACTAGACTTTTCAGATGAGCTCATCGACTACTATACACTTTATTAGCTTTTGCTTTTTCACTTTCAGGAGAAGAAAGTAGATAAGCTATTTGAACTGATAGAGGAAAATAGAAGGACGGTCAATCACTACTTTCGAACTGTCTTTAGGATTTTCCATAGACACAAACAACACATCATAAGCTCACTTGAAACAGACTATTCAGACACTATACTCTAAGCGACTAATAAGTTGATCAAAGACATCGAACGTTTAGGATTTGGTTTTAGAATATTTATCAGCTTTTGGAAAGGTGTTTTCATAACTCCAAACATACAAAAGAGAAGAGCTAGCCGATCCTTTCTAGATGCTAGCCTTTCGTCACCCACTGCAGTTGAAGTTGACAAAGAGCTGATATTTCACTAGTTTCAATTCCTAAAACATCAATCGCTGTTACAATTAATAATCTCTCCAGAAAACTCTATTGTTCAATTTCAAGGATATACTACGTTCTGACAGATTCAATGATACTACAAAGTTATCCTGTGTTCCGTATACTTCTGTTTTTTTCCGAGAAATTTAGAATAATCGTTTTTCATTCCCTGGCTTATTTCGTTCGATATAGTTGAACTTATTTGTAAATCTATAATATCAAGTTGATTGAACTTTATTGGCGATGAAATTCATTTTTTTTGAACTTTCTCCTTGAATTTTTGTTCATTTGGCGATATACTAATGATATTAGTAGGAGGAAATAATCATGAGGAAGCACTCTACAGCGGATAGACTGCAGCAATTAATGTCTGAAAAATCATTAAAGCAAGTAGATATCATTGAACTTTCAAAACATTTTCAAGATAAACTTGATGTAAAACTAGGAAAAAGTGCTTTATCCCAATATGTAAATGGTATTCAAACTCCAGATCAAAAAAAATTAGCTCTACTTGCTCTAACTTTAGATGTTTCAGAAGCTTGGCTAATGGGATATGATGTTCCTAAAGAGAGAACATATTATACTAATGAAGAAACACCGACTTTATCTTGCTACACTTCTTCTGATCTACGAAAAATGGCCGAAAATGCAAAAACATTTGACGGCAAACCACTAGACAAAGAGGATATAACTGCTATCCAAAATTTAATAGAAATTTATCTGCGAGGTAGATAATGTATGACGATAGAAGAGCTTGTTGATTCTCAACGAGTTACACTCGGATACTACGACAATGAATTCTGGCCACGACCAGGAGGTTATGATAGAAGAAATTAAAATTGTATTTGTAAATAAGTCTCTGCCTGAGTAGACAATGAAACGAGTAATCTACAATGAATTGAGACACAAGGATCATACTGCTACTCTTTAAAAAAATAATCCAATAAAATATGAAAATGAAGCAAATCGCTACATGATTCACAAATTACTGGATGAAGAACTAATGACTTCGATTTCCTGCAATACTTAAACTACGTTAACTTTATGCAGAAACATAAACCGAGAGCTTTAGCTGATTAATTAATGGTAATTGACGAATACTATGCTCTGACGAGTTAGGAGGATTCATATAGCGAAAAGTAAGCCTTTCTATAAGCAGATCTGGTTTATTGTGTTAATCGTCTTGATTGTAATTGGAGGTATAAGCTCTTTAACTAAGCCAAAGGCTACAAGGAGTACAGAAGCCACTATTACTGCTAATGCTAAAACCAATACATTTAAAATGACAGATATGCTGGGGGAAGAGTTCACGATCTATTTACGTGAAAATCCTGAAGTTTTAGAGAATTTCGATAAAGTTGAATCTTTAACAGGTGCGAATACATCTACTGTATCAGTTCGTTTTGGTGTAGCGTGGAAAAATGAAAGTATAAATCGTAAAATCTATCTTATCAACTCTTTTTAAAACAAAAAAAAACGGGCTATTTAAGAAATGGGCAGATGAGAATAACTATGAAGTTTATCTAGAGAAAGATACTCCAGAGTTGATTGTCAAAGTATCAGATACAGATAAAACAACAATAGCTCAAGAATTTATTAGCAAAATCAGATTAATTGGTTAATTTAGGAGGTATTTTGTGATAAAAGATATCATTGATGGCAATAGCTATCCTATCGTTTTTATTGGCTCTGGGATATCAAAAAGATATTTAAAGAATTTCCCAACTTGGTCTAGTCTTCTTCAAGAATACTGGGAACAAATAGATGAGCCTAACAGCATATTTCAATTCATGAGAGAATTAGAACGTTCAGAAATTCCTAAGGAAATTTCAGATAGTGAAAAAGAATTCTTAATCAATGTTAAAACAGCGTCATATATACAGGAAAAGTTCGATGACCTGTTTTATAGTGGCAGGATTTCTTTGAGTGGTCTCACTGATAGGGATGCATATTCAAAAAAAATTTCACCTTTTAAATATTCCATTGCAAATCGTTTTGTTAACTATGAAATCAAACCAGAAATGTTGGAGGAGATTGAAGAATATAAAAATTTTTTATCTAAAGCAAAAGTTATAGTAACAACAAATTACGATACACTTACTGAAAAACTGCTTTCTGACTTAAGTAAAAAACCCACAATTTATATTGGACAAAAAGGCTTCTTTGATGAGACTTACAACTGGGCCGAATTATTTAAAATACATGGAGATGTTAGCGACCCCAGTAGCATTGTAATTACAGAAGAAGATTACAATACATATGATAAAAACTCAATCTTAATCAGTGCAAAGATACTTGTGAATTTAATTCAGTCTCCAATTATTTTTTTAGGATACTCTCTCTCAGATAGAAATGTCCAAAAATTATTAGTTGATTTTGCCAAACAACTTCCAACTGATGACATGAGAAAAAATAATAACCGTATCACAGTTGTTGAATATGAGCAAGGTAACCATGAATTCAATGAACAAATTGTAAATAACACTGATCTCAGTATCTCGCATTCGATAATTAAAACAGATAATTTTAAAAAAATATATACAGAAATTGCGAAAATTAATCAGGGTCTCACACCTTATGAGGTAAGTCGTTTTCAGGAATCTGTAAAGAGTATTGTAATTTCAGCAGGTAAGAAGGGTAAGCTTGATAGTTATCTTGTTAGCCCACAAAATATTGATAGTCTACCCGAAGATATAAAACAACGACGAATCGTTGTTGCTTTGGGGGATAAAAAGAATATGTTTGTGAATCCGAGTTACGTTGATTATGTAGAAGATTACTTTAATGACGGTGGTACGTTTCTTCCAGAAGTTGCTTTACGTTTTATCGCGAATGAGAATACTCAAGCAAGACTCCCTTTTGTTAAATATTTAAAAGATGTTGATTATGAAAAATTTGAATTTTTATCAAAAAAACAAAAAGAAAAAATTTCAAAGAGAATTGAAAAAATGGGAGCATTACGAGATATTGTAGACACAGTTCCAAAAAATAACAAACGAGAGTACAGCAATTTAAATAGTATTTTACTTTTAAATGCACCTAAAACTAGAGAATTAGAATTAATTGCATATAATATTGAAAGAATTCCCATTAATAATATAATTGATTACATTAATAAAAACGTTATACCAAACTTACAAGAAAACTATAATAATAATGCACCTGAGTTATCAGCGCAAAGAAGATTATTATTAGCATATGATTTGATTGCCAATGGAGATATAAAATAAAGAACGATAGAGGACTGCTTTAAATACAGAAATCTATCGTTCAAACTAGCGAGGGTCTGCTAGGAGAAGGCAGGTTCTAAAAGCTATTAGAAAAAGACACTTTCTTCATAAATAATTTTATAATAGTTTATAGTCTTAGTCAAGAAAAATCTTCAAACTCGCCATCGCCAAATTTTAAGTATGAAGATCGTTAAGTTTTAAAAGACGACATTAAAGAGCCCTCTTTACTTAGGCTATTTTACCACAAGATATGAGGCTTTATAATTATTTGGAAAATACAAAAAAATTGTGAAACTGCCTATAAATTTTTTAGCGTTTTTAGGTAAAGATCTTTTTTCTAGTGTGCAGCTACGAACAACCATGCAAGGTCTCAAAATAGAACGTGAAGCAAAGTCAGGGCAAGGTGACCTCCTAATATCTTACAAAAGTAAGACATTTAGGGCAACCAATAAAAAGACTACTTTTAAACAGTTTTTTGAAATATGAAGATACAATACAAAAATTGGGATAAGGAATCAACATATAAGAATCAGGTAAGCATTGTTGATAGAATTATCTTAGCAGAGTTGAGTAAAAAAGAAATTGATATAATAACAATTTCGATGTGTACTATTATCACTCAAAAATAGTTCAACATATACATTAATTACTCGAATATTATCAGTTTAACTCAACAAATTTTTGCCCTTGCTGTTTCTAATGACTTTGAAATGTATATTTTCTCCCGATTACTTCTTTAACTGGAGGGTGTAAAAAGATATTGGGGCTTTAAAGTGGTCTTATGTAGACTTCAGAAATGAAACCCTTCATATTGCTGCAAATCAGTCCACACAGTTTCAGACATACACATTGCTCCCAACTGTTTGAGGCTGGAGCAACTATCAAAGAAGTCCAGGAACGACTAGGACATGAAAATACACATACAACGATGGACATATATGCTCACGTCACCCAAAAAGCAAAAAATGAAGTTGCTGACAAATTTGCTTCCTACATTGGTTTTTAGAATATGGATATCACCGTGGGTATCAAAACAAAAAAACAGGCTCTCCGAATATATCGGAAAGCCTTATTTTATGCTATTTAAAGCAATTATTTTGCGATTGGGTAAACAGAAACTTGTTTTTTATCGCGACCTTTACGTTCGAAGCGTACTACGCCTTCAACTTTTGCGAACAAAGTATCGTCTCCACCACGTCCAACGTTCACACCTGGGTAGATGTGAGTACCGCGTTGACGGTAAAGGATAGATCCACCTGTTACAGTTTGTCCATCAGCTGCTTTAGCTCCAAGACGTTTTGCTTGTGAATCACGTCCGTTTGATGTAGAACCTCCACCTTTTTTGTGGGCGAAAAGTTGCAAGTTAGCAAGATTCAATTTCAACATAATTGTTTTCCTCCATGTTAGTTTTCTGTGATAACTCTTGTTTGGACGAACTCTGATGAGTTCTCCGATAAGTTTGCCATCCCTAAGAAAAATGATTCAAAGAATAGTTGGGTCATTTCTCTCTGATGAGGTGGAATATCTGTCGGGATCGTCACCCGAAGGAAACCACCTTCTTCTTCGTTTAATTCTAGATCCGGTTCGTAGCCTGCAAATTTCTCAACAGAGTTGACAAAGTTAATGGCTAGAGTCGAAACCGATGCACACACGACATCAAAGCCGTATTCACCGCTTCCAGCGTGCCCAGTGATTTCTGCACTCCTCAGCTCGCCATCTTCGGCTCGTTCAAAGACTGCTTGTATCATGTGTTCTCCTAAAATTAAGCGTTGATAGCGTTGATGACAACTTTAGTGTAAGGTTGACGGTGACCTTGTTTACGGTGGCTACCTTTTTTAGGTTTGTACTTGTAAGTAACAACTTTCTTTTGTTTTCCTTGTTTTTCAACAGTTCCAACAACAGTAGCTCCTGAAACAAGTGGAGTTCCGACAACAGTGTTTTCACCACCAACAAGAACAACTTCGTTAAATGTAACTTCTTGACCAGCTTCAACGTTCAATTTTTCAACGTAGACTGCTTGACCAACTTCAACTTTAACTTGTTTTCCGCCAGTTTTAATGATTGCGTATGTGCTCATTATGCACCTCCTATGTATTTTTGGGTTTCCCCGTATTTTTGTGAAGACTCGCCTAGCATCGTGGGACGAACCACTTACTCTCATGGAAATGAGCGACGATGTTCGAGCGGTTGCACAGGCATGTGCATAGTCAACTCTCTTAGTATATCACTTCTATCAGACAAAGACAAGTATTTTTGCGCTTTGAAAACGAATTTCTTTTATAAAATGGATTATTTTGTATCTTTTATTTTAAGATTGCTTGTCAGTCCGACTTCTTCATCTACTTATCCTTAAATTTAAAGTCATTGAAGCTCATTTTTGCTTTAGACGAATCGTTCATGCTCTTCATCTTTTCTTCTTGTTCCTTGGTGATTTTGATAGGAATGGCTGCAGCCGTATTGGGTTTCAACACCCCTGATTCGCTCACTTCATAGTCCACTGTGACATCTTTAAAAAGTGGCTCTCCATCATATTCCAAATTTAGAACAAAGGATCCATCACGATCGATGGTTGTGGTGGTACGATTCACGATAAAGAACAAGGCGAAGCGGTTTTCCTCATTTCCAAAGGTATAGCCTGGGAAAAAGACAAATAATTTTCCTGGTTCTCCAAGCGTTGGATGTTCCTTGATAAATTTTTCAGATGCTTCCAGGACTTCGTTGTCCTGATCTTTGTACTGGTTGGCTCTGACAAATGTGAGGGGTTCTTTTTTACTGCTGGTTGACTGGCTGGTCTTTTCTTCTTTTTTCGGGCCAGTAAATGATACTTTAACACAGCCTGTCAACAGAAGCAAACTTGTCATTAAAACGATAACTTTTTTCATTTTGTCTCCTTTAAGTTGGTTAGAAAAAGAGGCTGGATACTCCCAGTCTCTCCTATAGCAAATCCTCGATCAGGTCATCGACCTCATCTTTTTCTGCTTTTGGTGTGATCTCTGTTACGATGATGCCTGCTACCGCACGCTCAACCAAAGCTTCCACATCCATCCGTTGCTCATACTGCTCCGCATTTTTGAGTTTCGGATTCGTCTTTGGACGATCCGGTGCAAAGATGGTACAACAATCTTCGAATGGCTGGATAGAAATTTCAAAGGTATCAATGGCTTGAGCAATATCGATGATTTCCAATTTGTCCATGGTCACCACCGGACGGATAACCGGCGTATTGGTCACTGCATTGATGGCCTGCATACTCTCTAAGGTTTGGCTAGCCACTTGTCCCAAGCTTTCACCATTGATAATCACCAAACCACCGCGAACCTCGCGAATACGGTCTGTAATGCGCATCATAAAGCGACGGGTCAAAGTCATGAGGTAAGCTTCTGGCGCTTTTGCCTTGATTTCCTCTTGGATCTCTGTGAAGGGCACCTCGATAAATTGGATATTTCCCCCAAACTTGGTCAACTTCCGTGTTAAATCATGGGCTTTTTTAAGAGCACCTGGGCTGGTATAAGGTGGGCTAGCAAAGTGTACTGCCTCGATATCCACTCCACGCTTCAAGGCTAGGTAACCAGCTACTGGAGAGTCGATCCCACCAGAAAGCATGAGCATGCCCTTGCCAGACGTACCAACAGGAAGGCCACCTGCTCCCTTAATGGTTTCATAAGAGATGTAAGCTGCTTCTTCTCGAATTTCAACTTGCAAGTTGATATCTGGTTTTTTCATCTGAGCTTGGATGGTTGGGATCGCTTCAAAGACCGCACCTCCCAAGGTTTGGTTGAGCTCGCGACTATCGAGTTCAAAGGTATGGTCACTGCGCTTACTTGAGATTTTAAAGGTCAAGCCATCCTTGTAAATCTCCTTCATGATCTCTTGCACTGCCGATTTTAAGGCCGGAACAGATTTTTCAATCTTGTAAACAGGTGAAAAATTTTGGATTCCAAAAACCTGCTTGAGGGATTCTGCTACTGGCTCATAATTCGTCCCATGCAGATAAGCATGCGCCCGATCGCGGTCGGCTATCACTTTGACAGCTGGATAGATAGATAAAACATCTTGGATATTATTGCGAAGTTTATTGATGAAACGCATGCGGTTCTTTCCTTTAGTAGAAAGTTCTCCATAGCGAATCATAATTTCTGAATAGGTTAAGGTCATGTTGATTTCCTTCTATAATTAACGTACTTTTCGTGTTTGTTCGTAAATCAGTTTGAACTTGGTCAAGAATTGCTCAACTTGGCTCATGTCATTTTCAAGATCGAGACTCAAGCGGACAGCTGTCTGTGCAATGCTCTTGTCCACTCCCATGGCAATCAAGGTTCCAGCTGGCTTACCAGCTTTGGACGAGCAAGCACTGGTTGTCGAGATGTAAATATCAAACTCTTCAAAGGCATGGACCACTACTTCTCCACGAACTCCCTTGATCCCGAAAGTCAAGATATGAGCCGCAAAGTGATCCTCACCAGAAAAGATGGTGACATCTGGATAATTGGCCAATTCTTTGCGGATGACTTCTTTCATCTGCTGGGTCTTGCTGGCAAAAGCTTCTTGGTTTTCCATGGATAAGCGTAGGGCTTTTGCTGTTGCTGCGATGCCTGCTACGTTCTCAGTTGTCGAGCGCATTTCTTTTTCTTGGCCCCCACCTGTTAAGAGAGGGGTAATCTTTTTGCCTTCTTTAATATAGACAAAACCTACTCCACGAAGGCCATGGAATTTGTGACTAGAGAAGGTCGCAAAGTCCACGCGCTCTGGTAGATAAACTTCTGTTGCTACCTTTGCCAAAGCTTGAACAGCATCGACATGGAAACTAACCGTTGGGCGATCTTCCAAAAGATCCGCGATGTCATGGATGGGCTGGATGGAACCAATCTCATTGTTGACGGCCATAACAGAGACCAAAGTCGTATCCGGACGGAGAAGGCTAGCCAAGGCATCTACCTTGACAAAGCCACGCGCATCCACTGGAGCGTAATCCACTTCGAATCCCTGTGTCTTTAACCAAGCAGCCGATTCCTTGATGGCAGGATGCTCGATGTCAGAGACAATGATATGCTTGCCATAAGGAGCTTTCTCAAAGGCGACACCTTTGAGGATCCAATTGTCCCCTTCCGTCCCACCAGACGTGAAGTAAATTTCCTCAGCTTTCTTGCCAATTAGCTCCGCAATTTGTTTCCGAGAAGCTTCCAAAATACGAGTAGCTTGACTACCTAGATTGTGCAAACTAGAAGGGTTGCCCCAGATCCGAGTCGCTACTTCTGTATAAGTCGCAAGGGCTTCTGGATAGGGTTTAGTCGTTGCTGAATTGTCAAAATAGATCATGTCCTACGCATCCATCACTTTCTTTTTACGTAACTTCTATTTTATCATTTCTAACCGCTTGGGACAAGGATTTGATAAAGAGAGATGCGGCAAAATCACTCTATAAAATTCAGTTCTTTTTAGACATTTTTCAGAAAATGACTTATAATAGGAAAGTGTTAAAAAACAATTTTTGATAGAAAGAGAATGAACATGTCACAATATTCAAGAAGTAACAAAAACCAAAAACCTGAGGAAAAAGTTGATACAAGACCATCTCGCGGTGAGAAAGTCAAACAAGGTTTGTCCGTATTTCAAACAGTTGTAGCTACGATTGCCAGTCTCTTAGGGATTATCGTCACTTCCTTTACCATCATGAGTCTGCTCAATAAAGACAATCAAAAAACAGAAGACAAACCATCTAGTAGCACCAGTGTCGTCGTAGTTCATGATAAGGGATCTGACTCCAGCGCTACCAATACAGATGCTAACACCAATACACAAACCAATTCAAGCAATACAGAAACAAGTTCACAAAAAGAAACCGATAGCTCATCTGCTACAGAAACCAGTTCATCTGCCGCACAAGACCAAGGTTCCACAGCAACAGACAGTGGCGCAGATACAGCCACATCTGGATCCAACTAAAAAATCAGTAAGGACAACCTTACTGATTTTTTTTGGCTTTCGATGCCAGCTTTTTCTGATTTTTATAGAAAGCATCTATCTCATTGTCATACTCCCATTTGAGTTTTGAACGTTCTTCCTGGATTTGATCTAATCATTCATATGGAAACATGTTGGGTCTATCTCTGTAAGCTGATTCTGCTAGTGAAGCATATCGATTATCAAAACTGCTCAAATGCCAATTACTCAAATAATCTCCCCCCTATTCCAATGTCGGATCCTATATACATCTCATCTAGATTCAATGTATTGTCATCATTAATTGGAATATCTACTCTCCAACCCGATTCTTCAATATGATTTATACGTCCATAAACATTCATATAATATTCAGGAGTTGTCAGTCCACCATCACCCCATTGTGTCTGATCCCAATCAATCTGAACGGATTCGACTTTTGAATTTTGTGCTTTGACTAAATCAATAACCTTCTGTTCGTGTTATTTTAGGTAGTCCAGTTGTTCTTTTTTTATGTCTCCTTCTGGTTTTTGTACGACTTTCTTTGAAGATGGGGTCGTTATCTTCTGTTCAGGTCTTTTGGTCAGGGTCATGATTTTTCCTCCAAGAAAAACCAGTCCTAGGATCGGTAACAAAATGATCAAAAATAGTTCCATTTGTCTCTTCATAAATCCTCCTTACAGACTTTGAATCTTCCAGTTCTTACTCAATATAATCACCCTTAATACTAATATTATGGCCCATACTAAATGTCATCTTTTGATCAGAATCAAATACGACATCCACCCTCCATCCTGAATCTTCAAGTTGATTGACGGTACCAAAAATTTCTATGACCTCATCTCCACCTTGTGGGGTCCCATTTCCACCATCAATCCATTGCGTTTCGTCCCAATAAATCTGAACAGAATCAACCTTTGAACTCTTCGATTTCACAAAATTGACGATTTCTTGCTCGTGCTCTTTGAGATAAACAAGTTGTTTTTGTTTGATCACTTCTATATCTTCTTTTGTGGAGGAAGAGGTTGCAGTTTGTACTTGTTTTGTATGAGCTTTTTGTTTTACACTACAACCTCCAATGCTTGTGAAAATAAACATTAAAGCTAATAACTTAAGTGTACATTTCATTTTAATTTTCTTGTTTCCTCATAACACTTTTACTTCTATTTACTTAAGAAAAAATTTTCCAGCCACCATTTTCCTCGATATAGATATCATTAAGCATGCCCATTTTTTTGATAGTTGGTATGCTATTTTGATCTTCTAGGTAAAAATCAACGGAGAATTTTGTGTTTTTTAATTGATTAATCTGACCAGAAATAGATAAATTGTATCCACCACCCTGAGGCGTTCCGTTTCCAGACTCTTCAATTTGCATACTGTTCCAATCAATCTGAACGGATTCGACTTTTGGATTTTGAGCTTTCACAAAATCAACAATTTCTTTTTCATGTTCTTTCAAATAGGCTAGCTGCTTTTGTTTAATGGCTTCTTTATCTTCTTTTGTGGTTGAAGAGGTGACAGTCTGCGCTTGTCTGCTCTTTTCACGTTCTTTCTTCACACATCCTACTAGACATCCAAGTGTTGAAATGAAAGCAAGTGCGATTATCAAATTGTTTATTTGTTTTCTCATAATTTTATTTCGTTTAAAAGTGATTCCTCTATTGCATCTCTCATTGTCTAACGGACGGATCATTTCTTTTCTACCCGATACAAATTGTCTGAACCAATTGAATCTATTTTAGGCATTTTATTTTCGTCTAACGTAAAATTCAGGCTAAAATTTGTTAGATCACTTCCATTGGCATAACCATAAACTAATAGTATTTCGTCACCTCCCTGAGGCGTTCCATTACCTCCTACAACTGTTTTAATACTGTCCCAGTCATAAGACACCTGCGTAATGTTAGCATTATGAGCTTTAACATAGGCTGTCATCTCTTGCTCGTGTTCTTTCAGATATGTGAGCTGTTTTTGTTTAATGGTTTTTTTGTCTTCCTTGGTTGTCGAAGGGGTTGCAATGGGTGCTTGTTTTGTTTGCTCTTTTGATTTTATGGTACATCCTCCTATACTTGCAAGGAGAGCTAAGGTAGTGATTAATTTAAACGCCGTTTGTTTTATCATGTGCTATCTTTCTCTAAAACAATTCTTTTTCAAAATGCATTGTACTTGATCAGGAAATAGGCTTTCCGCCAATCGTAGGTTCATGGAGCATAAACATTTCTCGCATGTTAATTGACTGATCATCATTAATTGGAATATCCACTCCCCATCCTGAGTTCTCGATATGATTAATGCGCCCAAAAACATTCATATAATATTCGGGAGTTGTAAGCCCACCATCACTCCACTGTATCTGATCCCAATCAATCTGAACGGATTCGACTTTTGGATTTTGAGCCTTCACAAAATCGATAATCTCCTGTTCATGTTCTTTGAGGTATGCTAGTTGTTCTTTTTTTATGTCTCCTTCTGGTTTTTGTACGACTTTCTTTGAAGATGAGGCCGTTATCTTCTGTTCGGGCCTTTTGGTTAGGTGTATGATTTTTCCTCCAAGAAAAACCAGTCCTAAGATCGGTAACAGAATGATCAAAAATAGTTCCAGTCGTCTCTTCATCTCTTCTTCTCCAATCGTTCCATTCATGACTGAATGGGCCAGTCACTTTCCTTACTATTATAGCATCTTTCATTTGAATCTCAATCTAACTCACTAGTTAGAGACTATATGCAGCAATCATAAAAGAACTTTCGGGGTTCTTCTAGAATATAGGTAATCCTTTTTTACAAATAACAACCTAAGTGATGCTAAGAATTCAAATGTTGCATTTTTGTAGAGTATCTAAATATATAATGAAACTTTCCGCTGTGAGAAAAGTGCTAGAAACACCATTGTTTCTAGCACTCGGGAGTTTTGGGAGTAAAACAGTTTGGGAAACTGTTTTAGCCTGAGCCTAAAAATTAAAAAGCGAAGGGGTCCAAAACTAAGTCATGGAACTTCCTGGATTGCTGAAATCATCCACTGGATAATTTCACCTAACGTCCGTATTCACTTAAGGAAAGTTTCTAAGAGGAGTTTATCTTCAATCAAAAAGGAACCCGAAGGTTCCTTTTGTGTTATTTCCGATACATCTTGACCTGAAGGTAAAGATCGTTATAGACTCCAAGCAACTTCTTGCCTAATTGTTGATAGACTTCCAAATGGTCCAGTGTTTCATCGCTTGGATAGAAGGATTGGTCATCTTGGATTTCTTTTGGCAACATGGCTTTGGCTTTTTTATTTGGCGTTGAGTAGCCGACATAAAGAGCATTTTTCAAAGCATTTTTAGGACGAAGCATGAAGTTAATAAAGGCATATGCTGCTTCTTTATTTTTCACGGTTTTTGGAATGACAATGTTATCAAACCAAAGGTTGCTGGCTTCAGTTGGTACGACATAGCGAAGATCCTTATTGGCATCCAGCATTTGGCTGGCTTCTCCTGAGAAAGTAACCCCAATAGCTGCATTGTTTTGGATCATATAGCCTTTCATCTCATCGGCCACCAAAGCTTTGATGTTGGGTGTCAAGGTGTAGAGTTTATCTACTGCCTCTTGCAATTTCTTTGGATCCTTTTCATTGAGGCTATAGCCCAAGGTATTGAGACCAATTCCCATGACCTCACGCGCACCATCGTACATCATGATGTCATTTCTGTACTCTTCACGCCAGAGATCTGACCAATGTTCCGGAGCATTTTTGACCATCTTGGTATTGTAGATAATCCCCAAGGTACCCCAGAAATAAGGTACTGAATATTGGTTACCCGGATCAAACGATTGGTTCAAGAGTTTTGGATCGATATTTTCCATCCCTTTGATCTTGGATTGGTCCAACTTTTCAACCAGATGTTCATCCATCATCTTGGCAATCATGTATTCACTAGGTATCGCAATATCGTAGGTAGTTCCACCTTGCTTGATCTTAGTGTACATGGCTTCGTTGGAATCAAAGGTATCATATTGCACCTGAATTCCCGTCTCTTTGGTGAATTCCTGGAGCAATTCAGGATCAACATAATCTCCCCAGTTGTAGATGACCAACTTGTCACTATTCTTGGTATTCATGCTCGCTTCGATCTGGTGGCTAATTCCCCAGAGGACCAGAATGACAAGGACAATCCCAGTTAGGAATGAATAAAGTTTTTTCATGCTGCTTCCTCCTTTTCACGGGTAATAAAGTAATAACCGATGACCAAGAGCACACTAAAGAGAAAGACAAGGGCGGACAAGGCATTGATACTGAGGGAGATCCCTTGACGCGCACGTGAGTAAATCTCTACAGACAAGGTTGTAAAGCCATTTCCGGTTACAAAGAAGGTCACGGCAAAGTCGTCAAGCGAATAGGTAAAGGCCATAAAGTAGCCAGCAATAATGGCTGGTGTCAGATACGGCAACATGATCTCTTTGAGCATTTGCACTTGGGTAGCTCCCAAGTCATAGGCAGCATTGACCATATCCCGGTTCATTTCCTTGAGTCGTGGCAAGACCATCAAGACCACAATGGGAATCGAGAAAGCCACGTGGCTAGCCAAAACAGATAGGAAACCTAGCTGGTACTTCACCGTCGTAAAGAGAATCAAGAAGCTGGCCCCGATCATAACGTCTGGCGCTACCATAAGAATGTTGTTGATAGAGAGCAAAGGTCCTTCTAACTTCTTCTTCGATTGGTAGATATAAATGGCTCCAAAGGTTCCAATCACTGTCGCAATCAAGGCTGACAAAAAGGCCAAGAGGAAGGTCTCTGATAAGATCAGCATCAGGCGACTATCTGCGAACAATTCATTGAAATGCTCAAGCGTGAAGCCCGTAAAGGCATTCATATCTCCCCCTTTATTGAAGGCATAAAAGATCAAATAGAAAATAGGAAGATAGAGAATCAGAAAGACGAAGCCTAGATAGAAATGAGATACTTTTTTCATCGTTCTCTCCTTTCTCTAGTTGCCCACATGGTAAAGAGCATGGCAAGGATCAGAACAACTCCGATGGTAGAACCCATTCCCCAGTTTTGTGTTGTCAGGAAGTGCTGTTCAATCGCAGTCCCTAGGGTAATGACGCGGTTTCCACCGATCATCCGTGTCAACATGAAGAGACTCAGACTAGGAATAAAGACAGACTGCACACCTGAGCGGACTCCATTCATGGACAAGGGGAAGACCACATGACGGAAGGTATCCCAACGATTGGCTCCCAAATCATAGCTGGCATTGATCAAGTTTGGATCTAAGTCATCTAAGACATTAAAGATCGGTAAAATCATAAATGGCAACTCGATGTAGCTGGCTACAAAGATAAAGGAGAAATCGGTAAAGAGGATCTGCTGGGGAGCGACTCCGAGAAAGCTTAAAAAGCTATTGATGGAACCGTTTTGCCCAAAGATCCCAATAAAGGCATAGGCCTTGAGCAAGAGATTGACCCAGGTTGGCAAGACGATCAACATCAACCACAACTGCCGGTGTTTAAGCAGCGTCAAAAAGTAAGCAGTCGGGTAGGAGATCAAGAGCGTCACCAGGGTGACGATTCCGGCATAAAGGACCGAATTAAAGCTCATCTTTAAATAGGTCAAATTTTGCGAAGTGAAGAACTCTTTGTAGTTTTCAAGTGAAAACTGCCCTTCAACGTTAAAAAAGGATTGAAAGATGATCATGACTACAGGAGCCAAGACAAAGAGAAAAATCCACAAGAAATAGGGGAGGATAAATAGATTAGAGGTTGTTTTCTTCATCTCTTTCCTCCTCAATGGCATTAATCAAACCAGCTTCTTGCTCTTCCACTTCAACGTACTCTTCGATCCGCGCATCGAATTCTTCTTCGGTTTCGTTGAGACGCATAACGTGGATATCTTCTGGTTCAAAGTCTAGCCCGATAACTTCTCCCACGATGGCCTTCCGAGTGGAGTGAATCATCCACTCATTTCCCAAATCATCATAGGCGATGATCTCATAATGCACACCACGGAAGAGCTGGGTGTCCACCTTCACTTGGAGCTTGCCTTCTTCAGGAAGAGTGATTTGCAAGTCTTCGGGACGAATGACGACTTCAACTGGTTCGTTTGGACGCATTCCCCCATCGACGGCTTCAAAGCGTTTGCCATTGAACTCAACCAAGTAGTCCTCGATCATTCGACCTGAAAGGATGTTCGATTCACCGATAAAGGTAGCTACAAAGTGGTTGATCGGTTCATCATAGATATCTACCGGTGTACCAGATTGGACGATCTCTCCTTCATTCATGACAAAGATCCAGTCACTCATGGCGAGGGCTTCTTCTTGGTCGTGGGTAACAAAGACAAAGGTAATCCCCAAGCGTTGTTGCAATTCTCGTAACTCGTACTGCATGTCTGTCCGAAGTTTTAAGTCAAGTGCAGACAAGGGCTCATCTAAAAGGACCACTCGTGGTTCATTGATAATAGCCCGTGCAATAGCTACCCGCTGGCGTTGACCACCAGATAATTTTTGGATCGAGCGTTTTTCAAATCCAGCTAACTGGACCATTTTCAAGACTTCTGAAACCCGACGTTCGATCTCAGCCTTGTCCACCTTTTTCAAACGAAGGGGAAAAGCCACATTTTCAAAGACTGTCATATGTGGAAACAGGGCATAGGACTGAAAGACGGTGTGGACATCCCGTTTGTTGGTAGGGACATCATTGATCCGTTCCCCATCAAGGTAGACATCTCCAGTCGTCGCATCCAAAAGACCGGCAATGATATTCAGGATGGTCGATTTTCCAGATCCAGATGCACCGAGCAGGGTATAGAACTTCCCTTCTTCCAATTCAAAATTGATATCCTTTAGGACAACGGTTCCGCTATCTTCAAAGACCTTTGAAACATTTTTAAACTCAATAATTGGTTTTTTCAATTCACATAAATTCCTTCTTTACTGCAATTACCAAACTGCTTTTCAAACGAAAATGCAGCGGCTGACAGGAAGACCTGTCAGACCACCAATACCTCTCGGGGACTTACTAGACTGCCCCACCTATTTACGGTATCGATAGGCACTCACCCCCTCTCCGACTGATGCTATCGATGGTTCAATATCAATTGTTCTTCAATACTTAAGCTCTTAGGCTTGGCCGATAATACGAACTTCTGGTTCTAAACGGACGCCTGAATGAGCTTCTACTGCCTCAATGACATGGGCGATCAAATCTTCGTAGTCCTTAGCTGTTCCATTATCGACATTGACCATAAAGCCGGCATGCTTTTCAGAAACTTCCACACCACCGATTCGATAGCCTTTCAGACCTGCTTCGCTGATCAATTGACCTGCAAAATGACCGACAGGACGCTTAAAGACGGATCCACAAGAAGGGTATTCAAGGGGTTGTTTCAACTGACGAAGATGGGTCAACCGATCCATCTCCTGCTTGATCGCCTCGTGATTGCCTGGTGACAAAGCAAATTTGGCAGAGATGACGACAGCACCTGTCTCTTGAATCTTAGAATGACGGTAGCCAAAAGCTAGTTCACCCGCTGACAGAGTTTCGATCTCCCCATCTTTGGTCAAGACCTTACAGGATACGAGGACATGCGCGATCTCTCCCCCATAGGCTCCCGCATTCATAAAGACTGCGCCACCGACACTGCCTGGAATGCCACTAGCAAACTCGAAGCCTTTCAAACTATGGTGCAAGGCCACATGGGTGGTGTCGATGAGTTTAGCTCCTGCCTCTGCTTCGATCACATAACCATCCACACTGATGTCACGCAAGCGATCAAACATAATGACAAATCCCGGAATGCCCCCATCTCGGACAATGATATTGGACGCATTGCCCAGGACCATCCATGGGATTTGCTCTTGGTTGGCAAATTGGACGATGCGTTTTAATTCGTATTGGTTGCGAGGAAAAGCTAAAAATTCAGCATTCCCACCTACCTTTGTGAAGGTATAATGTTTTAAAGGTTCTTGAAAACGGATATCAATCCCTTCAAGAATTTGATTCATTTTTTCATTCATCTTTCTGTCTGTTCTCTCTCTATAAAAATACAAACTATTATACCAAATTTTTGACTATTTTTCGACTCTAAAAAACAAAAGAAGACCTATAATATTCAGGCCTTCCTTTTATCATTCATTATGCAATTTTACGAGCGATGGCACGATTCTTTTGTCCATCCAGAGCTGATTTGACCGAAATCCAAGCACCACCAAGAGTGAAGACAGCTAGCAATCCTAGATTCAAGTAAAATTTATCTGGGACGTCCCCTGAGAATGTCGCTTCATTGAGAAGCGTCCAGCTCATACCAAATGGCAAATCCAGTTCACTCATGAGCGCCAAAGTATAATCTAATTGGTTGACCAAAAAGACCGTCAAGACCATCAAAATAGCTGAAACTACCACACCTTTTTTAGTCAATTTCTTACCAAGGATCTCATAACCTTTGATAGTACAATAACCGAGGGCAGCCCCTGCTAAAACAGATACATAGCCCAGACGCGCTACCAAGAGGGCCACTGCTCCTCCGATGATCACACCGATCACAGCCCCTACAATCCCTAAAAGGAAGTTTTCTTCCCGCGCTTCATAAGCCTCCACCGTGTCTTGCACTTCGGCTTGGTAAGCTCTAAAGGTTGCATCGTCGATTAAAAAGATCGCATCTCCAATTTGATACAGACCGATTGGTCCTTCCTCACCCGTTTCCGCATTCACTTGCACAAATTGGTGGTTGAGTAAGAAATCAACAATATCTTGGATAGCTGTCCATAAGGTTTCGACAGCCTTCCCTTTGGTCATTCCACCTTTGACAACGATCGAGGTCAAGTAACCATCAGAAGAGATAGCATTAATGGCTTTTGATTGTTCTTTTAATTCATTCCAAAGAATTTCACTATCTTCGATCAAGTCTCCTTCGGAACCTTGTTTCACACTGAGTGAAATGGTAAATACATTCTTGGTTT
This sequence comes from Streptococcus parasanguinis, assembly GCA_018377375.1. GTDB lineage: Bacteria > Bacillota > Bacilli > Lactobacillales > Streptococcaceae > Streptococcus > Streptococcus parasanguinis_N. Next base: position 66,997 of record JAGZZN010000002.1, read on the forward strand.
GAGCGCCTTCAATGACTAACAAGAAGCCTTCACGCTCTCCATACATCACACGGGCTTCGCCATCAAATTGCAGTCCAAGATCGGTAGCAATACTATATAAATATTCTGGTTTCATGTTTCCCCCTAAACTTTCGGGAAAGCTTGAGCTTTTCCCCATACAGTTTCCATTCTACCATAGGAGAAGCAAAAAGGACATATACATTCGTATACATCCTTCTTTCATTTGTGTTACATTGAGGTTTATTTCTCAACACGAACGCCAAATGTGTCAATTTTAAGTTGGAAAATCTGACCATCTAGCCCGAGCTTTTCGAGAGCTACGACAAATGTGGCTGTATGCTCTGGGGCTAAGAGGTTCATGATCGTTGGGCCTGCTCCTGACAGATAGGTGGCGTATGCCCCATGCGCATGTGCGACTTCTTTGACCTGAGGGAACTCTTTGACAAGAGATTGACGGTAGCGCTCGTGGAAATGATCTGACTCGATGGAGCGACCAGCCGTCAGCAAATCTCCCTTGAGGAGAGCTGCGATAGCGACATTGGCTACGCTACTGGCTGCAACAGCTTCCTTATAAGACCATTCTTTCGGTAGGACATTCCGACTATCACTGGTCTTCAATTGGTAGCTCGGTACAAAGGCCACAAGGTCACAGCTTGGGAAGTCAGCCGTGACATATTGGACATCTTCACCGATGTAGCTCGCAATGACCATATTCCCAAAGATAGCTGGAGCTACATTATCCGGATGACCTTCGATCTCGGTCGCGATGCGCAATTTCTCAGCATCTGATAGCTGGAGGTTGGCTAATTGGTTGGCCAATTCAATCCCTGCTACAATGACCGAGCTAGAAGATCCAAGACCACGCGCCAAAGGCACTTCACTAGTCATCTTGATCCGATGGGGTTGCATATCAGTTGAGATAGAAAGAGCTGTTGAGAGCAAAAGGTTTTTCTCATCTGTCGGAATCCCTGCTCCAAGATCATGCTCAATGAACCAAGCATCAGCTGGTTCAAGGACTTCAATGGTCAAATAGCGAGTCACGGCAATCCCAACCGAATCAAATCCTGGCCCTACATTGGCACTGGTTGCTGGAACAATAATTTTCATGCTTATTCTCCCAAGACTTTAAAGGTATTCAAGAGTTCGAAATTCGCCTCTGAATCCAATTTTTCAACCAAGTTCTTGAATTGAGTTTGGTTAACTTGGTGAGTAATGATGACAACACTTGCATAGTGACCATCTGAGTCTTCTTGAAGGATTTGCTTGAAGGAAGCTCCTTCTGCATTAAAGATTTCCGCAAGACGCAAGATTTGACCAGTCGCATCTGGTGCTTTGATTGAGAAGTAATAATTGTTCTTCACGTCTTCTGGCTTAGCCAATTGAAGAGGGCGACTGTATTCATTGAAGGCTTTACCGATTGTTCCTTCTTTTAGTCGACGGACAATGCGAACGAGGTCGGCTACGACACTTGTCGCAGTTGGTTTTTGACCAGCACCTGGTCCGTAGTACATAGACTCACCAATACCGATGGATTCCACATAGACCGCATTCATGACATCATTCACTCCTGCGAGTGGATGTTGTTTTGGAAGGAAGGTTGGTGTCACTTCTGCTGCGATCCCTGACTCTGTTTCAACGATAGATCCGACCAGCTTAATGACATATCCAAGGCTTTGAGCAACCGATACATCTTGAGGAGTGATCTGGCTAATTCCTTTGTGACCTACTTGGTCAAATTGGATATTCATCCCAAAGGCAAATTGGCTCAAGATCACCATCTTGTAGGCAGCATCGATTCCTTCAACGTCGTTGGTTGGATCACTTTCAGCGTAACCAAGACGTTGCGCTTCTGCTAAAGCATCCTCATAAGTCCAGCCTTCTTCGACCATTTTGGTCATCATGAAGTTAGAGGTTCCATTGACCACACCGAGCACTTTGGTCACCTTGTCTGAGGCCAAAGAATTCACCAAGGTCCGAAGGATTGGGATCCCACCAGCTACGGCAGCTTCATAATAAAGGGCCACTTTGTGTTTTTGAGCAATCTCTAGCAACTCGCTTCCATGAACGGCAAGAAGGTCTTTGTTAGCAGAAACTACGTGCTTGCCTGCTTCCAGCGCACGGGTGATAAAGGTTTTCGCTGGCTCGATACGACCCATCAATTCGACCACGATGGCAATGTCCTTGTCTTCAATGATCTCATCAACATTGGTCACAAAGTTGTAGTCATGACCAGCCGCTTGCAATTTTTCCTTTTCCGCATCATCTCGAACCAAGACCTTGGCGATCTCGATTTCATCTTGAGCTGCCTGGGTGATTTTTTCATGGTTTTCTTTTAATAAAAATGGTACGCCACTAGCAACAGTACCAAATCCTAATAAGGCAATCTTAACAGACATCCTATTGACTCCTTGAATTTTCTATAGTAGCTCCATTATAACAAAAACTTGGGCTTTTGACAGCCAATTGCCTTAAAAATTCTGAATTTTCATGACAGGATCAGCCTGTAGCAAGTTCTGGAAAAAAACATAGAATTTGTGGTACAATAAAGAAAACAATGAAAGCGGTGACACTATGAGTAAACGAAGAGTACCTAAAAAAATCAAAACCCTACTTGGAATCAATGCTTTCCTACTGGTCTGTATCTTTATTTGTAGCTTTCTTCTGATCAAGCGGATCACTCAGCCGAATGAGGGGAATACCAGTGGCACTGCCATGACGCGTTCTCTCGAAGAAGGTAGCTCCTCTATCGAGTGGACTCGGGTGAAAAAGCCGGTCAAACTGCCCATCCTCATGTACCACTCCGTGCACAATATGGCCGAGTCTGAAGCTGCCAATGCTAATTTGATCGTTGATCCAGAAACCTTTGAAAGCCAACTAAAGGCCCTAAAAAAAGCGGGTTACTACACCCTGACACCTGGGGAAGCCTATCGCATCCTCGTCAAGAACGAAGTACCCAAAGGAAAGAAATTTGTCTGGCTGACCTTTGATGATGGCGTCGAAGATTTCTATACTATCGTCTATCCGCTTCTTAAGAAGTACAAGATGACCGCCACCAATAATATCATCACGGACTTTACCCAAAAGGAAAAAGAAAATGTCCTGACCTTTGACCAAATCAAAGAGATGAAAAGTGCTGGCTTGACCTTTGAAAGCCATACGGTCAATCATCCAGACCTAGCCAATTCCAGTCTTGAGACCCAAAAGAATGAGCTAGTTGCTTCTAAACGCCTGCTAGATAAGGTGCTGGATCAAAATACCAGCGTTATCGTCTACCCATCCGGTCGCTACAGCCAGGTCACGATCGACCAAGCCAAGAAAGCTGACTACAAACTAGGCCTCACCACTAAAAATGGACTAGCCAGCTCCGCTGATGGACTCTATTCCCTCAAACGAGTCCGGATCCTTCCAACCACTACAGGAGAGGATCTCCTAGCCATGATCCAAGAATAAAGAAAGAGAGTGGGACAGAAATCGGTAATTCGTTAGAATTCGATTTCGTCGTCCCACCTCCGCACAGTTGAGTAGGGCTGTAAAAGCTGATGAAATCAGC
>JAGZZN010000059.1 GCA_018377375.1 Streptococcus parasanguinis
CCACCTCCGCACAGTTGAGTAGGGCTGTAAAAGCTGATGAAATCAGCGTAGTAGAGCCCACTCAACCACTGCGTCTTGCTCGACAATTCAAAAATAATTGAGAGGCTAGGACTTTTGTCCTAGCCTCTTTACTCTTATTTCTTAATAAAGATCTAAATAGTTGTCTACTTCCCATTGAGATACGAAGGTCGCATAGCTTGCCCATTCGATTCGTTTGGCTTCAAGGAAGCTGGTGTAGATGTGCTCACCCAAGGCAGCTTTTACCACTTCGTCTTCTGTCAAGGCTTTCAAGGCATTGTGAAGGGTAGAAGGGAGATCTGTGATTCCAGCTGCTCTACGTTCTTCTGGTGTCATCACATAGATATTTTCTTCGATCGGAGCAGGTGCTTCGATTTTATTTTCAATACCGTGAAGGCCGACTTCAAGCAAGACTGCCAAGGCTACATAAGGATTGGCCATTGGGTCTACGGAGCGTAATTCCAAACGAGTTCCCATACCACGTGATGCTGGCACACGTACCAATGGGGAACGGTTGCGACCTGCCCAAGCGATATAAACAGGTGCTTCATATCCAGGAACCAAACGTTTATAAGAGTTGACGGTTGGGTTGGTCACCGCTGTAAAGTTATATGCATGCTTGATCAAGCCACCCAAGAAGTGATAAGCTGTTTCTGACAATTGCATGCCCTTTGGATCTTCTGGATCAAAGAAGGCATTGTTGCCATCTTGGTCAAAGAGAGACATATTACAGTGCATACCTGATCCGGCAATTCCAAATTTTGGTTTGGCCATAAAGGTTGCATACAAGCCGTGTTTACGAGCGATGGTCTTCACAACGAGTTTAAAGATTTGAATCTTGTCACAAGCGCGAAGAACTTCGTCATACTTAAAGTCGATTTCATGCTGACCAACGGCTACTTCGTGGTGGCTGGCTTCTACTTCAAAGCCCATCTTGGTCAAGACATTTACGATTTCACGACGAGTGTTATCTGCAAGGTCTGTTGGAGCCAAGTCAAAATAGCCACCTTTGTCGTTTACTTCAAGAGTTGGATCTCCATTTTCGTCCAACTTGAAGAGGAAGAATTCTGGTTCTGGACCAAGGTTAAAGGATTTGAATCCAAGTTCTTCCATATGACGAAGGGCACGTTTCAAGTTGCCACGTGGGTCTCCTGCAAATGGTTCCCCTTCTGTCGTATAGACATCACAGATCAAGCCAGCTACGCTACCATTTTCATCTCCCCAAGGGAAGACTGTCCATGTATCCAAATCTGGGTAAAGATACATATCTGACTCGTTGATACGGACAAATCCTTCGATAGAAGAACCATCAAACATGGCTTTATTTGAAAGAACCTTGTCCAGTTGCTCATCGGTAGCTGGAATTTCGACGTTCTTCATGGTTCCCAAAATATCAGAGAACATCAAGCGAATAAAAGTAACATTTTTTTCTTTTACTTCACGGCGAATATCTGCAGCAGTAATTGACATTTTTGTCTCCTTAAAATAGATTACAAGCATATGAAATGATCAACGAAATTGACCATATGGCGATGGGGAAGATGTGAAGCGACTTTGCTGAATAATGTCACGATGAAGAGCCTTACGGATCTCTTCTTGACTGACAACCTTGGTTTGCTCTTGCTCTTTTTCCGCATATTTTTTCTTAATATCCGCAATATTGAAGCCATCTGAGATATAATCTTTGATCTCAAGCAGGCGGTCCATATCGTCCAACGAATACATACGGCGATTGCCTTCTGTCCGATCAGGAGAAATCAATCCCTGATCTTCATAATAACGAATCTGGCGAGCTGTCAAGTCGGTCAGCTTCATAACACTGCCAATCGGAAAGACTGCCAGCGAGCGTCGTAATTCCTTTTCCTTCATACCATTCCTCTTTCTATTCTATTATATCGAAAAAAAAATCTATGTCAAGATTAAATGTTATATAATCTTACATAGGTTTTTTGTGTTTCTTGAGAAAATCGCGAATGCGATCCACATCCGAATTGACCAAAATCGCAACGAAAACGCCAATAAAGGTCTCAAATATTCGGGCAAAAACATACAAGAAGGTTTCTCCGTTAGGAATCGAGAGGGTAATGATCAGCATTGCCGAAACTCCTCCGATAATTCCTGCTTTGTTATTCATAGCGACATTTGTCATAATGGTTAACATGGTCGCAATGGGGACAAAAATCAGAGTCACCCAATACGCCCCATGAAAGAGCGTTTTTAAAAGGAAAAACAATACGGCATAAAAACCTCCGATACTGTTGCCCATGACACGCGAAGCCCCGAAGTGGACACTCTTATCAAAGTCTTCCCTCAAACTAAAAACAGCTGTCAAAGTCCCGATCTGAAGGCCTCGCCAACCAAATATTCCAAAAATAAGTAGCACAATAAAAACGGCAATCCCTGTTTTAAAGGTTCTCATCCCCAAACGGAATTTGGACCAATCAAATTTGTGTCGTTTAAAGTAATCCATGGTCACCTATCTTTCTATTTCTATTATTCTACCATATTTTCAGAAAGGAGAGAACAGATATCAATAGAAAGAAAAAAGAGTGTGAGACAGAAATCGGTAATTCGTTAGAATTCGATTTCGTCGTCCCACCTCCGCACAGTTGAGTAAGGCATCTTTGGAACTTGAAAAGCGAACAAATACTTAGGAAACTTGCTTAGCAAGTCCTATCTACCACCTCAAAGCAGTGCTTTGAGCACTCAACCACTGCGTCTTGCTCGACAATCCAAAAATAATTAAGAGGCTAGGACTTTTGTCCCAGCCTCTTTCATTCTATTTAGATTATTTATCTGTAAGAGCAGCCAATCCTGGAAGTTCTTTACCTTCAAGGAGTTCCATAGAAGCACCACCACCAGTAGAGATCCATGAGAATTTGTCTGCACGGCCAAGGTTGATCGCAGCAGCAGCTGAGTCACCACCACCGATGATTGATTTAACGCCTGGTTGTTTCACGATAGCGTCCATCACACCGATTGTACCAGCTTGGAAGTCAGGGTTTTCAAATACACCCATAGGTCCGTTCCATACCACTGTTTTCGCACCAGTCAATTCTTGGTCAAATTTAGCGATTGATTTAGGACCGATATCAAGACCAAGGAATCCTGGATCTACTGCTTCACCTTCAGTATCTTTCACTTCAGTGTAGTCAGCAAATGCGTTTGCTTCTTTTGAGTCAACTGGCAAGATCAATTTGCCGTTTGATTTTTCAAGAAGAGCTTTCGCTACATCCAATTTGTCTTCTTCTACAAGTGAGTTACCGATTTCGATACCTTGAGCTTTGTAGAATGTGTAAGTCATCCCACCACCGATAAGGACTTTATCAGCTTTTTCAAGCAAGTTTTCGATAACACCGATCTTGTCAGATACTTTAGATCCACCAAGGATAGCTACGAATGGACGTTCTGGAGCTTCAACTGCTTCTTTGATGTAAGCAATTTCGTTTTCAAGAAGGAATCCAGCAACAGCTTTCTCAACGTTTGCAGAGATACCAACGTTAGATGCGTGTGCACGGTGAGCAGTACCAAATGCATCGTTTACGAAGATACCATCTCCAAGTGATGCCCAGTATTTACCAAGTTCAGGATCGTTTTTAGATTCTTTCTTGCCATCAACATCTTCGAAACGAGTGTTTTCAACCAAGAGAACTTGTCCATCTTCAAGAGCGTTAACAGCTGCTTCCAATTCAGCACCACGTGTAACACCTGGGATAAATTTCACTTCTTGACCCAATTTAGCAGCCAAGTCAGCAGCTACAGGAGCAAGTGATTTACCTTCTTTATCTGCTTCTTCTTTTACACGTCCAAGGTGAGAGAAGAGGATTGCACGTCCACCTTGTTCAAGGATGTACTTGATAGTTGGAAGAGCTGCAGTGATACGGTTATCGTTAGTGATCACGCCGTCTTTTACAGGAACGTTGAAGTCAACACGAACGAGAACTTTTTTCCCTTTCAAGTCAACGTCTTTAACAGTCAATTTTGCCATTAGATATGACTCCTTCTTTTTTTAATACATGATAATTATATCACAAAAGCTGTAAAAGAGGTAGAAAAATCCAATGCTTTTCCCCTCTAATTCGCAGGATCCGAACGACACTTCTAAATACAAGATCAAACCTCTTTGGTTTTCACCAGAGAGGTTTTTTTGAGAGTGACTTTTTAAGTGAACAAAAGAATCCTGTAAAAGACTTACTCTTCTTTCTTCTTACCAGCCAAGAGGAAGCCGCCTAAGGCTGCTAGGAGAACAGCTTCAGCTGCAAAGGAAGCTTCTAGGCTTGCCGTATTTGGCAAGTGTTCCGATTGACTTTCTTTGCTGGCATCTTTTGTTCCTTGCTGAACTGTTGGCTGTGAGTTCGCTCCTTGGTGGGCACTTAACAACTGATGGATCTCTTGATCGACCATATCCTTGTGTTCTTCCTCTTGATGACCCGCTTGAGTAGAAGTCGTTGGGGCCAACTGATCCACTTGAGAAGACTCTGTAGGCTTCAATGGATTAGCTGGATCCGGAGTCACTGGGGCAGCTGGTTGGACTGGTTGATTTGGTTGAGCTGGTTGAACAGGCTGATCAGGTTTAGCCGGTTCCTCTGGTTGGATCGGTTGATCTGGTCCTTCCGTTTGTGCTGGTTTATAGACAATCGCATAGTGAGTAAAGTGAGGAGCTGTAAAGATGACTACATCTCCAACTCTCTCAAAGGCCAAGGATTGAGGAGCTTGACCTTCTGGGAAGAAGAGAACTTGCTCCACTTCTTTATCCTTATCCACAGGGATTTTCACAAGGGATGGATGCTGGGTATCGATGTCTTGACCGCTTGCATCTACGCCTTCAATATCAAATACGATTCCTTCTCGGCCCTTCAGCTCTTCTTTTTCTGCCTGATTGGCTTCAACTTTTGCGACTTTTAGTCCTTTGACAACGGTTGGCTCTAAGTTGGAGAATTGAACTTCGACTCCAGTTGCAGGGTCTACAAAGACCGCTGGCTTATCTTCTTTCAGGAGCGCAATCAAGGTCTCTAGACCTGTCTTAGCTGTTTCAAGCGCTTCAGGAGTGAGCTCTGAAGAAGCTAGGAGCTCTTTATTTTTCTCAACCAGTGCCTGCAAAGCTTCACCAGAAGGGTGATTTGGCTTGCTTGCTAATAGAGCAGTCGCTTCTGTTGTCAGAGCAGAGAGAGCTTCTTTTTCTTTTGCTAGATTGGCTTGACCATCCAAGGCTTTCAAGAGAGCGGTCAATTGGTTCAACTGCTCATTGACTTGATCTTGTGTGCTGGTATCATGCTCTTTCAAGACTTTTTCAGAAGTAGCCATTCCAGCCAGCAAAGCTTCTTTAACTTCAGGAGTGGCAAATGTAAAGTCTACTTTGGCTTTTGCAGCTTCAGCTTCAGCCAATTTTTGCTTGAGGTATTCATCATTGAGAGCTGGTTTTGGATTGACGAGAACATCAAAGCTTGTGCTAGCCCCTTTGTAATGGACCGTGATGGTTTGACGGCCTTCCTTGGTCGTATCAAAGCCAGTTACTTCCACACCTTCATCTGTCAAGGCATGCATTTCGGTCGTTTCATCTTCAAAGACGACTGTAAAGCGTCCGCCTTCTTTCTCCAATGCTTCTCCGACAATATATTCCACTTTTGGTTTGTCGGTCAATTCTAGACCAGCAACTGCTTTTTCACCTGCTTCCTCTGCACTGACCACAAAAACAGTGAGAGTCTTATCTAATTTCTGACCAAGGTAAGAAACTTCTAGGTGTTGTTCTCCCAGCTTGCTACTGTCAAATCCATGAATCTCTACACCTGAGTTGGTGAGGTTGACCAGTTGATCTGCTTGGCCATCTTTATAATGAACTCGGAGAGTCGCCCCTTTCAAGGAAAGGGCATCGCCTTCCCGGTAGACCTTCTTGGTCAATCCATCTTCAAATTGGAGTCCCGCAATTTCTTTATCATTCTTTGGAACCTCGATCGCTAGAACGTTACTGATATCTTTGCCAGGTTCTTGCGCACGATAGTAGAGAAGAGATGGGGTTGATTCAAAAGCCAGTGGTTTAAAGATGAGATTTCCAGCTTGATCAGCTGTCATGGTCGCAATTGGACTAGTGGCTTCTTTATCGGCATAAAGAGTCAGAGTGGTATCGGCCGGAACATCTTTGAAGCCGACTTGGACAAAATGATTACCTAAGTTTTGCGCTGCAGCATGTTTCATCGGAATATTGACCGTTTCAGTATCCAGACTTTCATACATCTTCCAGTTGTAAATCCGGATGGCTTGCCATGGGGTGCCGTTATCTGCCGTAATGACATGGAGACGCCAGTCTTGAGCCTTGATTGGATGGTCGAGTGTAATGTCGGACACATGGGCTTTATTGCCACGAACTTCCTTAGCAAGCTTCCATTCACCCGCTTCATCCTTGTAGTAAAGGTCGAAGTCACGGGTATTCATCTTGCCATCGTCGACAGATTCTCCACCCGCACCGGCATGGTCCATGACCCAACGAACAATGGTCCGTGGTTGTGTCAAACGAATATCGACGGTTCCACTCAATTGAGCAGAAGACCATTTATCTGAAAGACTGGTAATGGTACCATTTAACATGCCTTCAATGCCTTCACTACCATCCGCATCCGGGAAGCTCGAACCGATCACTTTGGCTCCGATGACCACGTTTGGCGCTAAAGCTTTTGGTAGACTGGTATCTGACACGGTCATGCCCCAATCAAAGGCTACAGTTCCCGCATCCGAACGTTGACCATTCTTTCCAACTGCCACAACCTTGAGTTCCTGAGTGGTTCCTTCAGCACTTGCTGAACGGCTAACTTTTGGTAGATAGACGGTTGTCGCAGAAGATCCTGTTAAGAGACGCCAGTTATCGCCATCTTTTTCATAGACTTCATAATAATCCGCATCTGCTACCCCTTTAAAATTGAGGACTGCTTCTGCTTCTTGCGCATTTTGTAGGCGTTTTGCCCGAACGGATACTTCTGCTGGAGTAGCTGGTTTCTCTTGGTTCGACGTAATCGACAATTGGCCGAGATTAAATTTGTAGTCTTTGACATCCGTATCATGGTCAAAGAACATCTTCACAGCATAAATGGTCTTGCCAGCCAAACTTCCCAAATCAAAGGTTTGAGTGGACCAATCCGCACTTGGTGTCAATTCTTTCCATTCGTATTCAGAGTAGTCTTCTTTGGTGGCAACAGCTACCCAGGCAGCAGCTCCGACCCCACCTTTATGACTGACGCTCAATTTTGTCGTTTCTGTCACAGGAATCTTGGTCGAATAGAGCATGACATTTTGACTGCTATTGGCTTTTAAATCTCCTTCAAAGGCTAGAGAATTTCCTCCATTGTAGGCTTGATCAAAATCATAGCGGCCTTTCAATGGCGTACTATCTTCACTATGCTCTACCCACCAACGCCATGTTGGAAGGTAGCCAGAAACAGAACGGTAGTTCCATTCCCCTTCTTTAGAAATCTTGCCATCGACAAACCAGTGTTTTCCGTGACCAGTATTGAAGGAAGTATTGAAATCTTCACTAGTGATTGGGGTTTTGTCCACTACTAGATTGGACATACCGTACCAAGATTGGTCTGCTGGTTTTCCTTTAGTCGGATCTCCTTGGAAACCTGTCCAGAATAGATCTTCATGGGTATGGTAACCTTCACCAGTCTTTCCTAGACCTGTAATGGTATCAGGCGCATAAAGACCAAGGGATAGACGCAACTTGCCATGTTCATCTAAAATGGCATTCCAGTCTACATTAGTCTTATAAGAACCTCCTTTTTGAAGTTCGAGTCCAGCTAGAACATCATAAGGATTGCGGTTAATCCATTTGGCTGTACTGATGGAATAATCAACTTCTGATTTGCCCCAGTTAAAGTTGGCAAAGAAGGTATCAACTGGGTTTTCCCCATTTTCTGGCTGCATGAAATTGTAGTTGTATTCTCCCAGCGCATTCTCATGGTAACGGCCATATTCATAGGTCATAGCATCATACCAGGAATACTTAATCGGATAGTTCAGACTTTTCGCATATTCCTTGGTATAAAGAAGGAAATCTCTCAATTTTGGACCCAATGGTTCTACAAGATTTCCGGTTGTTTCTTGGTTGATAAAGTAACCATCAAAGCCATAGTACTTGGCAAGTTCGACTAATTTACGGGCGATCGGAAAGGTCTTAGACCCTTCACTATCTTCTTTCAAGGTTTCTGCAAAATGTTCTTGATCCTTGATACTGCTAGACCAGTTATAAAAGATTGTTCCATAAATAGGAACCCCATTTCGGTGGGCAGCATCGATCACATCTGCTGATGGAACCAGCCCTTCCCAAAAGACCATGGAGTCCAAATATTGCCAGTAATCAAACGCATAGGCTTTAAACTCTTCTCCGCCGACAGACGCATGATCCTTGGCTTTGGAGTTCATGTTTGACAGTGCTTGGATCTTCGCTTCAGGGTTGGCTTGTTCATTAATTTGTTTCCCTTGAAAACGACTTGCAAGTGGGACGCTTGCTCTGTTCATATCGTCATCCGCTCGTTTTCCTGGTTCCCACTTCAAGAGATCATCCCAAGTATCGAACTTAACTTCTTTGGGTCTTAATTGTTTTTCTTCATTGGTTGGTAAATCAGCCACTTTTTCAGCAGTAGCTTTCGGTTTTTCAGTCTCTGAAACAGCTGGATGATCTGTAGTCGCAGAGCTAGCTTCTGTACTTGTCGGACTAGTCTCTGGAGCGACCGCTTCTGCTGTAGCCGGTTTTACAGGATCAGCCGTAGGAAGTGCCGCATCTGCAGTATAGACGCCAGCTTCTCTCACTAGATGATTAACCTCTTCAGTCGCTACTGAAGAGGTTTCCAAGGGTTGTTCACTAGTAGAAACCGTCTCATCTGCAGAGACAGCGCCTGTTCCTAAAAATGCTAACCCAATCAATGCGGAGCAAACTCCCACACTGAATTTTCGTATACTAAATCGTTCTTTCTTTTCAAATCGATGACCTTTCATCTTGACCTCCTTGTATGGTTTTTTTCTTTTTCTTGAGCGATTTCCATTGGCTCCTTTCTCCACGACCTGTAATCGCTTTCATTTCGTTGTATTAGAAATCTCCAATCAAGAATAGGATACCCTAATCTATTTAGCACTGTCAATCTATTTTATCAATTCCTATAATATGATGAGAAAGCCCTAAAAAAAGTACAAAAAAAGAGGAGGTTTCCCTCCTCTCATCATACGCATGAATTATTTAGCAATTTTTGCGAAGTATTCAAGAGTACGAACAAGTTGTGCAGTGTAAGACATTTCGTTGTCATACCATGAAACAACTTTAACCAATTGTTTACCGTCAACGTCAATAACTTTAGTTTGAGTTGCGTCAAACAATGATCCGTAAGACATACCTACAACGTCTGAAGAAACGATTGGATCTTCAGTGTAACCGTATGATTCGTTTGAAGCTGCTTTCATAGCTGCGTTCACTTCATCAACAGTAACGTTCTTGTCAAGAACAACTACCAATTCAGTAACTGATCCAGTTGGAACAGGAACACGTTGTGCAGCTCCGTCCAATTTACCGTTCAATTCAGGGATAACCAAACCGATTGCTTTAGCAGCACCAGTTGAGTTAGGAACGATGTTAGCAGCACCAGCACGTGCACGACGAAGGTCACCTTTACGGTGTGGACCGTCAAGGATCATTTGGTCACCAGTGTAAGCGTGGATAGTAGTCATCAATCCTTCAACAACACCGAAGTTATCTTGAAGAGCTTTAGCCATTGGAGCCAAGCAGTTTGTAGTACATGAAGCACCTGAGATAACTGTTTCAGTACCATCAAGAATATCGTGGTTAGTGTTAAATACGACTGTTTTAACATCTGATCCACCAGGAGCAGTGATAACAACTTTCTTAGCACCACCAGCATGCAAGTGTTTTTCAGCTGCAGCTTTAGTAGCAAAGAAACCAGTTGCTTCAAGAACGATTTCTACACCGTCGTTAGCCCAGTCGATTTGTTCTGGATCGCGTTCAGCAGAAACTTTAACGAATTTACCGTTAACTTCGAATCCACCTTCTTTAACTTCCACAGTACCGTCGAAACGACCTTGAGTTGTATCGTATTTCAACAAGTGTGCAAGCATAACTGGATCTGTAAGGTCGTTGATGCGTGTAACTTCAACACCTTCTACGTTTTGGATACGACGGAAAGCAAGA
>JAGZZN010000060.1 GCA_018377375.1 Streptococcus parasanguinis
AATCCTTGAATTGAACGACCTTGTAAAAGCTATCGAAGAAGAATTTGGTGTAACTGCAGCTGCTCCTGTAGCTGTTGCTGCAGCTGGTGCTGCTGACGCAGGTGCTGCTAAAGATTCATTCGATATCGAATTGACATCTGCAGGCGACAAAAAAGTCGGCGTTATCAAAGTTGTACGTGAAATCACTGGTCTTGGTCTTAAAGAAGCTAAAGAACTTGTTGATGGTGCACCTGGTGTCATCAAAGAAGGTGTTGCAGCTGCTGAAGCTGAAGAAATCAAAGGTAAATTGGAAGAAGCTGGAGCTTCAGTTACTCTTAAATAATAGAGTTTCCAATCAAAATAAAAACCGAGGTTTAGACCTCGGTTTTTTATTTTTGAATGCGATGGGTAAGCCTGACTGACAATCTGCTCAAGCCTCTTGAAGCCATCGGTCACTACAAGAGAAACCTGTTCGATTCCTTGGTTTTGAAGCTTGTCTAACAGGGTAGACCAAGAAGCATTGTTTTCATTTGGGGCAATTCCATATCCAAGAACAGCCTTCTGTCCTTCTGGTGTCATGCCAAGTACGATATGAATACATTCTTTACTAACGGTTCCATGTCTTAATGGAAGATAGGTTCTGTCAAGGAATAAAACAGAGTAATTGGCTTCTAAACTTCGCTCATGAAAAGCAGCGACATTCTCCTGAGTTGCTTTTGAGATATTAGAAATTGTGGCAGGACTATAGTACTGACCATACATTCGCTCGATGATATCACTAATTTCTCGAGTCGTTACGCCAGTTTGATAGAGTTTGATCACCATCTCTTCAAAGTGGACATCTCGACGTCCATAAGAGGGAAGCAAAACTGGACTAAAGTTCCCATTAAATTCTCTTGGAATAGTTAAATGAACTGTCCCATATTTGGTTTCAAATTTCCGTGAATAGGTTCCATTTCGACTATTGCCAGAATTATAGCCTATTTTTTCGTAAGGCTGATAACTCTGCTTGAAGCAGATCATTCATAACTGTTTCAAAAGAAGTACGGAAAAATTCATCAATATCTTGCTTTTGGGCTAGGAAGTTAAGCAAGTCTGTAGTAAACTGAGTCATAGGAATAAATTTCTTTCTAGTAATCTGTTACAACTCTACTATAACGGATTTATTCCTTTTTGTGTTTACACAACTTATTTTACACTACCCTCACTTTATATTGATTAGATAAATATACTACAAGAGCATTACATTTGTAATATTTCATTGCCGTGAGTCTGAATTGTTGTTATAATAGGCTTAATCTAACTAAAAAGGAGAAGATGATGAAAAATTTTAAACGTCTTTTATTAGCTGTTGTGGCTGTCTTTGCAGCAATCTTTTTGGTAGCCTGTGGCGCTAAAAGCGATAATGGGACTTACGTGTTTGAGCCTACTAAAGATGAAATCAAAGAAATTATGCCAAGTGAATTTCAATCTTTGATAGGTGATAATTACTCATTTACTATTTCCATTACAATTAAGGATAAGAAAGGTGAGATGAAAGTAGACACGAATGCAGGTGGTCAAAATGTTAATCAAGTGATTGAGTTGGAAGTAGACCAAAAAGCTAAAACTCTTGTCTCAGAAAATGAGTATGGGAAAGCGGAAATTACTTATCAAGTTTCAGGAAATGTGTTAACGATTAAGGATGTGAAGAATTCTTTGATGGGTGACACAGACATGTTTAATAACTACATGAAAATTGCTAAGTTCAAAAAAGTTAAATAAGCAATCATGGCGGGATTTAAATTCCGCCTTATTCTATTTCTTTGTTGATACAAGAAATATTACAAGAATATGACATTTATAAACTTTCATTGCCGTGTACCTAAATTGTTGATATAATAGTGTTAATCTAACTAAAAAGGAGAAGTTATGAAAAACTTTAAACGTATTCTTTTGGCTGTAGTAGCTGTTTTTGCAGCAGTCCTCTTGGTGGCATGTGGTGCCAAAAGTGATAACGGGACTTATGTCTACAAACCAACAAAAACTGAAGTGAAGGAGATCCTTGAAGAACAAGGTGCTCCAAGTTCAAGTGTAGATGCATTGATCGACAATGTTAAATTGGAAGTTTCAGTGATCATTAAAGATAAAACAGGTAGCCTTAAAATTAAAGGTGAAATGATGGGACAAAAAACAGACCAATCATTTGATATGAAAGTTGACCAACAAAAGAAAACTCTTCAATCTAACACAGGTAAAGGTGAAAAGGTTAAATACAAAGTTTCAGGCGATGTGTTCACTTTTGATTTATCTGGTGAAAAGAGTTCAGGTCATGAAGCCGCTTTGGAAATGTTCAAAAACGCTAAATTCAAACGTACAAAATAATACAAGAGAAGGGCAGAGAGTATCTGCTCTTTTTCTTCTTTAAAACATCTTGAATCGGTATTAAAATAGTGGTAAAATCTGATTATAAAATACATTAGGAGATTGATTATGAAAAATATTAAACGTATTCTTTTAGCTTTCGTTGCAGTTTTTGCAGCCGTCCTCTTGGTGGCATGTGGTGCCAAAAGTGATAATGGGACTTATGTCTACAAACCATCAAAAACTGAACTCAAGAAAATTCTTGAGGAGCAAGGCTTATCAGGTAGTCAATTAGAGTCTATTGGAAACGTTATTAATTTTGAAGTTTCTATTAAGATCAAAGATTCTAAAGGAACCCTCAGCATCGCGGGTGAAGTCGCTGGTCAAAAGAATGAGCGATCTTATGATGTCAAAATCAATCAAAAAGAGAAAACAATCTCGTCAAATGATGGTAGTGGAGAAAAGATTACATACAAGGTCGATGGTGACTATTTGACATTTGATCTTTCTAAATTAAGTAATAGCAACCAAGGGGATCTTATGATTCTTAAAAACGCTAAACTCAAACGCACGAAATAATGCAAGTGAAGAGCGGGGAAACCTGCTCTTTTGCTTTACTTTTATGACTAGTTTGGTATAATGAATGAGACTACAGATGGGACTGGGGCAGGAATGATTTTCTTTGAAAATGATTTCGTCTCGCTCCCTCTTTTCTGTGTGATCAAGGTTATTATTTATGAAAAAGGAGAATCATCTATGCTATATATTTGGTCTTACTTGAAAAAGTATCCCAAGTGGCTAGCCCTGAATCTATTTTCGGCGGTCCTGTTTGTTATTGTCAATTTGGGCTTGCCAACGATTCTAGCTCGCATGATTGATGAAGGGATTAACCCGCGTGATGTGGACCGGCTGTATTTCTGGGGCTGGGTCATGTTTGCGATTATTTTACTTGGGATTGTGGGACGGATTATCTTGTCTTACGCGGTTGGTCAACTAACGACCACTATGGTCCGCGATATGCGCAATGACCTCTATGCTAAGTTACAGGAGTACTCGCATCACGAGTATGAGCAAATCGGGGTATCGTCATTGGTCACTCGCTTGACTTCTGATGCCTTTGTTTTGATGCAGTTTGCGGATTCTATGTTGAAGATGGGGGTCATCACACCCTTGATGATGGTTTCCAGTGTTCTCTTGATTCTGACGACCAGTCCTTCTTTAGCGTGGATTGTAGCGGTTTCTGTACCATTTCTTGCTGTCGTCGTCTGGTATGTAGCAGTTAAGACACGTCCACTTTCCGAGAAGCAACAAAAGACCCTGGACCATCTTAATCAATTTGCACGTGAAAATTTGACTGGACTTCGTGTGATTCGTGCCTTTGCCCGTGAAGAATTCCAGGAAGAGAAATTTGCGGCTGAAAATGCAGTCTACGCAGAAAACTCGAATAAATTGTTCAAACTAACTGGTTTGACAGAGCCCTTATTTGTGCAGATCATCATTGCTATGATTGTGGCGATTGTCTGGTTTGCTTTGGATCCTCTTCATGACGGTAGTTTGAAAATTGGGGATCTGGTTGCTTTTATTGAGTATAGCTTCCACGCGCTCTTATCTTTCCTCTTTTTAGCCAATCTCTTTACCATGTATCCTCGGACTGCGGTTTCTAGCCGTCGTCTCAAGGAAATCATGGATATGCCCATTTCGATCGATCCAAATGAGAATGGTGTAACAGAAACAGCATCTCGTGGCTATTTGGAATTTGACAATGTCACCTTTGCTTATCCAGGTGAGACGGAGAGTCCAGTTCTTCACAACATTTCCTTTCAGGCCAAACCCGGCGAAACGATCGCCTTTATCGGCTCGACCGGTTCTGGGAAATCATCGCTTGTGCAGCTGATTCCTCGATTCTATGATGTAACACTTGGGAAGATTTTGGTGGATGGTGTGGATGTCCGTGACTACAATCTGAAAGCCCTTCGCCAAAAGATTGGTTTTATTCCACAAAAGGCCTTGCTCTTTACAGGAACCATTGCTGAAAACCTTCGTTATGGGAAAGAAGATGCCTCTGTACAAGAACTAGAACAAGCGGCTGATATTTCCCAAGCCAAGGAATTTATCGACAGCCGTGAGGAACGCTTCGACACGCATTTAGCAGAAGGTGGTAGCAACCTTTCGGGTGGTCAAAAACAACGCTTATCCATCGCTCGTGCTGTTGTCAAAGATCCAGATGTCTTTATTTTTGATGATTCCTTCTCTGCCTTAGACTACAAGACGGATGCCACTTTGCGCAAGCGTCTCAAAGAAGTTACAGGAGATGCGACCGTTTTGATCGTAGCGCAACGTGTGGGAACCATTATGGATGCGGATCAAATTATTGTCTTGGACCAAGGGGAAATCGTCGGTCGAGGAACCCATGATGAATTGATGGAAAGCAATGAGATCTATCGTGAAATTGCCAATTCGCAGCTCGATAGTCCATCATTGACAGAGGAATAGAAAGGAGAAGCAGATGAAACAAGAACAAAACAGTTTTAGTAGACTATGGACTTATTTGAGAGCCTATCGCTTGGAAGTTTGCTTGTCCATTTTCTTAAAAATCCTGAGTGTCGTCATGAGTGTTGTCGAACCCTTTGTTTTGGGGCTTGCCATTACTGAGTTGACAAAAAATCTCATGGATATGGCAAAAGGTCTTGCGGGAGCTGGTCTTAATACCTCCTATATCGCGATCATTATGACGCTCTATCTATTCCGTGGGGTCCTCTATGAGTTGGGATCTTATTATTCCAACTATTTTATGACCAATGCTGTTCAAAAGACCGTTCAGGACATGCGAAATGATTTGTCTCATAAAATCAACCACATTCCGGTTTCCTATTTTGACCGGCATCAGTTCGGAGATTTGCTAGGACGTTTTACTAGCGATGTCGAAACTGTCTCGAATGCCTTGCAACAGTCCTTCTTACAAATCGTCAACGCTATCTTTACCTTGCTCTTTGTCATCAGCATGGTCTTATACTTAAACATCCAGCTGGGGCTAGTGGTCATTTTGTCCATTCCGATCACTTATTTCAGTGCTCGATTTATCATGAAAAAATCTCAGCCTTACTTTAAAGAGCAGGCAGATGTTTTGGGGGCAATGAACGGCTTTGTGCAAGAAAATTTAACAGGCTTTAATGTCCTTAAGCTCTATGTTCGGGAAAAATCTTCCCAGGAAGAGTTTCATGATATTACCCATCACCTTCAAAAAGTAGGGTTCAAGGCCAACTTCATTTCTGGCTTAATGATGCCGATTTTAAATGGGATTTCAGATTTGACCTATCTCATTATCGCTTTGTTTGGTGGTTTGCAAGTGTTAGCAGGTCGTTTGACTGTCGGGAATATGCAAGCCTTCGTTCAATATGTTTGGCAGATCAACCAACCCATTCAAAACTTGACCCAATTGGCAGGTCAGCTACAAAGTGCTAAGTCGTCTTTAGACCGGATTTTCCAAGTCATGGATGAGCCAGATGAAGTAGCAGATGTGACAGAAACCCTCTCTGGAGATTTGACAGGGCAAGTCAGCTTTAAAAACGTGGATTTCCAATATGTAGCAGACAAACCCTTGATCCGTGATTTCAACCTAGAAGTCAAACCAGGTGAAATGGTGGCCATTGTCGGACCGACTGGAGCAGGGAAAACAACCTTGATTAATTTGCTGATGCGCTTTTACGATGTGACTGCGGGATCGATCACAGTGGATGGTCATGATATTCGCCATCTGTCACGCCAAGATTACCGCAAGCAATTCGGAATGGTGCTTCAGGATGCTTGGTTATATGAAGGAACCATCAAAGAAAACCTTCGCTTTGGTAATCTCGAGGCAACGGATGAAGAAATTGTGGAAGCTGCAAAGGCAGCCAATGTCGATCACTTTATCCGGACGCTTCCTGGTGGTTATAATATGGAAATGAACCAGGAGTCTAGCAATATTTCTCTAGGGCAAAAGCAACTTCTAACTATTGCGCGTGCGCTCCTGGCTGATCCTAAAATCTTGATTTTGGATGAAGCGACGTCTTCTGTGGATACGCGTTTAGAGCTCTTGATTCAAAAAGCGATGAAGAATTTGATGAAAGGGCGGACTAGCTTTGTCATTGCTCACCGCCTGTCTACCATTCAAGAAGCAGATAAAATCCTTGTCCTCAAAGATGGCCAAATCATCGAGCAAGGAAATCACCAATCCTTGTTAGCAGATAAAGGATTCTACTATGAGCTCTACAATAGCCAATTTTCAAATAAAAAAGCCGAATAAGCTTGTGTCATCGAAAGAGGTTTGAGAAAGCATTCTCAGCCTCTTTTTCTTACTCACTTTTATTACTACATAAAAAGGTTAACATATCTGCAACAAATTGATACAGAATATTCACACAATTCACCTTGTTTGTCATGATAATTTTTATTAGGATAGAATCGTTGTAAAAAATAAAAGGAGAAATGTGTGATGAATCATTTAAACAAAGATATCGTTTTTGGCATTCGCAAGTCTAAACTTGGAGTCTTTTCTGTCGTGATTGCGATCTTGGGGGCTTGTTTTTTGACTGGACAATCTGTGGCAGCTGATCAAGCTGGAGAGCAGGCACAAGTCCAAACACAAGGGCAAGAAGCGACAACCTCTGATCCCGCAGGCTCTCAAGTAGATACCAGCCAATATGGCGCATCTATGCCTTACACCCGTTATGAAGCAGACAAAGGGAACCTCCTTGGAAAGGCAGAGGTAGAGCAGTCTCAAGACAGTCACTCAACAGCTATTGAAGCTTCTGATCAGACTTATGTCGCTTTAAAAGAAAAAGGAGATGGTGTTTCCTTTAAGGTCAATGAACCAGCCAATGCCTTAACTGTACGCTATACAGTACCAGATGGTGCCAGTGGACAACTTGATGTACAGGTGAATGGTCACAGTGTTCAACAATTGGATCTTTCGTCCTCATCTAACTGGCAGTACTTGAATGACAAAGGTATACACGATAGTGCCCAGGCGGATACACGCGCTCGGTTCCAATTTGATGAAGTGCATAGCCTCCTTCCAGGACTTCAGCTTCAAAAAGGAGATGTGGTTTCACTGGTGAAAAACAGGTCAGACGACGTTCATTACGGCCTTGACTTTGTGGAATTTGAGCAAGCTCCAGACCCGATTGCTCAAGGGGATAATGCTATCAATATTGTTTCTAAAGGAGCTACGCCAAACGACGATACTGATGACAGCCAGGCCCTCTATGATGCGATTTATGAGGCCAAACAAACCGGAAAGAATGTCTATATCCCAGCTGGGCGATTTAATCTCAATCGAAAAGTCGGTATCGATGCTTCTGATATGAAGATTTCAGGGGCTGGTATCTGGCATACCCAACTGCATTTTACTAGTGACCAAGCTGGTGGCGGTGGATTTGACTTCCTTCACCAAGACAACCATGTTGAATTTAGCGATGTCTATCTGTCCTCCAACCTTCGTTCACGCTATGGTGAAAATGCTCAGTACAAGGCCATTTCTGGAACGCCAGGGAAGAACTCTCATATTCACGATATTTGGGCCGAACATTTTGAAGTCGGCATGTGGATTGGCGATTATGCTGGAAAAAATGATATGAAGTACACAGATGGTCTAGTAGTAGAAAATGTCCGTTTGCGCAATAACCTGGCTGACGGAGTCAACTTTGCCCAAGGGACTAAGAATTCGATTGTCCGCAATTCTAGTATCCGTGGGAATGGAGATGACGGACTAGCCAGCTGGTCAAGTATTGCGGATGGAACAGAATCAGCAGTAGCAGAAAACAATAAATTCTTGCACAATACGATTGAACTTGGTTGGCGTGCTGGTGGTGTTGGGATCTTTGGTGGAAAAGGCCATGAGATCGCCTACAATCGGATTAAAGACAATATCGGTGATGCCGGAATTCGCTTGACGACTGTCTTTAAAGGCCATAACTTTGATCTGAATGAAGAAGGAATTCGGGTTCACCACAATCTCTTGGAGCGTACAGGAACGAAGAGTGATATCTACAACAAGCATCGTGGATCGATTGATGTTGAAACGCGCTATGGAGATATTAAAAATATCACCATTGAGGACAATGTATTTGTAGCGCCATTTGATACAGGTGTGACCGATCACCTCAATCCAAACGGTGGCATCCTAAACCATGTCGAAGTCAGGAACAATCAAACCATGAGTCAACTCTCTCGTCCAGCTCAAGCAGGATTATCTGCTCCTGCTTCAAAATCAGTTGGACAAGCCTTGAAAGTGAAAGAAGAACCACTTCAAGTAAGTGCCGTGAAAGTCCCCCATCAACCATCGAAAGTTCAACCGTCTAAAAAACAAACCGGTCTGAATCTTAAACAAGCAAAGACAGTCACTAAAACAGTCAAACCTAACTATGTCTTAAAAGCAACAAATTCCAAGCAAAAGAGCTTTTTGAAAGCTCCGAGTGCTTTGTTCCTTTATCGGATGATGGGGTTAAGTCAAACAGTTTAAGAAGGATGGAAATCCTGGATATAATTCCAGGATTTTTTGCTTGCTGCTAGACTTTCATTGACAGTGAGGAGGCATATCGGTATACTAGGTATAATCTAATGAGGAGGCCTCCATGATGATTCGACCCGTTCAGCTCAGCGATGCAGCAGCTATCCGAGCGATTTACCAACCTTATGTAACCGAGACGGCCATTACCTTTGAGGTTGATGTGCCGACTGTCCAGGAGTTTGAAAGCCGCATCACAAAAACGCTGACTCAATTCCCTTATTTGGTCGCAGAAGTGGATGGGAAAGTTGCTGGGTATGCCTATGCCTCGACTTATTATGCACGCGCTGCCTATGATTGGACCACTGAATTGTCTATTTATGTAGCCAAAGAGGCGCGTGGACAAGGGATTGGATCGGCCCTTTATACGGCCTTAGAAGAGGAGTTGCAAGCACGAGGCTACTTACGCTTTCTGGCTTGTATCGCGGTTCCGAACGAAGCCAGCATTTCCATGCATGAAAAGCGAGGGTATGTCCAAGTGGCTCATTTCCCAAAGATTGGCTATAAGTTTAACAAATGGCATGATATCGTCTGGATGCAAAAGACGATCGAAGGGCCGGTGAGAAAAATACAGTAGAAATCACGACATTTGTAAATCGCAATAGTTAATTATCCCTGACTTTTTCATAGGCTAAAATGATACTAATAAAATTACTGAAAGAGACCGGAAAGTTGTGATGGTCTCCCCTACATGAAAGGAGCCTTTATGACTGAAGAACAAAGTGCTAGGCTGTTACCTCAAAAGCCCTCCAGATGGGCCAAAATTCTACTTAACCGAAAGGTTCCCATTCTTCTGTTCTTTTTACTGGAATTGGCCTTTCTTGTCTTTTCATATCTCAGTCTACAAGAGCATTTCCCATCCATTATCTTATGGGAACACTTGTTGAGTGTCTTTACCTTCTTTTACTTGC
>JAGZZN010000061.1 GCA_018377375.1 Streptococcus parasanguinis
TTTCAAAGCACAGACTTCTGGTATATTTTCTTGAACAGTGAAAATTTGACTATGACAGTTCTGGCAGTAATAACGCTGTTTTCCTGGAGAAGAACTATAGGAAACAAGCTTTTCTTTTCCATGCAATACTAGCTTTTCACTGCTAACTTTAGCATTCACTGTATAGGCAGACGCAGTTGCTTTCCGACAAAATGAGCAATGACAAAAAACTAATTCCGATAATTCCTCATCTAGAGTGTAGGTCACTGCTTTACATAAACAAGATCCTTTAAGCATTGTACTCCTTTCTACTTAGGCATTAGAAGAATTCAAAAAGAACCGAATTTCAACACCCAAGCCTTGCGACTAGGGGCGTCAGAAACGCGGTTCCACCCTAATTTATTACTTCATTTTATCTGTTTGTCTTCAGCTATTTGCTGAGAGAAAGCGCCACTTGCTTACTTTGCTCTACTTGGCTCTCACTATCCCAAGCTCGCTAGAAAAACGCCGTAAGCCCTTCTTTCTTGACTAGTATTATAGCAAATTTTTAGGTACTTGTAAATAAAAATCCATCTGAAACAAATGTTTCAGATGGATTTTAGGCTAACAAACTATCTTATATCAATTATGGACGTCTTGCAGCTTTTGGTTTTTTACCATGAAGTTTTTTCTTGGC
Source organism: Streptococcus parasanguinis (assembly GCA_018377375.1). Taxonomy (GTDB): domain Bacteria; phylum Bacillota; class Bacilli; order Lactobacillales; family Streptococcaceae; genus Streptococcus; species Streptococcus parasanguinis_N. Next base: position 656 of record JAGZZN010000061.1, read on the forward strand.
ATTCTTCAAGGCTGTCAAGGCATCTTTCACATCTTGTTGGCTTGCTCCTGGATTTGAAAGGATGGTTTGTGCATCCTTGAAGGCTGCTAGGTAAGCTTCTTTTTCTTCATTTCCAGCATAGATGAATTTAGCATTCTTTTCTTGGAACTTCAATTCTTCCTTGATGTATTTTTCAAGGCTTGAAAAATCAGTTGCTTTCCCGTTTAATTTTCCTTCCGCACGGCTAAGCTCAGCAAGTGCTTGATTGATTTGTTCTTGTTTCACAGTTGGATCAACTGCAAGCAAGGCTACTGTTTGGAAAGCGCGGTCGTAGTCGCGACGTACTTTTTCTTTGGCATTAGCATAACGACCCGTTTTAGTCGTAGCATCATAAGCTTGCATGGCTTCTTTCAAGGCCGCAACGTTTGAATCTTTCCCATCCAAAGCTTGGCTAGCAGCTTCAAGACTAGCTAGAGCTTGGTTGACTTGCTCTTGACTAACCTTGTTGGTCAAGGCTGCTTGGGCCGCTTGTAAGGCTTGATCATAGGCTTCCTTCTTATCCGCACTGGCATTGAAGTATTGAGCTGTCTTTGTAACATCTGCTTGGTTGTTTAAAGCAGCCAAGAGATCCACTTTCGAGATCACTCCAATACGATAATTGTTGTTGCGCCCTGCGACAACTGAGATCACTGGTGCTTCCTCAGCTAGTTCATAGCCTGTAGGAAGGGTTGCAACTAAGGTATATTGACCAGTTGCGACAGATTTCCCAAAGCCATTTTTTCCATATTTTTCAGCAGGCAATACAAAGTTTCCACCATCTGCCCCTTTCAATACGATCGTAGCTGCTTTTGAAACCGGTTGATCAAAGCTGATGCTAACTGGTGCATATTCTAAAGTATTGGCAAGAAAAGCGATCGTTTGGAAACTATTATCTTCTGTTAAATCAAATTCTTGCGTCAAGCTGCTGACAAATTTCACTTCTGTACGATCATACGTAAAGATTTCTGCAGTGTAATGACCAAAGTTCAAGAAGTTAATATCTTTTGTCTTGTCAACTGATACATATTGACCATTGCTATCTTTGATTCGGTAAACATACATAGTATCCAAAGCTTTGTTCGTTTTAGCGTCACGAACTGCGATTTGAACCCGACCACTATTTTGATCCCGAACTAAATCAGCTAGTGAAACATAGTCTACATTCCCCGCAAAGTCCTCTACGTAGTAGTAGATATTCTTCTTATCGATGTTTTCAGGAAGATCGAAGCTACCATCTGCATTGGCCTTGATCACATGGTAATTTTCAAGTGCACGTGTACCATTCTTATCTTCACTGGTTTGGACCATTGTCCCCTGATCATCAAATGGAGTCACGTAGACGAGTTTTTCAGTTAAGATACCACCTTCGCCAACATCTTTGGCTTTACGTGCTACAAACTGTTGAGCCCCATCTTTGAAACGGATATATCCAGATGTGATCACTGGTTTTTGAGTATCGACTTGAACCTTGAAGGTTGTTGATTGCTCCTCAGCTCCGGGAACCATTGGGGTGTAACGAATGACATAATCATATACACCATCTGCTACTGCTTTCCCATTTGCATCGGTACCATTCCAAGCAGTGTTATCTAGTGTATAGCTGCGTGGGTTCTTTTCATTACCATCAAAGAAGTTCTTACGATGATCAGATGGAGTTCCTTCCCACAGTGGATTTTTATGTTCCGTATCGCTTGCTGCATAGACAGTTGCATGAAGGTTTTCAATGTTTCGAAGAGCGACTGTCTTGTATTCAACAAGGTCTTTATTTCCATCTTCATTTGGTGAAATGGCAATGCGAACATTTCCATTCTCATCTAGTTGAAGAGAGTGAGTTCCTTCTGCATTTTCTTCAATACCAAGAACTGTAATCCGACGACCATCACGTTTCCCTTGTGTAAGGAGAAGGTCATTTTGAAGGGTGACGAGCGCAGAAACATTGGCACTAGAAGAGATATTCAAATTTTTTGGAACATGATAGTAGAAGCCATCTTTTCCTTCACGAACCAAATCATAGATTGGTTTTTCAACTGCTGGAAGGTTTTGGAATTCTCCCTTGAATCCCATAAATGGCAAGCTAACTACATCCCCATCATCTGCTGGATCGACAAAACGAACAAATCCTTCAAGGAAATAGCCATTTGGCATTTCTTTGCTTAATTCTTCTGTGAATTTACTTGTGTCGACTTTCACTGTAACTGTTTCAGAACTATGCGCTTTCACAGTTACTTCAGGCCAAGCAGTTTCTGTTAATTTACGTGGACGGAGAGTAAATTTACCATCTTTCACTTCATCTGTGTCAGTATTCACCAACATTTTCAAGGTACGATCGGTATCTGAAATATTGTGGACAGTGACATCAAAGGTAAAGCTATCTCCAACATTTCCAAGAGTGACACTTGGATAGTTGTTTTCCCCAGTCACATACAAGTCTGTTGAAACAGCCGCTGCTGTGTCGACAACCCCTGCTCCTTGTTGGCGTGGAGACGTATAGACACCGGTTTCTTTGTTAACATGTGGTTTAGCCGTAGACATAATCAAGGCTTTGACAGTTGCAGAAACTTGTTCAGGAGTCAATTCTGGATGGTTCTTCACAAGGTATTCTTTAACCAAGGCTGCAACACCTGCTACGTGAGGTGAGGCCATACTAGTACCACTCATATCCCCGTAGGTATTGTCATTCAAAGAAGAGAAGATATTCCCACCAGGTGCTGTGACATCTGGTTTCAACTGACCATCTGTTGTCACACCCCAGCTTGAGAAATCAGACAATTGGTCTGCTTCTGGAGATGGACGGTTAGCCATGGTATTGTTAAAGACAACTTTGTAAGATCCAGCTTTCAGAGCTTCCCCATAGCGTTTTGAAATGAAGACAGATGGAATTTTCTTAGCATCTCCATCAATTGCCATTCCAAGATTAGATCCTTCTACATTATTGTAAACCATGGCCCCTACTGCACCATGATGGAGGGCATTGGCAATCTTTTCTGAGAATGGAATTTCCCCGCGTTGGATAAGCGCCAATTTACCGGTAAGATCTAGATCTTTGAAATCATCTTCTTTCCCAAGACCAACTGATACATACTCATATTCTTTACCTTTTTCAAAGTCTGTATCTGTTGCAGATTTACTGTAGTCAAACTTCCCGTTATCTACTTCTGCATTACCTTCCAAACCTTTGACTTCGAAAACCTCTGTGGTAATGATTTTATTATTGATTGAAGCAACAGAAATAGAGTCCTCTACTGTTGATGGGTTTCCGACCAAGCCGTAATCTGGATTTTCTGCAGCTGGTCTTGAATAGCCATTCCCAAAAGTATTGCTATTTCCTGCAGAGATTAGGACAGATACACCTTTAGCACGCGCCCGTTTGATGGCGTCAATGATATCTGAACCTGCATTGACCGTAGAACCAGTAGAAGATCCAAGACTCATATTGATGGTATCTGCACCAAGAGCTACAGCATCATCAATTGCTTTTACATAAAGAGCAGAACCCGTTGTTTTTTGACGATCTGAAAAGACACGCATAAACATAACTTGCGCTTCTGGTGCTACACCATAGATCTTTTCTCCGTTTCCTGCTTCTTTATCAGGATTCCCTGTTGCAATCCCTGTAACGTGCATCCCATGAGAATCTCTTTCGGCCTCTTTGATATTGTCGGTCCCATCAAAATAGTCATAGGCATAGACAACTTTGTCGTTGTACCATTTACCGTAATCAATTCCTGCTGCTTTCTTAGCAGCTTCGATTTCTTCTTGGTTTTTAAACTTAGCTTTTGAAGGATCGGTAATCCGAAGAACCTCGTGGTTCACATCCAAGCCAGAGTCGATGACGGCGACAACCATCCCTTCCCCTTTATAGCCTTGCTTCCAGGTTTGGGGAACTGTAATAATTTCGTCACTTTCGATGCTTTGAGGTTTTTCAGCTGCCTCATGGCGATTCGTTGTTTCCGAACTTGTCGCAGTAGCCACTTCTGTTGCTTTTTCTACAGGTTTTTCCGCTACTTCCTGTTTTGTTTCTGGAACAGTAGCTGCTTCTTTCGGAGCTTCTGTTTTTTCAACATGAGCTGCTTCTGTTGCATTCGTTGTCTTTTCAGCAACTGTTGCTTCTTTTGCAACTTCTACTTTCTCACTAGCAACTGCTGTACTTGCTTCTGTTGCTTGTGAATGCTCTTCTTCAGCAGGTGCCTGTTGAGTAGTGGCTACAAGCTGTGTTCCAGCACTCGTTTGGCTGGCCGCTTGTTCTTCTGCACTCGCTTGTGCAGATCCAAATACCAAAACAGCCCCTAATAAAACTGAGGCTACACCAAATTTGTATTTTCTTAATGAAAAACGTTCTTGTCTATTCATAGAAACTCCCCTTTTATTTTAATAGTAACTATTATAACGCAAAATTATCTGAAAATTCATTCAAAAAACAAAATGTAACACAAATGTAACATTTACGAATATTACTAACTATTAATTTATTTTCGTTCGGAAAAATGTAAATTAGTATGGGAAAGTATTATAGAACATCTGTTTTTATTGGATTTTTAAAATTATTTAATCATTGAAAGGATCTTAAAAACCGAGAACGAAACTGTCCTCGGTTTTCATTAATAAATAGAAATTCTCTCTTAAAAATCTTTGGTGTCCGGATCTGGTGCACCTGCTTCAACCGGAAGATGGCGAAGGAGTTCCATATCATCTGCCGTCAATTCAAAATCAAAGCAATTTAAATTACTCGCAATCCGCTCAGGCGTAACCGATTTGGGCAATGGAAGGAAACCTTCTTGTAAACTCCAAGCCAGGGCTAGTTGGGCGACGGTCTTTCCATATTTAGTAGCCATTTCTTTTACTTGTTCATTTTGGAACAATTCTCCTTGGCCAAAAGGTCCCCAAGCCTCTAGTAAAATGCCATGCTTGCGACTCGCTGCGATGGCTTCGCTTTGCTAAACCCCAGGTGCTAGACGAATTTGGTTCACAGCCGGAATGACCCGAGCTGTTTCAAGGAGGGCTTCCAAATGATGAGGCAGAAAATTGCTAATACCAATAGCTCGAACCTTGCCAGCAGCTAGCATATCTTCCATTGCCCGCCAAACCTCAGCATTGCGTTGTTTCCAAGCATCATTTTCTCGAAGAGGTTTTGGATTTGGCCAATGAATCAAATAAAGATCTACATAGTCCAAGCCTAGTTTTTCAAGAGACTCTTCCAAAGCAGCTTGAGCGTCTTCATAAGTGTGGTGAGTATTCCAAAGTTTGGTGGTAATAAACAGGTCTTCACGCGCAAGACCACTGTCTTTAATGGCCCGACCCACACTCTCTTCATTTTGATAAATCGCAGCTGTATCGATATGGCGATAACCTGCTTTTAAAGCAGCTAAGACAGCTTGATAGGCTTCTTCTCCATCCGCTGCTTTCCAGGTTCCAAATCCCAATACAGGAATCTCCACCCCATTATTCAAACGATAATTGTTCATTTTTTCTTTCCTTTCTTCGATTTCGGTTTCTTAGGCCCTCGAAGCTTGAGCTCTGGCTTAAAAATATTCTTCTTGGTTGGCTCCATCTTCTTGCTATAAAAACTATAGAGTAAAAATGCCCCACCAACGATCACAATAAAGATATTTTTTCTTACAATCCCATAGAGCAAGAAAAAAATTCCCATCAATAAAAAACGTATATCAATTGCCTTCATAAGCTACCTCACATTTCAATTCCCATTATAGCATGAAAAGACAGCATTCACAAAATTGCACTACCATCGGTAAACAAAAACCTCTCTAGGTATGACCTAGAGAGGAAGTATTCTATCTTCGTTTCTTGAATCTAGTTCGTAGCCTGGTAACGTTTGACCCCATCGAGATAGGTCGCAACCAGATCCAAATTTTGATCAAGCACGATGAAGTCCGCATCATACCCTTCTCGAATTTGACCACAAACATCATCAATATGGACTGATTTTGCCGGATTGAGGCTGGCCATCATCACTGCTTCGTGAGGGTTAGCAATTCCCCACTCTACAACATTTTTTAATCCATCTTTCAATTTCAAGATTGAGCCAGCTAGATTACCAGTTGATTTCAAGCGAGCCGTCCCTTCAGCGACCACAACCGGGAATTCCCCAAGCATGTAGTCCCCGTCTTCTAAGCCCCCAGCTGTCATACAGTCCGTAATCAAGGCAACATTTTCTTTTCCTTTTTGTTTCATCAGGATATCACACGCTAGCGGATCCACGTGATGGCCATCACAGATCAACTCTGCTGTAGTATGAGGCAACTCATACATGGCACCAACCATACCGAGTTCACGGTGCGTCAAACCACGCATACCATTGTAGGCATGTACCCAGACACTCGCACCTGCATCAACCGCTTTTTTAGCTTCTTCAAAAGTAGCATTGGAGTGTCCCAGAGCGACAGTCACCCCTTCTCCTGTAATGGTCCGAACAAATTCTTCTACCCCTTCACGCTCAGGAGCAAGAGCAATCTTATTCAACAGACCATTGGCAGCTTTTTGCCAAGCCCGGAATTCTTCCATACTTGGATCCTTCATATAAGATGGGTTTTGAGCTCCCTTGTATTTTTCTGTGAAATAAGGTCCTTCAAAATAAATCCCGCGAATCTTAGCTCCTGTTGCTTCTTTGTATCGTGCACCGATATTTTCCGTTACTGCCAAAAGTTGTTCGTAAGAGGAAGTAAGGGTCGTAGGCAAAAAGCTCGTAACCCCTGTACTCAAGAGCCCTTCACTCATGGTATGGAGAGTGCCTTCGATATTGTTATCCATCACATCTACCCCACCAAATCCGTGAATATGGGTATCTACGAGGCCAGGCGCAATGCTGTAACCAGAATAATCCAACACATCCGCACCTTCTGGTAAGCTTTCCACATGTTTTCCAAACTTGCCATCAACAAGCTCCAAATAGCCTCCGCGGCGAACCCCATGTGGGTAATAAAATTGATCTGCTTTAATATATGTAGACATAAAATCGTCCTTTCCATTGTAGGAACTGTGTTCCATTTATATTCATACATATTATAACGCTTTCACTTCTATTTGTAAATGGTCTAGACCTATTTTTAAATAGAATCCAACAAAAAAACAGAGTAAGCTTCCTACTTACTCTGTTTGACGTTCATTAAATTTGCTCGATTTGTACTTTTTCAGCCAGATTCATGGCATGGTCTGCAACTCGTGTATAGTGAGAAATGATATCAATAAAGTTTACTCCAGCTTGAGGTGTACATTCGCCTTGGTTCAAACGACGAATATGGGTTTTCCGAAGTCTTTTCTCTAACTTTTCAATTGCCTCGTGACGTGCTACCAATTGGTTTGCAAGACTCACATCATTGTTCTCAACAGCTTTTAAGGCATCCTCTACAAATTGATGGGTTTGGTTGTAAATATCTTCCAATTCAGCCAAGGCCGCTTCTGAAAAGACCACTTTCTTACGAATTAAATAATCAGTCAGATTGATCAAGGCTTCCGCGTGATCTCCAATCCGCTCCAAATCCCGTGAGGAATCTAAGATATTGGTGAGAACTTCACTTTCTCTCGGACTCAAGGCTTCACTCGACAAACGAATCAAGTAGCGAGTCAAATCATCATCAATGGTATTAATGGCTTCTTCTGTCTTATGTCCCTTTTCAGCTGTTTTTTCATTTTGATGAACAATATAATCATAAGAGAGATTAAAAGCTTTGTCTGCATATCCACCTAAATGAAGCAACTCTTTTTTTGCATTTCCTAGAGCAATCGAAGGCGCTTGAGTGATCAAGTTTTCATCCAAGTAGAGCGGTTCATATTTGACAACCTCATCCTCACCAGGAATCAGTTTGGTTACAAAGTATGCCAAAGCTCCAATGAATGGGAATTGAATGATAGTGTTGGTCACGTTGAAAGCTCCGTGAGAAAAAGCAATGGTCATTTCTGGTGACAAGTGCAAGAGCCCTTGGAAGTATTCAATCATGGCTGTAAAAGGTGTTAACAAGATCAAACAAAGGATTGTACCGATCAAGTTAAAGAGCACATGGGTTGCTGCAACACGTTTAGCAGAAACATTGGCCCCCATCGCTGCAATAATAACTGTCAAGGTTGTTCCGATGTTGTCTCCAAAAAGAATAGGTAAAGAACCGCGAAGATCTAGGAATCCACCTGAATACAAACCTTGTAGAATCCCAATGGTAGCTGACGAAGCTTGAATCAAAACAGTGATGATGGCTCCTGCTAAAACACCCAGAATTGGATTTTTCCCAAGGGTGATCATGTACTGACTAAATTCTGGCAATTCTTTCAAAGGACTCATTCCCGCACTAATCAGGTTTAAAGCGTAGAAAATTCCTCCAACCCCAAAGAGAATCCGACCAATATTATTGGCCATTCGATTCTTGGTAAAGAAAAGTAAGACCGTTCCAAGAAACATAATTGGAAGGGCATAAGTTCCCAGTTTAAACCCAATAATGAACGAGGTGACCGTAGTCCCGATATTAGCCCCCATGATGATCCCAATGGCTTGACGTAGGGTCAAGAGACCCGCACTGACCAAACCAACGGTAATCACCGTTACCCCAGTACTAGACTGAATAAGAGCTGTCACAACAATCCCTACTAAGACTCCAAGAAAGGGATTGCTGGTATATTTATCAATATAGTAGCGAAGACGGTCCCCTGCAGCTTGTTGCAATCCTTCTCCCATTGTTTTAATACTATAGAGAAAGAGACCTAACCCTCCCAAAAAGTTAAACAAAATTTCCTGCCAGTTAATGGACATGATCATTCCTCCAAATATGAGATCAGAAATAAAACTCCTCTCCTATTGTAAAGGATAATTTCCAATCACACAAGAGATTTCTGTAAATTTCTATTATTTTTTGAAACCGTTTTTTTCTTTCTGTTTTATTTTCCTCATTTTAAGAGCCAAAAAAGAGAGAGTGGGACAGAAATCGGTAATTCGTTAGAATTCGATTTCGTCGTCCCACCTCCGCACAGTTGAGTAGGGCTGTAAAAGCTGATGAAATC
>JAGZZN010000062.1 GCA_018377375.1 Streptococcus parasanguinis
GCTGATGAAATCAGCGTAGTAGAGCCCACTCAACCACTGCGTCTTACTCGACAATCCAAAAATAATTGAGAGGCTAGGACTTTTGTCCCAGCCTCTTTTCTTGTTAATGTATAAGTCTTTATTCTTCGTTTTTTCGCATGAAATAAAGGAGTGTTTGCAATTCACTGGTGAGATCGACATATTGGACGACGACATCTTTAGGGACTGTCAGATGTACTGGTGAGAAGCTGAGAATTCCCTTGACACCAGCGTCTACCAAAAGACTAGCAACTTCTTGAGCCTTGACGCTAGGAACAGTAAGGATGGCTGTTTGAATGCCTTCTTGTTTGAGCTTTTCTTTGATGGTGGAAATACCGTAAATGGGAATTCCGTCCTTACTTTTGGTATTGATCAGCTCATGATCGTCTAGATCAAACGCCATAACAATTTTCATCTTATTGCGTTCATGGAAGCGATAATTGAGGAGCGCACTTCCCATATTTCCGATCCCCACAATAGCGACATTGGTAATGGCATTATCATTTAAAAGATCGGCAAAGAAGTTCATCAGTTTTTTTACGTCATAACCAAATCCACGTCTTCCTAATTCACCAAAATATGAGAAATCTCGGCGAACAGTAGCAGAGTCAATCCCAATTGCATCAGCAATTTGCTTGGAATTGGCGCGCTCTATTTTTTCAGAGTTAAAGCGTTTAAAAATGCGGTAGTAGAGCGATAAGCGTTTTGCTGTTGCGCGTGGAATTGGAGTATTTTTATCATGTTTCACAATATCACAACCTTTCCCTCTTATTGTATAGGAAGATTGTGAAAAAATCAACTATCTTGAACGGTTTTTCAAAAATATTTTTGTCTAAAGAAAAAGCTGATGGTGATGGGAGAGTTCCATCAGCATCAGCTTAGTTTTCAGCTTGCTCTACCTTTTTCAAAAAAGCATAGAGCCCATCGACTCTCCCCTTATAGGGGAGTTTTTCACCCTTGTATTCAATGGAAACAATTGAGTAAGAGTCAGGCAGGGTTACACAGCCTGAAAATGCTAGGATGCAGGCTGCAAGGTCGGGATAAGTAGTCATTCGTTCTACTTGGTAAGCGTCGATATAAGTTAGGGTTACCATATTAGACCTCTGTTTTGTTGAAAATTTCTCTTTCGACAAGACTATCCATTAGGAAATAAAATTTTTGTTGGATAATGTCATTTTCTGGATTTTTAAAGATATTCACCAGACGAAGTCCAGACTTATCTGTAATATTGATTTTAAAACCTGTGAGGTCTTTGTTGAAGATAATTTTAAGCAAGAAGCCTTCACCGCTATTTGGGACAGCTTCGAGCAAACGATTTAACTCGTAATTTCCAACTTTTGTAACAGCAAATGTATTGTCACGTAAGGTATATTTTTTAACATTTGGGTGTAGACTATAGGTATATTTGCAGTCTTTCAATGAAACACTTGTTTCAAAAGCCATATTGTTCTCCTATGATAAAATTTCTTTAAGTTTTGAGAGGAAGTCTTGAACCTCCTCTACGGTATTGAGTTCTGAAAAACTAATTCGAAGGGATTCTTTTAGGCGTGAGCTATCTTTTCCATAGAGCGCCTCAAGGACATGGCTGGGTTGAACTGTACCGGCGGTACAAGCAGAACCTGTAGAGACAGAAATTCCAGCAAGATCGAGTCGCATCAATAATACATCATTTTGGACACCCGGAAAGCCAAGGTTCCAAACAAATGGAAGATGATCGTCATTCGCATTTACGTAGTAGTCGTAGGCTGCTAAACCATTGACTAGTTCCTGGCCAAGTTTTTGAACCTGGTTGAAATTTTCTTCTTGATGAAGTGTAGCTTGCTGAAGCGCAGTTGCCATCCCGACAATAGAAATGAGATTTTCCGTGCTGGCTCTCATCTTACTTTCCTGATCCCCACCATGGATGAGATTATCAAAGTCTGGGACAGCTGCATAAAGGAAACCAACTCCCTTTGGTCCATGGAATTTGTGGGCAGAAGCACTGAGAAAATCAATTCCCAACTCTTCGGGATAGACAGGGACCTTTCCGATTGCTTGGACAGCATCAACGTGAAAGGCAGCTGGATGATCTTTTAAGAGTTCTCCGATTTCTTTAATCGGTAGAAGATCGCCAGTCTCGTTATTGGCAAACATGGTAGAGACAAGAATAGTATCCGGTCTAAGAGCGGCCTTGATATCACTAGCCAGAATGCGTCCAACTCTTGGTTGGACGATCGTAACTTCAAAACCGAAACGTTCTACAAGGTATTCGATGGGTTCTAGAACCGCATGGTGTTCCAAAGCGGTCGTAATGATGTGTTTGCCATCTGCTTGGTGTTTCAAGCAGTAGCCTTTTATAACGGTATTATTACTTTCTGATCCACCTGAAGTGAAGAAAATACGATTTGGAAGAGTATGGAGAGACTGAGCAATCTGTTCGCGAGATTCTCGGAGGAGTTTACTAGCCATCCGTCCATGAGCATGAAGGCTCGATGGATTTCCAAAAGTGGTCTTCATAGTTTCAGACATTTTATCAATGACTTCAGGTAGAAGGGGAGTTGTTGCGGCATTATCAAAATATATCACATTAAGACCTTATTTCTTGTGGTAGGCAAATAGAGGACTAACAGGTTTTCTTTCTTGAATGCGAACAATAGCTTCAGCGATCAGTTCGCTAGCTGTCAGATAGTTAATATTTTTTGGTGTTGGTCCATTTGGAGCAACAGAATCGGTTACTAAGATTTCTTTGATCGGAGCTTGGTCTAATAATTCAACAGCTCCTTTTACAAATAAACCATGGCTTGATACAGCATAAATTTCAGTAGCACCTTCGCGTTCGACGATTTTCGCAGCTTCTGAGAATGTCTTACCAGTATTGAGGATATCGTCAATCAAGATCGCTTTCTTATCTTTGACATCCCCGATAATATAGCCATAATCACGGTTTGCATCATCTTGCTCGTAATCAATGATCGCAATCGGTGCATCAAGATATTCAGCTAAACTACGAGCCCGTTTAACACCTGAGTTTTTAGGGCTGACGACTACAACATCAGGACCAGTTAGACCTTTGTTGATGTAGTGCTCTGCAAAAAGTGGAATGGTAAAGAGGTTATCTACGGCAATATCGAAGAAACCTTGAACTTGCACTGCATGGAGATCCAGTGTGACGACGCGATCCACCCCAGCTTTGACCAACATGTTTGCGACGAGTTTAGCAGTGATTGGTTCACGAGGAGCAGCAGTCCGGTCTTGGCGGGCATAACCGAAGTAAGGCATGACCACATTGACAGTATTTGCGCTGGCCCGTTGGCAAGCATCTACCATAATTAAGAGTTCCATCAAGTGATTGTTGACAGGGAAACTGGTTGATTGAATGATATAAATATCATATCCACGAACACTTTCCTCAATATTGACTTGGATTTCACCATCTGAGAATTGACGGGATGAAATTTTCCCAAGTGGAACCCCAGCATGATCCGCGATTTTTTGCGCAATCTCTGGATTTGAATTGAGAGAGAAGAGCTTCATATTTTTTTTATCTGACATGTGATTCCAACCTCATTTAGATTTTTGATCTTAGCACTATTTTAGCAAAAATTTGCGATAATTTCAGCTATTTTACAATCTTTCCGCCAATCTTGCGATTTTATTTTTTGCAGCTTTGTAGACGATTCCATGCTCTTTGATGAACTGATGGAAATTTTCTTCCTGCTCAGCGGTTTCGACCTCGATTTCTAATTCATAATCTTCAGTGTCTAGATAGAGACTGTGGTCTAGTGCCACCAATCCTGCAGCTGTTTCTTTTTCGAATCGTTCTGTTGTAAGGCTTCCCCAGACAGCGAGTTGCTCAACAGAGATTTCTTTAGAGATTAAGAGGTTTTTGATTTCCCCGTCAGGAAACTGTTGGTGTTGAAGGATCGCCTCGGTTTCTTCTGGGCTGAGGTTTTGATTGTACTCGAAATGGCCAACTGCCTCAGGGACTTTGAGAGTCAACTCAGCTTGATCTGTGAAAGTACGCACCCGCAAGGCCATTTTTTCCTTACGGATGAGCTGGTCGGGGGTATCGATATAGTGATTGGTTTGGACAACCAATTCTGTATCATCAAAAAGTGGAAGGAGGGATTGGTATTCCTCCTTGTCTAGCAAGGTTTTGTATTCAATTTCTAAATGGTTCATTTTGTAGTCCTTTGCTTTTTTTCAAAAGCGATTCATGATATAATAAGAGATGTGTTTATTGTATACAAAAATGGTTCAGATTACAAGGTGGTAGGATGGCAATTGATTGGGAAAACTTCTTAGATCCGTATATCCAAGCAGTTGGTGAATTAAAAATCAAACTTCGTGGGATTCGTAAGCAATATCGTAAGCAACAAAAGCATTCTCCAATCGAGTTTGTCACAGGACGGGTCAAACCGATTGAGAGCATCCGTGAAAAGATGATCCGAAGAAATATTTCTGAAGAAAATCTGGCTCAGGATATGCAAGATATTGCTGGTCTTCGCATCATGGTCCAGTTTGTGGACGATGTGGATGAGATCCTAGAGGTTCTGAGACAACGGCAGGATATGCGCGTGGTCCAAGAGCGAGATTATATCCGCCACAAGAAATCAAGTGGCTACCGGAGTTACCACGTCGTGGTTGAGTATCCGGTTGATACCATTGATGGAAATGAAACGATCTTAGCAGAGATTCAAATTCGGACCTTGTCCATGAATTTTTGGGCAACCATTGAACACTCGCTCAATTATAAATATAAAGGAGACTTTCCAGACGAGATCAAAAAACGCTTAGAGACGACAGCAAACCTGGCCTATCTCTTGGATGAAGAGATGGGGGCAATTCGGGATGCGATTCAGGAGGCTCAAGCCCTGTTTGATCCACTTCATCGTAAGTTAAATGATGGCGTTGGAAATAGTGATGACACAGATGAAGACTACAGGTAAAAAAGTATCCATTATTCGCAATCGCAAGCGTCAAAGCGAAGAGGTTTTTCAGCAATTGCGCTACAAACTTCGGAAAAATAATTTTATTTTGACGGAGAAGCATCCGGATATTGTGATTTCAATTGGTGGCGATGGGATGTTGCTATCGGCCTTTCACAAGTATGAACACCAGTTGGATCGAGTGCGATTTGTTGGCGTCCATACCGGACACTTAGGATTCTATACGGATTACTTAGACAGTGAAATCGATAAGCTAATTGAGAATTTAAAATATGATACAGGCGCTAAGGTTTCTTACCCTATTTTGAATGTCAAGATTACTTTCGAAAATGGGGAAACCCGTACCATGAGAGCGTTGAACGAAGCAACGATTAAGAGAAGCGACCGGACCATGGTTGCCGATCTCACGATTAATGGAGTGGATTTTGAGCGCTTCAGAGGAGACGGGATTACCGTTTCGACTCCGACAGGAAGTACGGCTTACAACAAATCCTTAGGAGGAGCAGTCCTTCACCCGACTATTGAGGCGCTACAGATTGCTGAGATCGCCAGTCTCAACAACCGCGTTTATCGTACCTTGGGTTCTTCTGTCATTGTCCCTAAAAAGGATAAGATTGAGATTACACCGACGAGACCTGGCTTCCATATTATCTCTGTCGACAATTCAACCTATTCTTACCGCAATATTGCAAAGGTAGAATACCAGATTGACAACCATAAGATTAATTTTGTGGCAAGTTCCAGTCACACCAGCTTCTGGAATCGGGTCAAGGATGCCTTTATCGGAGATGATAGAGAATGAGATTTGAATTCATTGTCGATGAGCATGTCAAGATCAAGACCTTCCTGAAAAAGCACGAGGTTTCTAAGGGTCTCTTAGCAAAGATTAAGTTTCGTGGTGGCCAGATCCTTGTCAATGGATGTCCGGAGAATGCAATTTATTTGTTGGATATTGGGGATCGCTTGGTCATTGATATTCCAGCAGAAGAAGGTTTCGAAACCCTAAAGCCCATGGATCTGCCTTTGGATATTTTGTTTGAAGATGATCATTTTTTGGTCTTAAACAAACCCTTTGGGATTGCTTCTATTCCAAGTGCGATTCATTCTAATACCTTAGCCAATTTTGTAAAAGGCTACTATGTGAAGCAGGGCTACGAGAACCAGCAGGTTCACATTGTCACTCGCTTGGACAAGGATACTAGTGGCGTTATGCTTTTTGCAAAACATGGCTATGCCCATGCCCGCTTGGATAAGCAATTGCAGTCTAAAACGATTCAGAAACGCTACTATGCCTTAGTCAAGGGATCTGGGAATCTTGATCCTGTCGGAGAGATTATTGCTCCGATTGCGCGTGATGAAGAGTCAATTATCACCCGAAAGGTAGCTAAAGGTGGCAAGTATGCTCATACTAGCTACCAGGTTGTTCAATCTTTTGGTGATATTCACTTAGTGGATATTCAGTTACACACAGGTCGAACCCATCAGATCCGCGTTCATTTTTCCCATATTGGTTTTCCACTCTTGGGAGATGATCTCTATGGCGGCAGTTTAGAAGACGGCATTGAGCGCCAAGCCCTTCATTGTCATCGTCTATCCTATTATCATCCATTTCTAGAGGAAGAATTGGTCATAGAAAGTCCACTGCCTCCAGATTTCCAAGCTGTATTAACACAGCTTCAAACAAGTTATTAATTATTAAAAGGAGTAAAACTCATGGAAGTTTTCGAAAATCTCAAAGCCAACCTCGTTGGTAAGAATGCACGTATTGTATTACCAGAAGGTGAAGAACCTCGTATCCTCCAAGCGACAAAACGCATTGTGAACGAGACAGAAGTAACTCCTGTCTTGCTTGGAAATCCGGATAAAATTCGGATTTATCTTGAAATCGAAGGGGTTTTGGATGGTTATGAAGTCATCGATCCTCATTCTTATCCAGGTTTTGAAGAAATGGTAGCTTCCTTGGTAGAACGTCGTAAGGGTAAAATGACTGAAGAAGAAGCGCGTCAAGTCTTGAAAGACGACGTTAACTATTTTGGTGTCATGTTGGTGCACATGGGAATCGTTGATGGGATGGTATCTGGTGCGATTCACTCAACAGCCGCAACTGTTCGTCCGGCTCTTCAAATTATCAAAACTCGTCCAAATGTAAAACGGACTTCAGGAGCTTTCCTTATGGTTCGTGGATCTGAACGTTACTTGTTCGGGGACTGTGCCATCAACATCAATCCAGATGCTGAAGGATTAGCCGAAATTGCTATCAACTCAGCTATCACAGCCAAGATGTTTGGAATTGATCCAAAAATTGCTATGTTGAGCTATTCAACAAAAGGATCTGGTTTCGGTGAAAGTGTTGATAAGGTTGTCGAAGCGACTAAGCTTGCTCATGAACTTCGTCCAGACCTTGAAATTGACGGGGAATTGCAATTTGACGCAGCTTTTGTCCCTGCAACTGCAGCCTTGAAGGCTCCAGGAAGCAAGGTGGCAGGTCAAGCTAATGTCTTTATCTTCCCTGGTATTGAAGCAGGTAACATTGGATACAAGATGGCTGAACGTCTCGGAGGCTTTGCAGCGGTAGGTCCAGTATTGCAAGGGTTGAATAAACCAGTCAACGACCTTTCTCGTGGATGTAATGCAGATGACGTCTATAAATTAACCTTGATTACGGCTGCTCAAGCTGTGGAGCAATAAGAAATACATTTAGAGAGTGGGACAGAAATTGGTAATTCGTTAGAATTCGATTTCGTCGTCCCATCTCCGCACAGTTGAGTAGGGCTGTAAAAGCTGATGAAATCAGCGTAGTAGAGCCCACTCAACCACTGCGTCTTGCTTGACAATCCAAAAACAATTGAGAGGCTAGGACTTTTGTCCCAGCCTCTTTTTCTTTATAAAATCAGAATTTCTAAACTCTAACTCATTCTGTGGTATACTAGGAATATGTTAGATTTAAAAGATTACGGGATTACCATGTGGAAGGAGGAAAAAATCGCCTCTTTTCGAGAAAAGTTATTAGCCTGGTATGATGCCCATAAACGGGATCTTCCCTGGAGAAGGACCCAGGATCCTTATAAAATTTGGATCTCAGAAATTATGCTCCAGCAGACACGTGTCGATACGGTTATTCCTTATTATGAGCGTTTTTTAGATTGGTTTCCGACGGTCGCTGAATTGGCTCAAGCCCCTGAAGAAAAACTCTTAAAAGCTTGGGAAGGCTTGGGCTATTACTCACGTGTCCGTAACATGCAGAAAGCTGCCCAGCAGATAATGGAAAATCACGGAGGAGTGTTCCCATCAAGTTATGAGGAAATATCTAAACTGAAGGGAATTGGGCCTTATACATCCGGTGCCATTGCTAGTATTGCCTTTGGATTAGCAGAGCCAGCAGTGGATGGCAATGTTATGCGTGTTTTAGCCCGCTTATTTGAGGTCGACTACGATATCGGAATCCCGTCCAATCGCAAGATTTTCCAAGCCATGATGGAGATCTTGATTGATCCAGATCGTCCTGGTGATTTTAATCAGGCTTTGATGGATTTGGGATCAGATATTGAATCCCCAGTCAATCCACGGCCGGAAGAGAGTCCTGTTAAGGAATTTAGCGCGGCCTACCAACATGGGACCATGGATCGTTATCCTATTAAGGCTCCCAAGAAGAAACCGGTACCTGTCTATCTCACAGCCTTTATTATCAAGGATAGTCAAGGCCGCTATTTGTTGGAGAAAAATGAGCGAGAAGGGCTTTTATCGGGTTTCTGGCATTTCCCCTTGATCGAAGTGGATTGCCTGTCTGAGAACCTAGGCCAATTATCACTACTGGATAGTAAGGGGGAAGCAGAGAGCAACCCAGAAATTCTTTCCTTTGAACAGGACTATGACTTAGCCATTGATTGGCAGGACAGATCGTATCCTATCGTCCAGCATGTCTTTTCGCATCGCAAGTGGCAGGTTCAGATCCGATACGGTCTGGTAAAAGAAGGTGAAGAGTTAGCAAGTGAATCGACTGTTTGGTTAAAACCAGAAGAATTTTCGGACTATCCTTTTGCTAAACCCCAGCAAAAGATCTGGACATCTTTTTCGGAAAATGAAAAATAGCTAGAGACTGATCTCTAGCTAATTTTTTTATAAATGAGCGAATGCTTTGATTTCTTCTTCAGACATGGATGAGTCGCAACGAACAGTGACTTCACCGGATTCGACATGTAAAAATCCTGGGACAGTTGGAATACCGTAGGTTAAGCGGAAGGCTTGTAATGCGTCTAGCTGACTTGATTCTTCACTATTAATAAAATAGATATGAGCTTTTGTTTCAGCTATGACAGTTGCTAATTTAGCAGCGAACTTCCGGCAGTAAGGGCAAGTCTTGCGTCCGATAAAGAAGGTTGCTGTTTCTTTTTGATCGATCGCTTCTTGTGCACGAGCGACAGTTGTCACTTCAAGATCTTTAATATCTTCTAAAAATTGTTCCATGAGATTACCTCGCTTTCTTCTATGTCTAGTATGCCATATTTTCTATAAAATCGCTGGTATTTGCTACGAAAGAAAGCAAAAAGCTCCTAGGAGGAGCCTTTCGTGTTTTAACCTACAAAAGCATTGATTTCTGCTTCGATATTCGCAATTTTTTCTTTAGCATCTGCTTCAGATTCACCAACTGTAGCGATGTAGAATTTGATTTTTGGTTCTGTA
>JAGZZN010000063.1 GCA_018377375.1 Streptococcus parasanguinis
TTGGGCTGTAAATGCTGTTTAAATCAGAATTTACAGCCCACTCAACCACTGCGTCTTGCTCGAAAATCCAAAAACAATTAAGAGGCTAGGACTTTTGTCCCAGCCTCATTTTTTTATAACACTCTCGTTTTATCAGCGTTTAGACCATGTTTTAGGAAGGAAGAGCAGAATCATTGGATAGATTTCAAGCCGTCCGGCAATCATGGCTAAGGAAAGTAACAGTTTTGAAATCGGACTAAAGATGGAGAAGGTTTGCCCCGTACCAATCATAGGTCCAATATTGTTGAAACAACTAAAGACAGCACTGACAACCGTCATGAAGCTATTATTGTCTAGACTCACTACAAAGAGTAAGCCGATCGTAATAAAACTGTATATTGTAAAGTACTTGAGGATCTGATGCTGGGTATCCTTATCGAGTACCGTATCGTTGACATGCAAGGTCAAAACGCGATTTGGAGACAAGGTCGAAAGAACCTGATTTTTTGCGATTCTCCATAAGGTCAAGCACCGAATGACTTTTAGCCCCCCAGCGGTCGAGCCAGCAGACCCACCGACCACCATCAGCATCAAGAGGATGAACTGAGAAAAGAGAGGCCATTTTTCCGTCGTTCCATAACCAAAACCGGTGGTGGTGATGATATTGGACACTTGGAAGAAGGAAATCTCAAAGCTCTTCGCAACATTAGCATAGAGATGAAGGCAATTGTAGGCAATCAATACGCTAGATAGGATTACAATAGTGATGTAGGTCCGCAATTCCTCATCTTTAAAGAAGGCCTTGAATTTTCGGATCATAAGGAAGTAGTAGAGGTTAAAGTTAACCCCAAAGACCAAGACCCCGATACTGACCAAATAGGTAATTAGACTACTGTTGTAGTGAGCGATCCCATCGTTAAAGACGGTAAAGCCCCCAGTACCAGCCGTCCCCATGGCGATGACGAAACTATCATACAGGGGCATGCCAGCAAGGAAATAAAGAATCACAAAGAGGAAGAACAAACCCAAGTACAAGAAGTAGAGGATTTGAGCCGTGTTTTTTAATTTGGAAACGACCTTGCCAAAAACTGGACCAGGAACCTCTGCCTTCATGACTTCCAGGTGGCTGTTCTTGTTATTGTCCATAATCGCAAGGGCAAAGACCAATACTCCCATCCCCCCTATCAAGTGGGTAAAACTACGCCAAAAGAGGAGAGAGTGGCTGAGGACACCCACATCGTCTAAAATCGTTGCCCCTGTTGTTGTAAAGCCGGAGCTGACTTCAAAGAAGGCATCGATAATGTTTGGAATTTGGCCCGAAAAGACAAAGGGAAGGGCACCAAAGAAGGACCATAGGATCCAACAAAGTGCTACAATCAGGACTCCTTCCTTAGCATAGATGTGAAAATCCTTAGGTTTGTGAAAACTACCAAGGAGGCCAAACGCAAGTAGGATGGCCATGGTTGCTCCAATGGAGACAAAGACCTTGGCAGGTTCCCGATAGATTGCAGCGACCACTAGGGGAACGATTAGGAGACCTGCCTCGATTAAGAGGAGTTTGGATAAGAGGTAACGAATCATGCTTCTATTCATCAGGCTTACCTCTCAAGTAGATCGTAGATTTTAGTGACATTTTGAATCAAGGTGGTCACGATAATCCGATCCCCTACCATCAAACGGTCATCCCCATTCGGGAAAATAGCCTTGCCGTTTCGAATAATGGCAGCGATCAAAACGCCCTTCTTCAATTTCAATTCAGAGAGGGGATATTGGGTTAGTTTGTTGTCTTCCTTAATTTGAAACTGCAAGGTTTCAATCCGGCCGTTTGCGACATGGTGCAAGGCTTCTAGGTTTGAGAACTGTGCATTGTAGCGCCCGCGAATAAAGTGCATAATGGTGTCTACAGCGATGCGTTTTGGAGTGACAATACTGGTCATATCCTGATCGCCAATGATCTCCAACAGACTGGTTCGGTTGACCTTGGTAATGTTCTTTTTGACTCCGACAGAATTTAAGAACATGGAGGTGATGATATTTTCTTCATCGACCCCTGTCAAAGTAGCCACAGCATCGAAGTTATTGGCACTCTCTTCTAAAAGAATGTCTTTAGCAGTTCCGTCTCCATGGACGACATAGAGATCAGGAAATTCCTGACTAAAGAATTCCGCCCGTTCGCGATTGACCTCTAAGACCTTGAGATCGATCTTGCGGCGCACATCTTGAAGAATATTGAGTAGGTAGTAGGCAATTTTCCCAGCGCCAATGATCATCATGCTCTTAATGACCTGAGGGCGAACATTGTTGTGGAAGAGAACGATCTCGATCCTATTTCCTGTCACGAAAATTTTGTCTTGAGGTTGCAAGACAAAGTCCCCGTTTGGAATGGTGAGTTCGTTTCCACGCTCGATCGCACAAACAATGACATTTCCATATTTCTTCCGGAATTGGGAGAGGCTCATATTGCAGAGATTGCTATCTGGCTTGATCTTAAATTCCATCAAGGCAACACGGCCGTTTGCAAAATGCTCCACAGAAAGGGCATTTGGGAAGTCAATGATATTAGCAATATAACGAGCTGTCAGCAATTCCGGATTGACAACCAGGGAGAAGCCCAAGATATTTTTTTCCTTGAAGTAGGAATTGGAATATTCAGGATTCCGCACCCGAACGATGGTCTCTTTGGCTCCCATTTTTTTAGCCAAAACAGCAGAGACCATATTCACTTCATCGTACTCGGTCATGGAAATGAAGATGTCGCAGTCTTCAACATCTGCTTGCTCCAAGACCTTGAAGTTTGCGCCATTTCCTAAAATCCCAATGATATCAAACCGTTTGGTAATATGGTTGAGAACGGATTCGTCTTTTTCGATCAAAATAACATCGTGGTTTTCAGCAACGAGAGAACGACAAAGGGCCGTTCCGACCTTTCCTCCACCAACAACAATAATTTTCATAGATTACCTCCAGAGTATGCTTCTATCATACTCTATTTTCAAGAAAAATTCATCTATTTTAAGGACTTTCTGGAGGAATTATACCAAGCTAAGAACAAGTGGGAAAAATTGTCAAAATAGAAGAATGAGGAGGGATCGAAAACTTTAATATAGTTTCTTAAAAAAATCTAAAAAAACTATTGACAGGAGCTTCAAAAGTGATATACTTAAGAGGTACCTTCGTTGATTTACCTCAAACCTGTTGTGAGTTAAGTTAATGAAGCTGTAACCACGCTGTTTGCTGAGCTTGACTCCGGGCAGTGTGGCTATTTTTTTATCAGAAAGAGATCGAGTATGAATATTGAAGAACTGGACTACCAAGAGTCAGCAGCTCAAAACCACATCGTCTTGTTCCAACCTCAGATTCCACAAAATACGGGCAATATTGCACGGACCTGTGCGGCAACCAATTCCCCCTTACATATTATTCGTCCCATGGCTTTTCCGATCGATGATCGCAAGATGAAGCGGGCTGGACTCGATTACTGGGACAAGCTGGATGTCCGTTTCTATGATAGCTTAGAAGAGTTTATGGAAGCAGCGCGTGACGGTCAGGTGCACTTAGTGTCTAAGTTTGCAAATCAGACTTATTCGGACGTTTCTTATCAGGATGGGAAATCCCATTATTTCTTGTTTGGACGCGAGGACAAAGGATTGCCGGAAGATTTTATGCGCCAGCACGAGGAGAAGGCCATTCGCATTCCGATGAATGACGAGCATGTTCGTAGTTTAAATGTCTCCAATACCGTCTGTATGATTGTTTATGAGGCGCTCCGCCAGCAAGGTTTTAAGGGGCTGGAGTTGAGCCATCGTTATGAGCACGACAAGCTCAAATAGCCGATAAAAACCAAACATCCGAACGACGTCATCCATGACGTTACAAAAACTTGCCTAGGCAAGTTTTTTTTGTTATCATAAAAAGGTCTTCAGGGCAGGGTGAGATTCCCGACCGGCGGTGACTTTTACTAGGAAATGTTCTTTTCCTTTTATACTTTGTTGCCAAGCTTTGCTTAACGAGAAGTTATGCCTACAGCTTGTCGTATCGTTTAAAAGAAAAATCTCCATCTCCATATTCTAAAAGAAGTCCGCGAGCGCAAGCTGATGTGGTGTGACTCCACAACCGACAGTATAGTCTGGATGGGAGAAGACGAGAGACGAATAGACTGACAGCTATTCTGATCTGTTTAGAGCTGATGCATAGGAATAAAACGTTAGGTGCTATGATTGACTAGCGGTGTGTTTCCATGGGGACCAGCTAAAGTGACTAGAATGTTCTCTAGTTTAAGCTTTGTTTAAATAGTTTAGAGTAGAATGATGGGGTAGACGTCTTTCCAGCTTCTCTAATTTTTAAAAAATTGGAGGAACCTGTTATGACAAATACACGTAAACTGACCCTAGTGGCTGTTTTATCCGCATTATCTTTTATTTTGATGTTCTATCAATTTTCTTTCTTGATAGATTTCTTCAAAATTGATTTGAGTATCATCGCCATTTTGTTGGCTTTGGTCTTGTTGGATTTTAAAAGTGCTGTTTGGGTGACCTTGATCCGATCTGTTCTTAAATTAGCTCTTAATAATAAGGGGCTTGAGACCTTGATCGGACTACCAATCAATATCATTGGAGTTCTTGTTTTTGTCCTTGCTTTTGCATGGATTTGGAACAAGGAACGGACCCATGGCCGATTTGTCCTGGCTACGATTATTGGAACGATCAGCTTGAGTATCACGATGGTATTGGTGAATTATGTCTATGCAATCCCTTTGTATGCTCGTTTTATGAACTATGATATTTCGAAAACACTAGGGCTTGTCCACTATTTAGCTGCAATGGTTGCAC
Source organism: Streptococcus parasanguinis (assembly GCA_018377375.1). Taxonomy (GTDB): domain Bacteria; phylum Bacillota; class Bacilli; order Lactobacillales; family Streptococcaceae; genus Streptococcus; species Streptococcus parasanguinis_N. Next base: position 4,809 of record JAGZZN010000063.1, read on the forward strand.
CGTTTAACCTGATCGAAGGAGTGATTTGGGCCATCGCATTTGGTTTGATCTACACTCTTTTGCAACCGATTTTGAAAAAATATGAAAAATAAACAACAACATTGGGCGAAGGCAAGCTTCGCCCTTCTCATTTTTGTCATTCTCGGGTATATGATTCGTTTTTACCCGCAACAATTAACTGGTTTTGATAGCGCGATTCAATCTACTATTCGAGGCGATCTGCCTGCACCACTGACGGCTTTCTTTACCAAGGTGACCCACGTCATGGATACCAAGATCATTGTCATCTGGGTGGGCCTTCTGCTAGCGGTCTTTGCCTATAAGAAATGGTACAGTGAAGCTCTTTTTCTTGGGAGCAATCTGGTATTGACTGGTCTTTTGGTTCTTCTTCTAAAGAATATCTATCAGAGACCGAGACCAAGTATTCTTCATCTTGTAGAGGAAAAGGGCTTTTCTTTCCCGAGTGGTCATTCACTGGCGTCTACCCTTGTTTTGGGAAGTTTGATCATCATAATCGGCCAACATGTAAAACATAAAACAGCCCGCTATTGTCTTCAAGGCTTGCTGGTTATGGGAATTGTGACCATTGTGGTCTCCCGTATTTATGTCGGGGTCCACTATCCATCAGACGTTCTCGGCAGTATGATTTTGGGCCTTGCTGTCTTGCAATTTGAGTACCCCTTGTACGATCGCTTGCGGTTTCAATGGCGCTTTACAGGGAAGCAAAAATAACTAACAACTAGGAGTTGGACTCGTGTTTTGAGTTCGACTCTTTTTTTGCTATAATGAAAAGTATGAAATCCTACAATACCTTGAATGATTATTATCGAACCTTATTTGGAGAAAAGACCTTTAAAGTCCCTATTGATGCAGGCTTTGATTGTCCCAATAGAGACGGAACAGTCGCCCACGGTGGCTGTACTTTTTGTACGGTCTCGGGTTCAGGAGATGCCATTGTGGCCCCAGAAGCTCCGATTCGAGAACAATTTTACAAAGAGATTGACTTTATGCATCGGAAATGGCCGGATGTGAAGAAGTATCTGGTCTATTTTCAAAATTTCACCAATACCCACGATAAGGTGGACGTCATTCGAGAGCGTTATGAGCAGGCCATCAATGAACCAGGAGTAGTAGGAATCAACATCGGTACGCGTCCGGATTGTTTACCAGATGATACCTTGGCCTATCTAGCAGAGCTGACCGATCGCATGCATGTGACGATTGAGTTGGGGCTTCAGACGACTTATGAAGCGACGTCTCAATTAATCAATCGGGCCCATAGTTATGACCTCTATGTTGAAACAGTCAAGCGGATTCGCAAACAGGTGCCGAAGGCTGAGATCGTGTCCCATTTGATCAATGGCCTTCCGGGGGAAACGCATGAGATGATGGTGGAAAATGTTCGCCGTTGTGTGACCGATAATGAAATTGATGGCATCAAGTTACACCTCTTGCATTTGATGACCAATACACGGATGCAACGGGACTATCATGAAGGACGACTTCAACTCATGAGCCAGGAGGAGTATGTCAAGGTCATCTGTGACCAGTTGGAGATCATCCCCAAACACATTGTCATCCACCGGATTACAGGGGACGCGCCACGGGATATGTTGATTGGCCCTATGTGGAGCCTCAACAAATGGGAAGTCCTAAACGCCATTGAAACTGAAATGCGTCGGCGTGGAAGTACCCAAGGATGTAAGCTAGAAGAAAAGGAGACTGCTGATGCTTCGACCACTTGAAATGGCCCATCAATTTTTAGCAGAAGTCATCACCAAAGAAGATGTGGTGGTGGATGCGACCATGGGAAATGGACATGATACGGCCTTTTTAGCCCAACTAGCAGGCCAGGTCTATGCCTTTGATATTCAAGAGCAGGCACTTGTCAATACCCAAGAAAGATTGGAAAAGTTGGGACTTCAACATGTCCGGTTGATTTTGGATGGCCACCAGCATGTGGACCAATATGTGGAGACCATCAAAGCAGCTATTTTTAATCTGGGTTATCTGCCATCTGCGGATAAATCGGTCATTACTCTTCCAGCTACCACGATTGAAGCGATGGAGAAAATTTGTGTTCGCCTAGAAAAAGGTGGGCGAATGGCTATTATGATCTATTATGGTCATGAGGGAGGAGACATCGAGCGTGATGCAGTGCTGGACTTTGTCAGTCAGCTCCCTCAAAAAGACTATACAGCGACCATCTACCGGACACTGAATCAAGTGAATCAGCCACCGTTTTTGGTCATGATCGAAAAATTAGAAAGCTACCGTCATGGATAAAGAATATTTAAAGAATAAAATTGAAGGATTGAGACATCATTTTGTCGAATCAACCATCCACGAGCGTGCAATGGGTTTTTATGATGAAGCTCATATGACCAAAAAGATGCTCAAAATAAAAAAGAAATTGGTTTCGCTTGAGATGGAACGGTCCCAAAAGAAGATTGAGCACAAGGATGTAACCAAGACAGACCAAAAGATTGCGGAGTTAAAACAGCAATTTGAGACCTGCTGCCAAGAACGCTAAGGAGGGAGTGATATGGAACTACTCCTTTATGCAGTGATCTTTTCGATGATTTTGATCGTCTCAAATGCCACCAATAAACTTGTGCCGAGTCTTCCTCTGCCCTTGATTCAAATTTTACTAGGGATTGGTTGGGCCCTCTTTGTACCAGAAGAAAATTTTCATCTGGATACCGAGCTCTTTCTGGCCTTGGTCATTGGCCCTCTCTTATTTCGAGAAGCAGAAGAAGCAGATATTACTTCTGTCTTAAAGCACTGGCGGGTCATCCTCTATTTGATTTTTCCAGTGATTTTTATCTCAACCATTAGTTTGGGCTGGGCAGCTCACTCTTTGTGGCTGAGCCTTCCATTAGCAGCCTGTATGGCCGTGGGGGCAGCCCTGGGGCCTACAGACTTAGTAGCCTTTGCCTCCCTGTCTGAGCGCTTTAGCTTTCCAAAGCGAGTTTCGAATATCTTAAAAGGCGAAGGGTTACTAAATGATGCCTCAGGTCTAGTTGCCTTTCGAGTGGCCTTGGCAGCCCTTGCGACCGGAAGTTTCTCTCTTGGAGAGGCAGGGGTTTCCTTAGGAATCTCCATCATTGGAGGATTTGCAGTGGGGATCTTGACGGCCTTTGTGAACCGGTGGCTGCAAACCTTGCTCTTGAGTGTTCGTGCCAGTGATATTGCCAGTGAATTGTTATTAGAACTGAGTCTCCCACTGTTGACATTCTTCCTAGCAGAAGAACTCCATGTCTCTGGTATCATTGCAGTAGTTGTGTCAGGGATCTTAAAAGCTAGTCGCTTTAAGCACATTACCCTCCTTGAAGCGCGGGTAGATACTGTGAGTCATACTGTCTGGAATACGGTCAACTTTATCTTAAATGGGTCGGTCTTTGTCATCTTAGGAATGGAATTGGAAATGATCGCCAAGCCCATCTTAAGTAGTCCCATTTACAATAATCTTCTTTTAGTTCTTTCTGTCTTTCTGTTGACAGCCTTGCTCTTTTTGATTCGTTTTGTCATGGTTTACCTCTTTTATTGGTTCCGAACGGCTCGACTAAAAAAATCGTTGAGAAATTATCTAAAAGATGCCTTATTGCTGACTTTTTCGGGTGTGAAGGGAACGGTTTCGATTGCGACGATTCTTTTGATTCCAACCAAGATCGAAAAAGAATACCCCATCCTACTCTTTTTAGTGGCAGGAGTTACCCTTGTCAGCTTTATTGCTGGCTTAGTGGTACTTCCAAAATTATCAGAAGAAAAGGAAGAAACCAATGACTACCTGATGCAGATCGCGATTTTAAATGATGTCGTCATGGAATTAGAAGCAGACCTAAAGAATAGCAAGCACAAGGGGCCCTTGTATGCGGCAATTGATAACTACCATGGTCGCATAGAAAACTTGATTCTAGGCCAAGAAAACAGGCTCATTCAAAAGGACTGGGAACAGTTGAAGCTCCTGATTTTGAGTATTGAAAGTGACGGCTTGGAACAAGCCTATGAAGAAGGGAAGATTCGAGAGCGGGGCTACCGCGTCTACCAACGCTATCTTCGCAATATGGAGCAACGTGTCAATCGCAATCTTTCGTCTCGTTTAACCTATTACCTCTTGGTGTCTTTCCGTCTCTTGCGTTTATTAGTTCATGAGATCTTAACTTTTGGGTCTGGCTTGCGAAACTGGTAGACCCGAGAAGACAGTAAGTTAGAGGCCATTGATTATGACCAGATTGCGGCCCTTTATCTGGCCAATACGGAAATCATTATCGAAAGTTTGGAAGACCTCAAGGGGGTTTATCGGAGCAGTTTGATCTCTTTCCTACAAGAATCTCGTCTGAGAGAGACAGCTATTATTACCAGTGGGGCCTTTGTGGAGCGGGTTATTAATCGCGTGAAACCAAATAATATCGATGAAATGTTGAGAGGCTATTATTTGGAGCGTAAGATTATTTTTGAATATGAAGCGCAACACCTGATTACCGCCAAGCAAGCGCGCCGTATGCGACAAAATGTTAATGAATTAGAAAGCTATTCCCTAAGAGAAAGTGCCAATACGCTTCCATACGATTTAATCGAGTATGCACGGAATCGTTGAGATAAGAGTAAAAGAGGCTGGGACAAAAGTCCTAGCCTCTCAATTATTTTTGGATTGTCGATCAAGACGCAGTGGTTGAGTGGACTCTACTACGCTGATTTCATCAGCTTTTACAGCCCTACTCAACTGTGCGGAGGTGGGACGACGAAATCGAATTCTAA
>JAGZZN010000064.1 GCA_018377375.1 Streptococcus parasanguinis
TACTCAATAAAAAAAGAAAGGATGGGTTTACCGTATTCGCTGAACTGAATACGGGCGGAGAACTGTGTAAAAAAGATAAACTGTCTAGCATCTGCGATGCGTCGTCAGTTTCCTATTTTTACTTTGTTCTCTGTCGCCCTTTATATCTTAATTATGTCTATCCATATTGCTGCTAAGCATGGTGAAATTGCTGATAAAATTCTTCTTCCTGGGGATCCTCTTCGTGCGAAATTTATTGCTGAGAATTTCCTTGAAGACGCTGTTTGCTTCAACGAAGTCCGTAACATGTTTGGTTACACGGGTACTTATAAAGGTCACCGTGTTTCTGTCATGGGTACTGGAATGGGGATGCCATCGATCTCTATTTATGCGCGTGAGTTGATTGTCGACTACGGCGTGAAGAAATTGATCCGTGTGGGAACGGCTGGTTCTTTGAATGAGGATGTGCATGTTCGTGAATTGGTCTTGGCACAAGCAGCTGCAACCAACTCAAACATTATCCGTAACGACTGGCCTCAATACGATTTCCCACAAATCGCTAGCTTTGATCTTTTAGACAAGGCTTACCACATTGCCAAAGACCTTGGTATGACGACTCACGTCGGCAATGTCTTGTCATCAGATGTTTTCTATTCAAACTATGGTGAAAAGAACATCGAGCTTGGTAAATGGGGCGTCAAAGCTGTGGAAATGGAAGCAGCGGCTCTTTACTATCTTGCTGCTCAACACCATGTTGATGCCCTTGCTATCATGACGATTTCAGATAGTTTGGTCAATCCAGATGAGGACACAACTGCTGAAGAACGTCAAAATACTTTCACAGACATGATGAAAGTTGGTCTTGAGACCTTGATTGCAGACTAATGGCAAAATTCTTTCATGATGAATGGCTCTACGATCTCCAAAATTATCACTACAGCCGGGCTCTGCGTTCTATCAAGCAGCAGGAAGATGTACCGGATTTGTTGGTGAGCTTACTGCAGTTAATGGCGGAGCGTCGAGAGCTCAATATTCAACCCGTCATGAATCAAAAGTTGAGAACCGAGTTGCTAGAAGCGACTGGTTTTCAGCTTTTTTGGCATGAAGATCCAGAAGATGAGCAGTTGGCCAATTACCTCTATGACTTAGAGGCGAAGTTGCGAAATGAGCAGATTATTGACTTTGTTCGTGCCGTCAGCCCAGCCATCTATCGGATCTTTATGCGATTGATTCAGTTGAAAATTCCTGATATTACCAACTATATTCATAACTCCAAAGAATCCAGTTATGACCGTTGGAAATTTGAGAGCCTGCATGCGTCTGACAACCCTATCCTGCAGCAATTCCACAGCGAAAGTGTGGTCAATTCATCCAGTTTGACGGAGTTGATTGTGCAGTTGGACTTGCCAGATAGCGTCAAAGTTGCGGCCCAACAATTGCGGGAGTTAGAAAAATCAGTTCGCAATCCCCTGGCCCACTTGATCAAGCCTTTTGATGAAGAAGAGCTCCATCGGACGACAGGTTTCTCTTCTCAGGATTTTATGAAGAATTTGATTGACCTTGCAAGCTACACAGGCATTCATTATGATCAAGCTAACTTTTATTTTGATCAGGCCAATGCTGTCATGGAAGAGCTACTAAAGGAGAAGTAGATGGATAAGATTGCTCAACTACAGGAGATGATTGATCAGAGTCAACGGATCGTGTTTTTCGGAGGGGCAGGAGTTTCCACGGAGTCCAATATTCCAGATTTTCGAAGCTCAGATGGTGTCTATAGTGTTCAGGTAGGGCGGCATTTGACAGCTGAGCAATTGGTCTCCCATACCATGTTTGAGCGCTATCCAGAGGACTTTTTCGACTTTTACAAGAAGTACTTGCTCTACCCAGATGCCAAGCCCAATGCAGCCCATCGCTATCTGGCTCGGCTTGAAGAGACTGGTAAGCTCAAGGCAGTGGTGACACAAAATATCGATAGTCTGCATGAAATGGCTGGGTCAAAAAGGGTCTTGAAACTCCATGGCAGTGCTGATCGCAATTACTGTACGGGTTGCCAGCGATTTTATGATTTGGAGTCCTTCCTAGCTTTAGAAGGCCCGGTTCCACACTGTCTGGACTGTGGCAAGGTGGTCAAGCCTGATGTGACCCTCTACGAGGAGCCTCTCGATATGGACGTCTTTAGCCAAGCAGCCCAAGCCATCCAAGAGGCTGATTTGCTGATTATCGGTGGTACCTCTCTTGTGGTCTACCCAGCAGCCAGTTTGATTCAGTATTTCCGAGGGAAGAAGCTGGTTGTCATCAATAAAACCAGTATCCCACAAGATAAGCAAGCAGACCTAGTTATCGAAGGAAAAATTGGGGAAGTCTTTTCACAATTAAGACAATAAAAAATATCTGAGTGAACATGGATCACTCAGATATTTTTTATTTATCAAACTTCACTTCCTCAAGCAAGTACTCGATGAATTTTTCTCCCATTTTTGAGAGGGCTGTTTTTTCATGTTTGATGTAGACCAGCTCGATCGGGTCTTCGATATCAAGGGGAATGGAGACGATGTTATTTCCGTTGAGATTGCTGTTGAGGATCCCGGTCGCAATGGTGTAGCCATCCAGACCAATCAAGAGATTAAAGAGGGTCGCGCGGTCACTGACGACTATTGATTTCTTATGATGCTCTTGAGAGAGGATCTCTTCTGAGAAGTAGAAGGAGTTGTGGGTTCCTTGGTCATAGCTAAGGTATGGGAAATCTTCCAGATCAGACAAGTGAACGATCTCTTTCTTGGCAAGAGGATTGGTCTTGCTGACAAAGATATGAGGTTGCGCTGTAAAGAGGTGGGTGGCAATCAAGTGATTATCATCCAGCATCTTAGAGAGGACATCTCGGTTGTAGCTATTCAAAAAGAGTACGCCAACCTCGCTTCGGAAATTCTTGACGTCATCGATGATCTCCCAAGTCCGCGTCTCCCGTAGGAAGAGCTCGTATTTTTCCATGTCGCTTTTCTTCAATAGTGAAACGAAGGCCTCAATCACGAAGGCGTAGTGCTGTGAAGAGACGCTGAAAAGCTCACGAGAGCCCACAGGATTTTTATAGCGCTCGGACAAGAGGTCGATCTGCTCCACCACCTGGCGTGCATAAGAGAGGAACTCCATCCCATCGCGAGTCAAAGTGATCCCTTTAGGATTCCGGATAAAGATTTCAATCCCCATCTCATTTTCCAAGTCCTTAACGGCATTGGAAAGGCTAGGTTGCGTGATGAAGAGTTGTTTTGCGGCTTCATTCATAGAGCCGGTTTCGACGATTTTGATAATGTATTGTAATTGTTGTATTCTCATGCTTTTATTTTAACATAAAAAAGCGCGTTTTTCCCGTAAAATGTGGTCTTTCAAGGACTGTATGAGAATAAGACAGGCTGAGGTAGGTAATAGGAAGTAGGCTAGATCAAATAGTTAAAAAATAGAAGATTGGAAACAAAATCTACATCTGGGGACTGATTTTGATGGAAAAATACAGTTTTGCCTTGCTGAAGGTAAGATCTGATTGATAGAATGGTAAAAAATTGATTGAGGAGATCTTATGAAAAAACTCGTTTCCTGGTATAAGAAAAAGGATAAGGAATTGGAAACCCATTTCACAGCTGGTCTGTTGCAGATCAATTTTGTGACCAATGCTCTGATTCTATTGGCCTTTTACATCTATTTGGTTATTAGTCAGTCGCTCTACGCAATAAAGGATCCATTCATTCAATTTAGTGTTTGGGAGGTCATTGCCTTCACCATGGAGATCTTTCCTTACGGTTTGACTCTGGCCCTCTTTGTCCCCAATATTTTTGTCATCATTTATGGGATTGGTCGGTGGTCTAGCCTCCAGTTCAAAGAATCTGAGGAAGAAGCTCTCAAAGATCCAGAACTGTTTGAGGATAGAGGGCCAAAAGAAGGAGAAAGGACAAGAGAAGATGACGCATTCCTTATGAAGGAAAAGCAGGAATCACCTAGTCCTAAGCCTGTCAAAAAGAAAAAGCAACAGCCTACAATTGTTCTTTGGTTTGGTCTCTTTGGTTGCTTTCTCGAAGCGATTTTCATTTACATCGTCAAGGAGATGACTTTTTACGATTGGAGTGAAAGTTTGATCAATTCGCAGAAGCATGCCCTGATCTGGTCTGGCGCCTATCCGACCTTCTTCACACTGGCAGCTCTTACTTTAATAGCCTTGATTATCTATTCCTACCGGGATGCGAATTCACTCTCGCCGTTAGCAAATGTCTTCTGCATCAGTGGCATTCTAGGAGGAGTGGTTCTTCTCTTAGTTTTTGATAATCAACTGCAGGTAGCAAGTTTTCACACCTTTTTCTTACTGATCTATTCCATCCATCTTTTATGGGTTCGCATCAGGGAGTGGCAGGAAGATCGAACAGAGATAAGCTATGAGAATCGTCTGTTTCAATGGCTCCATCAGCTCTTAAACAAGTCGCGTAACTGGCCATGGCTAGCAGTTCTGGTTGCCCTTCCGACCCTAGCCCTTGTTGTCCTCGTTCTCATGCTCTTTGGGCAGCAGCCGGATTCCATGATCAAGGCCTGGACCAATACAGCTGACTGGGCCTTCTCACAGAAGATCCCTCCTCAGAATCTCATCATTGATGAGCACTATCTCTGTACAGTTGCGGCTGGTGGCCATGAAAATGTTGTCAAGCCCCAGCGGATGGGCGTCCGCCACGGACATCCAGTTGTTGTCAATCGCCAGCTTTGTATTGCCAACGCTTTTGAGCAGGTGCTGGAAGAAAAGACGCCACGTTTCCATCGCTTCTTGCGTCGCAATTATGACCGCTATGGCTATCCCTTTGCCAAACATATTAAGAAAAAATGGGCTATGGACCTGATCTACTACCTGATGAAACCGTTGGAATGGCTCTTTTTACTGGTTCTTTATCTAGTTGACCGCAAGCCTGAAAACCGAATCGCCATGCAATACATCAAACCGATCCCAGAAGATTTTGATCCCAAGAAAGCTTCCTAAGTCACCGATTTCTACTTGACAAGCGAGAAGGAGCGCGATATAATGAGACAAATTTAACCTTTAAGAGGTCCAGAGAGGCCTGCAAGGAAAGACAGAAAAAAGATCAGCGGACGGAGTCTAGCTGATCATTTGTGGGACCTTGCTTTTGCGAGGTCTTTTTTGCTGGAAGAAAGAAGAGGAAACCAATGGTCAGTGACAGTTGTAAAAAACGCTTTGGAAAAATCATGATGGAGGAGATGGAGCTAGTCGCTCAAGAAGAGATCGCTCCCCGCATCTATTCTATGATCTTAATGGGGGAAATGGTGGCGCAGATGCTGCCAGGTCAATTCCTTCATATCCGCGTCCCTGATGGGTCCAAGCTCCTTCGCCGTCCGATTTCAATTGCTGAGATTGATCCTGAGACACAGACGTGTCGCTTGATCTACCGCATCGAAGGTGGGGGGACAGCTATCTTTTCCCAATTGCCAATCGGTAGCAAACTCAGTGTCATGGGGCCTCAGGGAAATGGCTTTGATCTCACCAATCTTGGCCAAGGTCAGAAAGCCTTGATTATTGGTGGCGGGATCGGTGTTCCTCCTTTGGTCCAAGTGGCCAAACAACTCCATGAGCAAGGGGTAGAAGTTGAAGTGGTTGTCGGCTTTGCGACCAAAGACGCCGTCATTTTGGAAGAAGAGCTTTCTCAGGTGGCTCATGTCACTGTAACGACAGACGATGGGACTTATGGCACTAAGGGCTATGTCTCTACGGTTATTGATCAGATGGACCAGGAGTTTGATGCTATCTATTCTTGTGGAGCACCTGGCATGCTCAAATATGTCAATACCAAATTCCATGACCATCCCCGCGCCTACATTTCCATGGAATCACGAATGGCTTGTGGGATGGGGGCTTGCTATGCCTGTGTAGTGCATCTGGAAAATGAAAGCCAAGCAGCTAATAAGCGCGTGTGTGAAGACGGACCGGTCTTTGAAACCGGTACGATTGTGATGTAGGAGGACCTTATGACAGCAAATCGACTAGCCGTATCCTTACCTGGTTTAGACTTGAAAAACCCGATTATTCCGGCATCTGGCTGTTTTGGTTTCGGTCAGGAATATGCCAAATACTATGACTTAGATCTGCTTGGATCCATCATGATCAAGGCGACAACTGCTGAGGCTCGTTTTGGTAATCCAACGCCACGTGTCGCCGAGACGCCTGCCGGCATGCTCAATGCCATTGGGCTCCAAAATCCAGGGGTAGACGTGGTCCTGGCAGAAAAACTTCCTTGGCTGGCCCAACATTATCCCGACTTACCGATTATTGCCAATGTAGCTGGCTTCTCCAACGAAGAGTATGCGACGGTATCTGGCAAGATCTCGCAAGCGCCAAATGTCAAAGCCATTGAGCTCAATATCTCTTGTCCAAACGTAGACCATGGCAACAACGGTCTTTTAATCGGGCAGGTTCCTGAGTTGGCCTATGCGGCTGTGAAAGCAGCGGTAGAAGCATCCTCAGTCCCTGTCTATGTCAAGTTAACGCCTAGTGTAGCAGACATCACGCAGGTCGCAAAAGCAGCAGAAGACGCAGGTGCAACTGGTTTGACCATGATCAATACCTTGGTCGGCATGCGCTTTGACCTCAAGACTGGTAAGCCCATCATTGCCAATGGAACCGGAGGCATGTCTGGTCCAGCCGTTTTCCCAGTTGCATTAAAACTCATCCGCCAGGTCGCCCAATCCACTAAACTTCCGATTATCGGAATGGGAGGTGTGGATTCAGCAGAAGCAGCCATTGAAATGATGATTGCTGGTGCCTCTGCGATTGGAGTTGGAACCGCTAATTTTACCGATCCTTATGCTTGTCCAACCATCATCGAAGATCTGCCACAGGTCATGGATCGCTATGGTATTGACACCCTTGAGAACTTCCGAAAACATGTACGGGAAAATCTACTGTAAATCCTTGACTTTTCCCAAATATCGTACTACAATAAATAAAAACCTTTAAAGCAGTCCAGAGAGGCTCCTAAGGTCTAGACGGTGAATCATGGTAGTTGTTCCTACCTAATTTTCGTGTAACCTTGCCTCGGGCAAGGTTTTTTTGTAGATAAAATGATCAATCAAAAAAGGAGTAATCCATGCGTGAAGAACGTCCTATTATCGCCCTTGACTTCCCAGCTTTCGAGGATGTCAAAAACTTTTTAGAGCATTTTCCAGAAGACGAAAAATTATTTGTAAAAATCGGAATGGAATTTTTCTATGCAGTTGGTCCTGAAATTGTACATTACCTCAAAGGGCTTGGACACAGTATTTTCCTTGATTTAAAATTGCATGATATCCCAAATACAGTCAAATCAGCCATGTCCGTGTTGGGGACCTTCGGAGTAGATATGGTGACGGTCCACGCAGCCGGTGGTGTAGAGATGATGCGCGAAGCCAAGGCAGCTCTTGGTGAAGGGGCTAAGTTGGTAGCCGTGACCCAGTTGACTTCTACCAGTGAAGAAGACATGCGCGATTGCCAAAACATCCAAACAACGGTCCAAGAATCAGTAGTCAATTATGCTCGCAAGGCCCAAGAAGCAGGCTTGGATGGCGTTGTCTGTTCAGCCCACGAAGTAGCCTTGATCAAGGATGCCACTTCATCAGACTTTGTCTGTGTCACACCAGGGATTCGTCCTGCTGGAGCTGAAATCGGTGACCAAAAACGGGTTATGACCCCACAAGAAGCCCATAAAATTGGCTCTGACTATATTGTCGTTGGACGTCCAATTATTCAAGCAGAAAACCCATGGGATGCTTACCATGAAATTAAGAGACAGTGGAATAGTTAAGAACGTCCAAGAAGCTATGCTTCAAGACGTTCTACGGAAAGTCCTATGGGACCTTCCCTAACGCATTCACTAGATCACAGAAGAGAAAATGATCGTTTCTCTTCTGTGAACGTCGGAATAATCGGAGCCCGATAGGGCCTTTCCTAACGCATTCACTAACCTGTAATGTTGTTGTTTAAATCAATAATTGATTTAATTCGTATATGATTAAAATCGTAAAAAGGAGTCGTTATGTCATTAGCTAAAGATATTGCTAGCCATCTTTTGAAAATCGAAGCGGTTTATTTGAAACCAGAAGAACCTTTCACTTGGGCATCTGGGATCAAATCCCCTATTTATACAGATAACCGTGTAACCCTCGCTTATCCTGAAACTCGTACCTTGATCGAAAATGGATTTGTAGATAAAATCAAGGAAGCTTTCCCTGAAGTGGAAGTTATTGCAGGTACAGCAACTGCAGGAATTCCTCACGGTGCGATTATTGCGGACAAGATGAATTTGCCATTTGCCTACATTCGTAGCAAACCAAAAGACCACGGTGCTGGTAATCAAATCGAAGGCCGTGTACCACAAGGTCAAAAGATGGTCGTAGTGGAAGATTTGATTTCTACTGGTGGATCTGTCTTGGATGCTGTCGCAGCTGCCAAGCGTGAAGGAGCGGATGTTCTTGGTGTGGTTGCTATCTTCACCTACCAATTGGAGAAGGCAGATAAGAAATTTGCGGAAGCTGGCGTTCAACTTGAAACTTTGTCTAACTATACAGAATTGATCCACTTGGCGGAAGAACAAGGTTACATCACTTCTGAAGGTTTAGAGTTGTTACACCGTTTCAAGGAAAACCAAGAAACTTGGCAAAATAAATAAAACAACTGAAGCGTTTTTGAACCGCACCCCAAAAGTTAGACAGAAAAAATCTAACTTTTGGGGTGTTTTTATTATGAAATTGACATATAAGGATAAGGTTCAGATATATGAACTTAGAAAACAAGGGCGAAGCTTCAAAGAGCTTTCAAATATATTCGGGATAAATATTCCTAATCTTAGGTACATGATTAAATTGATTGATCGTTACGGTATAGAGTTCGTAAAAAAGGGGAAGAATCGCTATTATTCTCCTAAATTAAAACGAGAAATTATTGATAAAGTTCTGCTTGAAGGTCGTTCACAAATAAGGGTGTCTCTAGATTATGCTCTCCCAAACCAAGGAATGCTTCCAAATTGGCTGGCACAATACAAGAAAAATGGGTATACTATTGTTGAGAAAACAAGAGGGAGAGCACCTAAAATGGGACGCAAGCCAAAGAAGAAACCTGAAGAAATGACAGAGTTAGAACGTCTTCAAGCAGAAAATGAATACCTGAGAGCAGAGAATGCTGTTCTAAAAAAGTTGAGAGAACTCCGATTGAAGGAGGAAAAAGAGCAAGAAGAAAAACGAAAATTGTTCAAGGATTGGTAACAGAGTTTTCTTTAGATATCCTTCTAAAGATTATTAAGCTTGCCCGTTCAACTTATTATTATCACTTAAAACAGTTGGATCAAAGCGATAAGGATGATCAAGTTAAAGCTGAAATTCAGTCAATTTATACTGAGCATAAAGGAAATTACGGCTATCGTCGCATGACTCTAGAATTACGAAATCGTGGCTTCGTAGTGAACC
>JAGZZN010000065.1 GCA_018377375.1 Streptococcus parasanguinis
TGCTTGCCTTCCATCCAGATAATCTTCATGATGCGCCATTCCGCATTGGAAATTTGCATGACCTCTCCTTTCTAAATCTACATTTGTAAACCTTACGATGTTATTCTACTCCTAAGATTTACATTTGTCAACCAAAAGTTTTAAAAAAAACAAATCTTCCTTTGAAGATTTGTCTGATTGGGCTTTTTCACTCCTTTAACTCAGAAAAACTTGGTATGGTGTTTGATAATTCAAAGACTTCCTAGGAATTCTATTTCTTTTATCAGCTGTAGCTGATAAATAATTTTGAGAAATATTCGTAAAATCCATTTGTTTAGGTAGTCTATTTCGTCTTAATAAGCCATTAGAATGTTCATTGAGACCTCGTCGCCCAGGACATCCTGGATCCGCAAAGAAAATATCAATGTCATGTGCATTCGAAATAGATTTCCAATTAGAAAATTCTTTTCCGCAATCAAAAGTGATTGACTTAATTCGTTACTCTATCACAATCATAGATTTAATAGACTTGCGTTCATCCATATCTTTATAGGCCTGATTAATATCTTCCAATTTATAACTTGTCGTAAAGACTCGGCCTGGATTGATGTCGCCATCAAGAACAGCTTTTAACAAAACTTGTTTATCATAGGTTGTGACAGAGGCTGGTCCGCCACCAATCGTTGTATTTTGTCCAAAGGTTGATCCAATGGCACGATTTTCATAGTGTGGAACACCAACAAATCCCATACGACCACCATTATGAAGGACTCCAAGAGCTTGATCTACCGCTGCTTCTGTTCCGACACATTCGAGAGCTGCATCTGCTCCTCCCCCGAGGATTTCACGGACTTTGGCAATGCCTTTTTCGCCACGTTCAGCAACAACTGCAGTCGCACCTGACTCCAAAGCCATTTTTTGACGATCTTCATGACGACTCATAAGGACAATTTGTGAAGCACCACGCATCTTAGCTGCAATGACAGCACATTGACCAACAGCCCCATCTCCGATAACGACTACCTTGTCACCTTTTTGCACATTAGCCACACGCGCCGCATGGTAACCCGTCGGCATGACATCAGCCAGTGTCAAAAGTGACTTGAGCATGCCTTCACTATAATCTGAAGGTTGCCCAGGAATTTTGACAAGGGCCCAATTGGCAAAGTGGAAACGGATATACTCAGCCTGGACACCACCTGACCAGTTAGTCCCGATATGGCGGTCACAAGTCCCATCATACCCTGCACGGCAGGCATCACACTCCCCACAACCATGAGTGAAAGGCGCGATAACAAAGTCACCTGGTTTTACAGTAGTGACATCCTCACCAACTTCTTCGACGATTCCGATAGCCTCATGACCGCTATTACTATGTCCTTCTTCGATTTCAGGATTACGGTAACTCCAGAGGTCAGATCCACAAACGCAAGTACGAACAATGCGAATAATGGCATCATCTGGTGCCTCAATTTGTGGGCGGTCAATTTCTGCTAGGCCAACCTGACCAGCTTTAGTGTAAACTGCTGATTTCATTTAATAACCTCTATTCTTTCGTTACTGATAGTATATACTTTTTAACAAGAAATCGCTCACATCAATCACTCCCTATTACGGTCATATTTAGTTACTTAATCATATTTTTTCCCATACTTCTTTTCAAGCATTTTCTTAACTAGATATGGCATCTTGACATTCTCTCGACCTTTTTTAGCAATCAATTTTTTGACGAAATCAGGCATCTGAATATCTTCTTCCTCTTCTAAAATCTGTCCTGTGTTTGAAGGAGCTTCCAACTCATCAAAAGTCTCTAGTTGAGGATGATAGTAACGATAGTCACCGTCTATATGAGACTGAATGGTTGAAAGAAGGGCTTTAATCAAACGAGTATCGCTATTTGGCATAGGAGGACGGTGATAGGTCACACCAAGCTCATGACAAAGCTCCTTACACTCCACATCATTATCAAAAAGAACCTCAATATGCTCACTAATAAAAGCTATCGGGACAAAAATATAGTGGTCAGGGTGCTCCTTCTCATCATGAAGATATTCTAAGACATCAGGTTTAATCCAAGGGATACCAATATCACTTTCACTCTGCCATGTATTGTTATACTGGTCTTCTTCAAGGCCTAAAATTTCCACAATCAAGCGAGTATTGTCATAAATCTGATCTATATAAGGATCACCAAAATCAAGGGCCAAAACTGGGACACTATGAGCTGAAAAAATCACCTTATAGCTGTCATCTCTAATTTGATCTAAAATATTTCGAATCTCATCAGCCCAATAGTAGAGTAGGTCGTGTTCACGGTACCAGTCCTTGATAATTTGAAACCTAATCTGCTCACTTTCTAAAAATTTCTCATATCCCATGACAGAATAGTAAGAATAATGAGGCTCTAAAATCAAGCACAAACATTCTTCAATTCCGTCATTCTCCATCTCTTTGATTACATCAGTGATAAAAGGGCGGGAAAATTTATTAGCAAAGTATACTGATGCGTGTTCTCCAAGAGCAGAAGCAACCAGATCCACTTCTTCTCTAGTTATCCTTTGAAGTGGAGTTCCGCCAATTCGTACGTAATTGTCATATAAAGTCTGAATTTCATGTGGTTCAGGACGAACACCACGTCGGATATTCGTGAAAAATTCCGCTACTCCTTCATAGGTAATCTCTTCTGGTGACCCAAAGGTCATCATCAACACAGCTCTCTTACTCATAAATACTCCTTGTTTCACGTTTATTCTATTTTAGCATGAAAAGGCTTACTTTAGGGAACTTAGTATCAAAATAACTCTTAAAGGTAGACTTTAAGAGTTTAAAAACAAACCTTAATGATGGTTTTGCTGCTCACTTTCTGCTTCCAGCTCTTCGATATTTCGCTTGTGGGCGCGGTGAGTTGCTAGGTCTTCATCCACTTCGATGGTGACATTTTGAAAGCCACAGTCTTTAAGCAAGGTGCGGATAGACTCTTTACAGACCTCCATATGCTTGACATGCTCCAGACAAACATGGACAATAGCATTCTTCTCTAAGCCGTC
This sequence comes from Streptococcus parasanguinis, assembly GCA_018377375.1. Classification (GTDB taxonomy): domain Bacteria; phylum Bacillota; class Bacilli; order Lactobacillales; family Streptococcaceae; genus Streptococcus; species Streptococcus parasanguinis_N. Next base: position 3,027 of record JAGZZN010000065.1, read on the forward strand.
CATGGTCCAGAGATTGAGCTGATTGATACTAGCGACATTGTCCAATTCAGCCAAATCCGTCTTTATCTTCTGGATGTTCACCCCTTCTGGTACAGCATCCAGGAAAATCTTGAGCGTGCTCCAAAAACGTGGAATGGCTTTTGATAGAATAAAGAAGGAAATGGCAAGGGACAGGAGCGGATCCAGGATATACCAGTCAGTAAATCGGAGAACAATGGCCATCAAGATGACGGCCAACCAACCCAAGGTGTCTTCCAAAAAGTGCAGGCTGAGAATGGATTCATTCTTGGTTTGCCCCTTGCGAATGACCAGACTCGCCAGCACATTGACACTGATGGCAATGATTCCAAGCCAGAGAAGACCTTCTTCATTGACGGGTTGTGGGTGAAAGAGTTTGACCATATTTTCCAAAATCACCATGCCAGACCCTGTCATCAGAATCACAGCGGTCACCATGGCACCTAAAAGGCTAAAACGCTTGTAGCCCAGGGTATAGCGACTGTCCTCCTCTCGATTGGAAATACTCTCTAAAAAAGCCGAAACGCCAATGGCAATTGCATCCCCCAAGTCATGGACAGAGTCAGCGAGAACAGCACTGGAACCAAAAATTCCACCCGCAATAAATTCAACAATGGCAAAGCTTAGATTTAATAAAAAAGCCAACCAAACCGCATATTTTGTCTTCATTATATTTCTTCCTTTGTTATAATAGATTCATGAACATCATGTTCATTATCTATTATCCAATACTATCAACAGAAAGGATAGGGGCAAACCGTTCGCTGTGTACGTTACTGAACAGTTTGTTCATAGTGTCCATATGACTGCACAAGATCGTCGCATTACCAAGACTAGAAAAGCCATCTATCAAGCTTTCTTGCGCTTACTTAACCAAAAAGATTATGAGACCATCACCGTTCAGGAGATTATTGACTTGGCTGATGTAGGACGTTCGACCTTTTACAGCCATTATGAGAGCAAAGAGTTACTACTGGATGAGCTCTGCCAAAAACTCTTTCACCATTTGTTTGAGCGTGCTCAACACCTCTCTCCACAAGACTACCTAGCACATATCTTTCAACATTTTAAGAAAAATCAAGACCATGTAACCAGTCTCTTACTCTCCAAAAATGATTATTTTATCCGGCAACTGCGAAAAGAGCTAGAACATGATGTCTATCCAATGGTTGCCGAGGAGCTGATTCAATCGCACCCAACCATCCCTCACTCCTATCTCAAGCATCTGGTCGTCAGCCATTTCATTGAAACCCTCAGCTGGTGGTTGAAAAAAGGCAAGTCCTATAGCGAGCAAGAAGCTGTCCAGTTTTATTTGGAGATACTGAAAGTTGGTTCAAACTAGAAAGAAGTTTTTTTAATGACCCTCACTCAATTTTATTTTCTCTTTCCAGCCTTATTCATGCTTCACGAACTTGAGGAAATCATATGGATGCCCTCCTTTGTCAAAAAACTATCAGCACAGTTTCCAGATATTCGATTCCTTTCTTATTACACTCCTTTTACTTTCAATGCCATTGTCTTGGAGCAGTTTCTGATCCTGCTTCTATCACTTTTTCTTAGCTATCAGTTTAGCAACTATACTATTTACGCAACCATTGTAATTGCTTATATCTACCATATTTTCGGACATCTGATTCAGACAATTGTCCTTCGAAAATATGTTCCTGGCTTGTTAACGGGCAGTTTAACGAGCTTGTTCTCCATCGCATTTCTCAAAATTGAAATTTCAGTCAAACTCTATGGTTTCTCTTTTTTGACTTTACTGGTTATCGTTTTAAATCTTCTAGTATCATTTATGATTCTTCATAAAATCAGTCATAAAAAATAGCACTCAGACAATCATATCTTAGAAAGGAAACATCTATGTCACTTTATCTAATCTTTAGCATCATCACAGTCTTCTTAGCGCTTGCTTTTGTCCTGCTTCATTTGTTGGCCTCCCTTTCTGAAGTTAAAAAAGGAAATCACAATCTAGGAAATCAATTTCTCCTCATCGGAAGTAGCCTTGCGACTTTGTCTCTCTTCCTCTACTTCTTTTTCTCGATTGTCGCACTATCTCTTTGGATGATTGGTTGTGGGGTAATTTGCTACGGAGCCTATTGGAATGGCAAGCACAAAGAAAACTTCCATCTAGCCCACCATGTCATTCGGATCGGAATTGCTCTGATTCTTACCATTTTGTTAGCCTTCATCTAAGAAAAACTCAAGTTTTCATGGATAAAACTTGAGTTTTTTTGTAGTTACGAAATCAATAAGGAATTAAAAATCCTGCTTTTCTTGAAACATTTTGACCTTTTCTTGGCAGTAATCCATTAACTTCTGTGCTTTTTCAAATGAGTAGCCTTTTTCAGATACAGACTTGACTTTCTTTTCATCAAAGTAGTAGCCAGTCAAGCCCCTGACTTCTTCTGATAAGGTGAGATAATAACCTGTTTCGATTCCCTGATCTAGATCTTTTGAGAGAGATTTCATCAGGCGTCCAAAGAGGGACTTCTTCGTTTTTTCATCACTAGAGCTATTCCCTAAGTTAGTCGAGATAAGACCAGGATGGTAGGCATTAATAGTGATATTTGAACCTTTTAAAAAGAAATCTCTTGCTAGATAGCGTGTCATCCAAATGGTATAGAGTTTGGAATTATTATAGGCCAATCCTGGATTGTATTCTTTCTCAAATCCAAAGTCCAAATCCTTGACCTTGGCAAAATGATGCATATAGGAAGAGGTATTAATGACACGGCCGTCAGCCGATTTTTCTAACAAGGGGCTTAGCTCAGTTGTTAAAATATAAGGAACCAGAACGGATAACATAAAAGTCAATTCGACATTTTCAGCACTCACTTTTCGTTCTTTTCCTGCATACAGTCCTGCATTGTTAAACAAGACACCGATCCTTTGAAAGTCACGCTTGATTTCCTCCGCAAATCGATAAACCTCATCTAATTTTGAAAAATCTGCCAAGTAGCTTGAAACTCTTCCTCTCAGGGAAACGGCCCGAACCTCTCGAAGCGCCAACTCAAGTTTTTGAGGATTGCGACCATGAAGGATGACATGATGGCCTTCACTAGTCAGTTTCTTTGCCAAATGTTTACCAATACCATCCGTAGCACCTGTTATTAGAATGGTTTTGACCATATTAGTCCTCCAAGAAAGCAATGAGTTCTTTCGAAAACTCTTCTGCATATTGGAAGATCGAACCGTGACCAGCATTTGGATAGATGATGAGCTTACTATCTTTTATTTTCTCATGCATATCATAAGAATTTTCCGTTGGAACCTGCATATCCTGGTCGCCGTTGACGATTAAGGTTGGTTGGGTGATAAATGTTAGGTCGTCTTGAGAATCTTTCCCCCAACGTTTAATAGCTTTGAGTTGAGTCAAGAAACCAGGCACACTCATGTCTTTGTCCGCAAATTCTTTGGTTCGCATTCCCATTCGTCCGAGAACTTTCAAGGCTTCGATTTTTCCTTGTTCATCATGGTTATAGAAGATATAGCGTTTAGGATCGATGCGCTCGAGTCCAGCTTTAAACATATAGTTAAATGTTTTCCCTGTGACCTTATCGACCTCTTTTCCTCCCCGAGGTCCTGTTCCTGCCAAGATAAGACGGTTGACCAAATCAGGCTTAATTCGGACCATTTCTTGGGCAATCATACCTCCCATAGAAAGACCTAGGAGATTGATTTTATCGTAACCAAGGGCTTTTACAAAGGCAATTGTCTGCTCAGCCATTCCAGAAATGGTTGGCACCACTTTGCCTTGACTGGCTCCGACACTAGGAAGGTCGACCACAATCACATGGTGTTTTTCAGCAATCAAGTCCAAGAGTTTTGGATCCCAGTTGTCGAGGGTTGCTGCCAGATGGACCAGCATCAGAAGAGGTAGTTTTGATTCGCCTTTGCTGAGTTCGCGATAGGCAATTTGATTTCCTTGAACAGTGATGTATTGAGTTTTACTTGTAAGATATGACATTGTATTTTCCTTTTTATTTCTTAAAGCTGAGGACTGTTTTTCCACGTGAGCGCCCATTAGCGACCTTGTCTAAGGCGCTATTCACTTCTTCAAATGGATAGACTGTATCGATAGATGGCTTGATTTCTAATTTGCTAAAGAGGTCAGCTACCTCTTGTAATTGAGCACCATTGCTTTCCACAAAGATAAAATGGTAGTGAACGCCGTATTTGTCAGCCATCTTATCAAATTTACGACCGGCTAGTCCAAGTAGAATCTGTTTCCATTTTGGCAGGTTCATGCGTTTGGCAAAGTCACCATTTGGCATAGCACGGAGGGAAACAAGCTGACCACCTTTTTTCATGATAGACATTTGTTTTTCAGTCTCAGCGCCCCCAAGAGTATCAAGGACATAATCAACCTGGCTAACAGTTTTTGTATAATCCTCTGTTTTGTAATCGATAAAGCGGTCTGCTCCTAGCTTCAAAACACGCTCAGCACTATCTCCAGCCCCATTGGTAATGACTGTCAAACCTTTAGCCTTAGCAATAGGAATGGCCATACCGCCGACACCGCCTGTACCACCAGAGATAAAGATGGTTTTTCCAGCTTGAGCCCCCATGAGGTCAAGAGCCTGCATGATAGTCAAGGCAGTCAAAGGTACTGCAGCCGCTTCCTCATCTGAAAGATAGTCTGGAACCTTGGCTAGAGCCTGACTATCGACAGCTACGTATTCTGCAAAGGCACCGATGTGGTCGAGTGGGAGACGTCCAAAAACTCGGTCTCCGACTTTGAGATTTTTGACTTGTCTGCCGGTCTCTTCAATAATACCGACCACTTCATTACCTGCAGTTTGTGGAAGTTTGTAAGGAACGATCATTTTGACCCCACCACGGGAAATCATGTTATCCAGAGGATTAACACCAGCTGCAGTGACTTTGACCAAAACTTCTTTGTCTGTGATACTTGGTGTAGCGACTTCTGTGATGTTCAGTGTGATATTCTTTTTGTTGTATGATGTATGTTGTGCGGCTTTCATTGTCTTCTCTTTTCTAATTTTTGTTGTATCTGATGGAGATACAAGTCTAGTCTTTTTAAAACTGATCTGCATGCAAATCAGTTTCGTTTTTGTTTGGCTTCTTTATAAAGATTGTTAATGACATCTTCTAAGGTTTGCTGGGCTAGTTCCTTCTCTAATTGAGATTCGGCATTAGCGAAAAGTGGAGAAACTGCTCCTTGGATATGTTTTCCAACGGGACAATCCGGATTGCTATTTTGGTGAACAGGAAATAAGCTGATGTGGCTGACTTCTTGTGTGGCAAAATAAATGTTAAGTAAGGTGATGTCCTTTGGCGATTTACTAAGTTGGTAGCCCGTTTTTCCTTGATGAGACTGGATTAGTCCAGCATTTTTCAATAAGGCGATTACCTTTCGAATGTAACTCGCATTGGTGCCAACGCTAGTTGCTAGTGCTTGAGAACTTAAGGTATCCTTGCTCTCACTAATCATGGTTAGGATATGTAGAGCAACTGAAAATTTTGTATCCATATAAACTCCTTTAGATAACTTGTATCTGACACAAGAACAAGTATAACACAAATAAAAAGAAATGCAAGACTTTTGCTTCACTGTAAAAACACAAAAAAAGGACCCTACTGGATCCTCTTATTAATTGATAAACATAAGTATTAAGCTTTCTTTGCCGCCTTGCTCCATTGGTACCAACCAACTAGACTGTTGATAAGATAAATGAAGTATTTCCCTTGAATTTGAAGACTTTCTCCCCACCAGAGGTAGATAGAGAAAATATTAGTGGCTGCCCAGAAAATCCATTGCTCACGATATACAGCTGTCATCAAGAGCTGACCAATACCGTTTGTCGCATCAGTAATAGAATCACGATAAGGACGATTAGCTCCAATTGACTGGTAAATAAGACCAAAAGCTAGCCACCAAAGTACACTAATTGAGAGGTACTTGGTCCATCCCACCGTATCCAACTTACGGGCAACAAATTCCTGCTGTTCTTTTTTGAACTGGGCTTGATAGATCAAAAAGTGTTAAAAATAAGACAGTAACCTCAGAATAGATACTGTCTTATCTCTTTTTTTACTTAAAGCCTTGATAGACTTGACAAATGGTAGAAAAGAACCGTGAGTTCTTGCCAGAAGCTGAAGTTAATCCTTCAACCTGGAAAACCCGCAGAGGTGACTTTTTCTATACATCTCGATTTTTCTGGCAATAATCATTAACCGATAAATATGTCTGTGAATCACCCAGCGACTCCGCTATGTCCATAATCCGCGGTGGTAGTAATCCCACTCGCTGGACAAGTTCGTGATCGCTGAACAATTCCCGTGGACTGCCGGCGAAGCCAAA
>JAGZZN010000066.1 GCA_018377375.1 Streptococcus parasanguinis
TGATTTCATCAGCTTTTACAGCCCTACTCAACTGTGCGGAGGTGGGACGACGAAATCGAATTCTAACGAATTACCGATTTCTGTCCCACTCTCTTTTCTATTTTCTATTGGTCCTGAGAAGATGGAGCATCTGGCGTGCCTTCTTCTATGGAAGCTGGGCTTGCAGGCTCTGTTTCTGTCTCAGTTGTGGCAGGCTTGCTTCCTGCTGAAGCTGCTGCTTCTTTTTCTACCGGAGTTTCTGTAGCTACAGGCGTTTCGACCGTGCTAGCAGGTTTCCCCGCTTCGCTTGCAGATGGCACCGCTGCTAACTCTGCCTGAAAGGCTTGGATAGCCTGTAGTAAGGCTGCCTTGTCACTCTTTGGATTAGCCAATTGGTCAAAGAGAGCTTCTAAGCGATCAAATACAGCATCACTAGCACCCTTTTCCTGCAATTGTTGGTGAAGCGCCATCAATTGGTTATAGAGCTGTTGATAAAGGGCGACATCTCCAATCTGAGGCTCTTCTGTTTGCTTTTGTTTTTGCTTTTCAATGGTGTCACTGATTTCGCGTAACAGAGCTTGTCCACTTGCAATAGCCTTGTCTGGATCCGTCTCATTTCCAAGCTGAGCCAAACTTGCTTCAAAGGCAGTTCGTTTGGCCTGGTCTTCGACTTGTGGCAAGAGCGACTGGATTTGCTCTGAGAGCCCTGTCAGGATGCTGGTTCGTTGACGGGCTTCTGTTGCCTTATCCAACTCGCCATACAAGCCTTTGAGGAAATCATAAACCGCTACGTTGTAGGATGGAGTTTGACTTCCTTTTTGATCCAAAACTGTTTTTTCAATAGGATAGGTTTGGCCTTTTTCTTGGGAGAAGAGCTGGTCAATAGCTTGCTTGGTTTGGTAGAGTTCCATAAAGTGAGACTTGGAATCCCAAGCTTCTTCAAAGGCTTGAGCTCGGTAGAGCTTCAAGGCTAGATCTGCTGCCTTAGTGCGGAGTTCTGGTGTCAAGCGCGCATCGCTCAAGCTTTGGTAGAAATACTTGAGGTAGTCGACCGATGTCACACCCGTCCGATCTTGCATCTCCTGAACAGCTTCTAATAGCTTCCCTTCCTGTTCTAAACGCTTGCTATCCTTGGCAGTATAGGCTTCCTGCAATTGAGAGACCAACTCTTCCTTCTTCAATTGGAAGGCTTCTGTGTCTAGCAAGCGCACTTGTTCCAACAATTCTTGGTAACGACGATCCAAAGCTGTCTCTTCTTTTGGTTTGACCGCTTGGGTCGCATGAATGTACTGCGCATCAACCTGCTTGAGACTAGCTAGGTAGCCCTCTGTTGAATTACTTGGGAAGCTCTTGACATTTTCCAAGAAGTGGCCCAAGATGAGCTCAATCCGTCTTTGTTGCAATGGATCAGAAGCATAGAGGCTGCGGCTTTCTGCTAAGAGTTGGTTGACCTTGTCCTCTACGACTTTCTTGTCCAAGTCTCCTTTTTTGTAAGGAGATTGGATGGTTGGAAGACGGTGGGCTAAGTAGTCTGCTAGCCCTGCTGAGCGCACCTTGATGTAGTGGTTGTGATCGCCATGCGGGATGACAAACTGACCATTTTCAATCTGGAGGCTATAAGGAGAAATCCCCGAACGAAGCGCTGTTGCATAGAGTTCATTGATAAAGTCTAGTTCAGGATTGCCAGTTTCAAGTGGGATCCGGACATGTTCCTTACGAACAGCATAAGGATGGATGTGGGTCGGATCGTATTCTTGGTCTGGATTGTTAAAGACAAAGAAACCATTGGAAATCTTAATGGCCTCACGAGGGACACCATAGGTCTTGCTGATGTACTGGATCTTTTCCTCATCTGAGGCATCACGAGAATAGGTCGCAACATCATCTGTCAGTGGCTGCCCCTTGTCCTCTTCTTTCTTACCAGCTAGAGTTGCCTCTGCTGCCGCAATTTCTTGAGGAGAGAGGTCCTTTTTATAGAAATAATGGGCATGGTTGCCATGAGCGACCATGTAACCGTCCTCGTCCTTGCTGATGACCTTGTCTGCGTGGAAACCGTGATCGTGCTCCTCTTCGTGCTCGTGACTGTCGCCATGCTCATGATCAGGATCAACTGGTTTTGTGCTCGGATTTGAAGGCAAGCTTGGACTTACTTCTGTTGGACTACTAGATCCTTGAGCACGAAGCAATTGGAATTGCCGCGCCAACTCACGCTCTAAAGGAGATAGAGAGCTATATGGGATAAAGTGGAAATGATCCCCATGAGGGTAGACAATCCCTTGATCGGTCCACTTGGTAATCTTTCTTGGATCAAAGACAGAACCATCAGACTCCACATGACGAGAAGACAACGGGGCTTTCTGCAATTCTTCGATCAAGTTGGTCAGGGTTAGACTCGGTTTAGATGCAGCCGGTTTAGAAGTCGTTGGGGTTGTCTGTGTATTGGTTGAACTGGCTGATGGCTGGTTGCTCGCTTGCTTCCCAAGGCTTGGAGAGGCTTGATCTGGAGTTCCTTGCCCTTGTTCTGTGCTTGCTCCAGCTAGGCGTGAGTTCCCAGCCTGATGGCCGGCTTGACCGCTTAATAACGAAAGTGCTGCTGCTAACTCACCAGCAGATAAGGCACTCTTTGGAATATAATGGAAATGGCCGCCATGGGGCACAATAAAGCCGTCCCCTGTATCTGAAATGACATCTCCAGGGCTAAAGACATAGCCATCATCTGTACGGTAGCCACCACCTGTATGGTTCTTAGCCGTCAGCATCTCAAGAGTCTTTCCTTCTTTTAGCGCTTGACTCGGTTGACGGAAGTCACGGGTCTTGCCTGTCTTGTGCGAGGAGCTCGCTTGCACCGATCCCGTCTCCCCTTCTTCTTTGGTGCCTCCCTTTTGCTGTTGGGCGATCTCTTCGATCGAGCGCACATTAACCGTATGCTGGGCATCCTTTAAGTAGAGATAGTATTTCCCAGCGCGTTTGATAATATAGCCATCCTTTACCTTGCTCACGATATCCGCTTCTTGCAGCTGGTAAGTTGGATCTCGCAAAATCAACTCTTCACTAAAGATGGCATCAAATGGGACCTTGCCGCTGTAGTAATGAAAATGATCTCCATGAGAAGTGACAAAGCCTTCATCTGTAATCTTGATGACAATCTGCTCTGCCTGGGTCTTTTCCTTGGCATTGACCGCTTCGATGCTGTCTTCCTTTTTACTGGTGTCAGTCGATGACGCTTTCTTTTCTGCCTGCAGGTACTGAATCTGATTCTTTTTCTCTTCCTTGACTTGTGGTTGCTGACTAAGTGCATAGGCACAGAGTCCTAGCCCCAAGGTCGCTACAATTCCAATCGTTCCCTTTTTCTTCATTCTTGATTTACTCCTCTAATTCCTTGGCTAAAGTCGCCATATTTTCTTCTAAATTTTTTAATAAATCCTTATCGTTTTGTGGATCGGCTTCCAGTGGATCCAAGACCTTGACACGCGCCCCTGTTGCCTTGGCGATACTATCTGCCACTTTTGACGACGTGTGCTTTTCCACAAAGATCGTTTTCACCTTGTAGTCTTTGACAAACTGCTGGATCTCCGCCAATTGCCGAGCTGTCGGTTCTTGCTCTGGGGAAATCCCTGCAATCCCTAACTGCTTGAGACCAAAGCGTTTAGCCAGATAAGAAAAGGCCGTATGCTGGGTCACAAAAGTCTTTTGCTTGGCCTTGTCAAAGAGAGGCTGGTAGTGGGCTACCAGGTCCTCACAGCGCTTTTCAAGCTTTTGAGCATTGGTCTGATAGAGCTCCTTGTTCTTTGGATCGATCTCTCCCAAGCGCTGGGCAATGATCTTTCCTTCCTCTGCGATTTTTACAGGATCCAACCAAGTATGCGGATCATACAAGTGCTTGGCTTCTTTTCCCTGACCAGCCTCGACATCCTCTAATCCAGCCACCTTATCAAGGGTCATTCCTTGGCTGCCTTCGATCACTCGCAACTTGGAACCTTGAAGATTGGGATCTAAGCGACCGGCCCAAGATTCCAAGGTCTGAGAATGATAGACAAATACATCTGCATCATAGATCTGGGCCACTTCCTTGGTTGAGGGTTCATAATCATGGATCCCTGCACCTGACTGAACCATCCAGATGTCATTTTGATCGCCAGAGATTTCCTTGACCAAGGCATAGATGGGATAAAAACTCGTGACAATTTTAAGACCTTTTTTAGAAGGGGGCTTGCCCGCATTTCCTTGACTTCCACAAGCTGTCAGCAGAAAGAAACCGAGAAACAAGAGTCCCAGAACCTTCATTCTTCTCCTATTCATCCTTCACCTCTTTTTCATTTTTGTTAACCAGTTCATTAATCGGTTAATTAACTAGTTAATCATACTGCGAATCATTTGCTTTGTCAAGCTTTTTTTACATTTTTTTCCTTTTAATGCTAGAGACTAGCATTCTGCAAATAGATAGCTGCCTTTTAAACAGTAAAAAAGTTTGAGACAAAGCTGTCTCAAACTTTTTATTGACGGTAGAAATATTGATCAGCTGGATAGTTGCCTGCAGATTGAGTGACCACTAGACGTGGCTTGCTGGTATCAGACTGGTCTCCATCCGGATTTTGGAAACCGATTTTCAGCAGTCCAATCGCAGCACCGGTCTCACCCATCTTCATCTCAACATAAGGGATCTTGCTCTTCTTATCCGAGTCCGCAACAGCCTTGAGGCTACCTTGGCCCTTGACTTTTCCGTCTGCTTGGATGACGATTTCAGCTCCCTTGCCATTGCGCCAGGTTCCAACTAAGCTTGAGAAGTCTCCTCCGTTAATGGCCGCAATATCCAAGTCTTTCTCTTTTTTCGGTTGCGGATAAGCTTTCCACCACTCTAAATGGTAATCACGGTAGGCCACGTCACCAAAGAGAATCCGACGTTCTTGGGAAGCTACTCCATCAGGACCTGTCACACCCGCTGGGATCAAGTACAAGGTTTGCTCTTGCCCTTGGATCGCAGTCGCATTGGCCCCTGTGAAATAAACTTCATAATAGCCTTTTCGCTTCTTGGGCTCTTTTTCTTTATTGAACAAGTAACTTGCCCGAGTGCCTCCACTCCAGAAAGTCCAGCCGGTCTCCCCATTTACAATACTTGGAAAGGCGTTGGTCTTGTTTTGGTAATATTCTTCTGGAGTATAGCCATAAAGTTTAAAACCGGAATCTGCAATTTCCTTTTCATAGGTATCATTGGAATAAGCACCTTCAAACGGTGAGAGATTGCCATCAAGGACGACATCATTTGGATCTGTCGATTTGAAAAAATCCTCTCGATTGGCAAAGACCATCTCGTGGTCGGGATTTTTGTCAGACATGGTGACCGTGATCAAAGGCTTCTTGTCTGTCTTGTATTTGAAGACACGAACAGTGACTGTAAAGTCTGTATTGCCATCGGACTTTTTCATCTTGCCTGTCGAAACTTTATTAGACCCTTCGACCTTCCAATCCGTACTAAATTCAGCAGATACCTTGCCATCAGCCGTTTGGTAATCGATCTTCCAAGCCTTGCCCTTTTTCTCGATTTTGGCTTCATCCCGTTCATTAGAGACATAGTCACCACTCAAGTCAATGGCTTTTTCCTTTGGCTTAGTGACCTTCTTGCTAGTCTGGTTAAATTCCTTTTGATGGTCTGGTTGGATGTTGGAGCTAGAGTAGAGATAGACTCCACCGATCAGAACAACTGCTCCGACCAGCCCCAAAATCGGCCCCAGGTATTTTTTCTTCCACTTAAGATTCATTTTACTACCTCCATGGAATAAGATCTTTACACTAGTATACCCTAAATCGAAAGTATAGTAAAATTCCCCTCTATGTAGTGGTTTCCCCGGCTTAAACCGACTAGTTTTAGCAGAGAATACCTGTTTCTCAAAAATAATATTTTGTTTATCATTATTTTTTTATCGTTTTTCGATACTTTTTTATTGACTAATTTTTTATAAGGAGTATACTATAAGTGAAAAATAAATAAACTTCAAGGAGGCTTGCGATGAAAAACTCAAAAACCTTAAAAAATGTCATTGAAGTCTTAACGGCTTTCATTTACTTCTGCGGCTTTATGACCGTGGCTGCACTGGTCGTCCACCTGCTTTCCCGGATGGGAGTGTTTAAGGATCTCATTCAATCTGGACGCTTGTCCTTTGATGTGAATGGCATCCAACTCTTCCCCAAACATCTCCAACCTCTATGGCAGTTGCTCTTCCCACTAGCCTCAAGTGCTATCTATATTTACCTTCTCATCACCATTCGCAGCTTCCTCCAAAATCTCTACCAAGAAAAGATCTTTTCTCACTCTAACATTAATCTATGCAGCCGAGCTTGGAAGATTCTCTTGGTCTTGTCTTTTATGTCTGGTACACTTGAGACCAGCGGCAATGCTTATCTCCTTCCTTTCACCTTCCGATTGACCTTTAACACGGGACTTCTCCTTGCTGTCCCAATTGTCTGGGTCCTTGGCAAGATTTTAGAGAGAGGGATTGAGATTGCTGAAGAAAATGAGCTAACCATTTAAGGAGGATGCCATGATTATCGTCAATCTAGATGTCATGCTGGCCAAGCGAAAAATGAAATCCAACGAGCTAGCCGACAAAATCGGCATCACCACCGCCAACCTCTCCATCCTCAAAACCGGCAAGGCCAAAGCCATCCGCTTCACCACTCTAGAAGCCATCTGCAAAGAACTCGACTGCCAGCCCGGAGATATCCTGGAATACCGGCCGGATGAATAGGAACTATATTCGGAGACTTTCCTTGGGTGAGGACGGACGGTAGCGAATCCCTTTGGGATTCCATACCTTAGATTTGAGCCCACTGTCTCAAATCTTCCGAGAGTCTGAAACAAAAATGTTTCAGACTCTTTTCTCACTGCGGAAGTCTCCGTTAACACCCATTACTAATAGGACTCATCTACCATCCTTGTAAAACTCAATGATGGGAACTATATCGACACAAGAAAAGCACTCCTGTGGGAGTGCTTTTTTATATATGTTTAACCGATGATACTTCCATTTGGAACAGATGGATCAACGGTTAGGACCGTTAATTGATCTCCGTGTTCTGCGGAAAGAATCATGCCTTGGCTGACATATTTCTTCATCATCTTACGTGGTTTAAGGTTGGCCACGATTTGGAGTTTTTTGCCGACCAATTCTTGTTCATTTGGATAGAATTTCGCGATACCAGAGAGGATTTGACGGTCTTCGCCATCTCCTGCATCTAGGCGGAAGCGAAGCAATTTGTCTGATCCTTCGACGCGTTCCACTTCTTTGACTTCTGCTACACGGATTTCAACCTTGTCAAAGTCTTCAAATTTGATCTCATCTTTTTCAGACTTGAGTTCCACTTCTTCTGGAATCCATTCTTTTTCTTGTGGTTTTCCAGCAGTCATTTGAGATTGGATGTAGGCAATTTCTTCTTCCATGTCCAGACGTGGGAAGATTGGAGTTCCTTTGGCAACCACTGTGACATTTTCAGGGAAGCCTGCTAGGGTCAAGTTTTCAAGATCGAAGTCCAAGCCCAAGCCAAGTTGTTCCATGATGGCATTTGAGGTATTCATCATAAATGGTTGGATCAAGTGAGCCACAACACGAAGGCTAGCCGCTAAGTGAGCCATGACCGCTGCCAATTGATCCTTGTCCCCATCTTCTTTAGCGAGGACCCAAGGAGCAGTCTCATCGATGTACTTGTTAGTCCGAGAGATGATGTTCCATACGGCTTCCAAAGCGCGTGGGTAATCAACCGCATTCATTTGCTTGTGGTATTCAGCGATGTTTTCTTCAACCACCTTAGCCAAATCTGCATCAAATGCGGTAACATTTTCGACATAAGCAGGAACTTGGCCACCAAAGTATTTATTGATCATGGCTACCGTCCGGTTAAGAAGGTTTCCAAGGTCATTGGCCAATTCATAGTTGATGCGGGCTACGTAGTCTTCTGGTGTGAAGGTCCCATCAGAACCAACTGGAAGGCTACGCATGAGGTAGTAACGAAGTGGATCCAAGCCGAAGCGTTCCACCAACATTTCTGGGTAGATGACATTCCCTTTAGACTTAGACATCTTGCCGTCTTTCATGACAAACCAACCATGGGCAATCAAACGTTCTGGCAATTTGATATCCAACATCATGAGAAGGATTGGCCAGTAAATCGAGTGGAAACGAAGGATGTCTTTTCCGACCATGTGGAAGACCGTTCCGTTCCAGAATTTGTCAAAGTTTTCATGATCTTCTTGACCGTAACCAAGAGCTGTCACGTAGTTGAGAAGGGCATCGATCCATACATAGACCACGTGTTTTGGATTAGATGGAACTGGAACTCCCCAAGTAAAGGTGGTCCGAGATACTGCCAAGTCTTCCAAACCTGGCTCAATAAAGTTTTTCAACATTTCATTGAGACGGCCATCTGGCGTGATGAAATCAGGTTGGGATTTGAAAAATTCAACCAAGCGGTCTTGGTATTTGCTGAGGCGAAGGAAGTAAGATTCTTCAGAAACCCATTCTACTTCGTGTCCTGATGGGGCTACCCCACTGATGACCTTGCCATTCTCATCACGGTAAACCTCAGCCAATTGGCTTTCTGTAAAGAACTCTTCATCAGAGACTGAATACCAACCAGAGTATTCACCCAGGTAGATGTCGTCTTGCGCCAGCAAACGTTCAAAGACCTGAGCCACCACTTTTTCATGGTAATCGTCTGTCGTACGGATGAATTTATCGTATGAGATATCGAGTAATTGCCAGAGCTCTTTCACTCCAACGGCCATCCCATCTACATAAGCTTGCGGCGTAATCCCAGCTTCTTCTGCTTTTTGCTGGATCTTTTGACCGTGCTCATCGAGACCAGTCAGGTAGAAAACATCGTAGTTCATCATGCGTTTGTAACGCGCCAAGACGTCACAGGCGATCGTTGTATAAGCTGAACCAATATGCAATTTACCAGATGGGTAATAGATAGGGGTTGTGATGTAGAATGATTTTGTCATTTTCTTTTCCTTTCAGGGCTAATGGAACCCAATTTAGTAACACTCTATTATAACATTTTTAGGAGACCCTGAAAACCCAAAACCAGCTAGGATCTATGGAAGACAAGCAAAAAGAGAGTGGGACAGAAATCGGTAATTCGTTAGAATTCGATTTCGTCGTCCCACCTCCGCACAGTTGAGTAGGGCTGTAAAAGCTGATGAAA
>JAGZZN010000067.1 GCA_018377375.1 Streptococcus parasanguinis
TACGCTGATTTCATCAGCTTTTACAGCCCTACTCAACTGTGCGGAGGTGGGACGACGAAATCGAATTCTAACGAATTACCGATTTCTGTCCCACTCTCATTTTATCCTAATACCAATTCATCACTCACCAGGGTTTCACCACTGTTTTGTTGGAAGAGGCGCATCAAATCTTCAACCGTTAGGTTTTTCTTTTCTTCTCCTTTGACGTCGACCACGACCTTGCCTTGGTAGAGCATGATCAAGCGGTTGCCGTATTCAATCGCATGGTTCATATCATGCGTAATCATCAAGGTTGTCAAATCATGGCTTTCCACGATCTTTTGGGTCAATTCCATGACCATTTCACTAGTCTTTGGATCGAGCGCTGCGGTATGTTCATCCAGAAGCAAGAGTTTTGGTCTAACCAAAGCTGCCATGACCAAGGTCAAAGCTTGACGTTGCCCACCAGACAAATATTGGGTATCTACCTTGAGACGATTCTCTAAACCGATATTCAGTTCCTTCAAGGCTTCACGGAACAATTCGCGATCTTTCTCCCGAACTCCCCAGCTCAAACCACGAGATTTCCCCCGACGTTGGGCAATCGCCATATTTTCTTCAATGGTCAAACGAGAAGCCGTCCCCATCTTAGGATCTTGGAAGACACGCGCAATATCTTTCGCACGCTTCCGAACACTCGTATTTTTAATGGAGTTACCTTCTAGCAAGATATCCCCTTCATCCACGACTAGATTTCCTGCCAAGATGTTCATCAAGGTTGATTTCCCAGCTCCATTTCCACCGATAACCGAAATGAAATCTCCTTCTTCCACTTGGAGATCCAAGCCTTTTAAGACATGGTTTTCATTAACCGTTCCTGCTTCAAATGTCTTATGAATGCCTTCAATTGATAATAATGTTGCCATACTTTTCTCCTACTTATTTCCTAACTTCAATCCACGAACACGAAGACGTTTTTGCGCCTCAGGAGCGAACAAGACAATCGCAAGCAAGATCGCATTGAAGAGACGGACCATATTTTGATCGAGATTTGGGATCTCGTAAATATTTAAGATAATCAAACGGTAAACAATGGCTCCAACCCCGATGGAAAGCAAGCGCCAACCAATGGTCAATTCGTGGATCAAAACTTCAGCGATAATCACAGCACTCAAGCCGACTACGATCGTCCCTGTCCCAGAAGTCACATCTGAGAAACCATCATTTTGTGCAAACATGGCTCCACACAGGGCAATCAATCCATTTGAAATCATGTAGCCCAACATCTTCATGTTATCTACATTGACCCCGTTGGCCTCACTCATTGGAATGTTATCACCAGTCGAGCGCAAAACCAAGCCAAGTTGCGTCTTCATTAAGAGGGTCAATAAGATACAGACGATGATCAAGCAAGAAATGCTAATCAAAAAGACAGCTTCTTCATTAGAAAGACCTAATTTCATCACACTCTTGAAAATGGTACTAGAATCTCCGATAGAAAGGTTAGGAACCCCTCCCATGATTTTGATATTGATAGAGTAGAGACCGGTCAAAGTGACAATCCCTGTCAAGAGGGCTGGAATTTTCATTTTTGTATGGAGAATTCCAGAGACCAATCCTGCGATCATTCCGGCTAGGAAGCCTAAAAAGGTTGCAAGCCAAGGATTTCTTCCGGCTTGAATTTGGGAGGCTACAACTGCTGCCCCAAGTGGAAAGGCTCCTTCTGCCGTCATATCAGCAATATCTAAAATTCGAAATGTTAAGTAAACACCGATCGCCATGATCGACCACAATAAACCTTCTGATAAACTTGATAAAACAAAATTCATCTCAAACCTCCTATTTTTCTACCTTCAACGAGCTAATATCAATTCCAAGCTCTTTAGCCATCTCTTTATTGGTGTGCAATTCTAATTTTTCAGGTGTTTCAACTGCGACTTTGCCGGGTTTCTCACCCTTCATGATGCGAATGGCCATCCGAGCAGCTTGTCTTCCCAATTCCTCATAATCAGTACCAAAGTTGTACAAGCCACCAGTAGCTACCATTTCAGCAGATCCACCAAAAACGGGCACCTTATGACTGATGGAGACCTGTTTAACAGTGTCCATTGTAGAAGAGATAATATTGTCTGTCGGAACAAAGACGATATCTGCTTCTGACATGATACTGTCTGCTGCAGCCTTCACATTGTTACTATCGAGGATGGTTTTTTCAACCACTTGATAGCCTTTAGCTTCAAGGATCTTCTTCGCATTGTCTTTTTGGACAACTGAGTTAGGCTCACTTTGCGTATAGAGGATCCCAACTGTTTTCGCCGTTGGAAGTACTTGCTTAATCATGTCTACCTGTGTAGAGATCGCATCGTCTGACTGGTCACTTGTCCCTGTGATATTGCCACCAGGCTCTTTCAAGTTTTTCACTAATTTCGCTGCCAATGGATCGGTCACAGCCGAGAAGACAACTGGCGTTGTTTTCGTCGTATTGGCCAAACTTTGAGCCGAAGGGGTTGCAATCGCAAAGACGAGATCACTTTCTTCCGCCAATTGTTTGGAAATGTTTTTCAGATTTCGTTGCTCCCCTTGAGCATTTTGGAAATCGATCTGAATATTTTTCCCATCCACATAGCCCTCTTTCTTCAACTCTTCGATAAAGCCTTTTCGTGTTGCATCGAGCGACTTATGGGTGATGTACTGGGAAATCCCAATCCGAAAGACATTGTCCTTTTTAGCATCCTTCAGATGGTGTAAGGTCACCAATGATGTTAACAGCAGTCCTACAACCAGGACAGGTGCTAGTAATTTCTTCACTACTTTCATTTTTTGACTCCTTTTCTGCAAATAAACAAAAAATCCGCTTAGATCATTCTCTAAACGGATGCTTGAAATTCTCCAACAAGTTACAAAACCTCGGTCCATTTAGATACTAGCTCTATGGACCATCGTCAAAAATCTTAGCCACATAGATACAAACAAATTGCTTGGGTTGTTTGCATCCATGAGATCATGTCTACAAACACTATCTAAAGTAGCTAAAGTAGAATTTTTGAGTTGAAATGGCTTGTTGCTTCATGTTTATTTTCTGCTTTCTTTATTTATGGGTATTATCTTACCTTAATTTTTTTTAGCTGTCAAGACTATTTCAGAAATTTTTCAAATTTTTTGAAAATTCAACTATCCCTGACAAGAAAAAAAACAGAGGCTGGAACACGTCCAGGCCTCTGTTTTCTAATCTTCTTTTGATTTGGTTTCCTCATCTTCTTCGACGATTTCAGAAATTTCAACTTTCACCTTGGTCACACGACCATTTTTTACTTTGTCATTTGTCAAAATGAGGTGTTTCTTTTGACTATCGACTTCACAGCTGAGTCGCTCTTTCAAGGTCGGAATTCGCCCAACCTCTGTCAGGTAATACCCTGCAATGGTATCCACATCATCACTTTCCAACTCAACATCAAAATATTCGTTAAAGTCATTTAGAGACATGGCTCCTTGTACAAAATAAGTATTGTCTGCAATTTCAAAGACATCAATTTCCGCTTTGTCAGTCTCATCGTCAATTTCACCGACGATTTCTTCCAAGAGGTCTTCAAGAGTGACCAGTCCAGACATTCCACCATATTCATCAAGCAGAATGGCCATTTGATTTTGTGTATTGCGCAATTCCTTCAAAAGATCATCCACAAAAATAGTTTCTGGAACAAACAAAGGTTCTTGTAAAATCTTTCTTAAGACAATATTATCAAAGCCATTGATAAATCCTTCGTTCAAGAGACGTTTGGTATGGATGAGGCCGATGACATTGTCCTTGTCATCATCATAGACAGGAATCCGTGAAAAGTTTTGCTTAAGGATACTTTCAATAATTTCTTTGGTATCATCATTGATATCAACCATGAAGGCATCTGTCCGTGGGACCATGACTTCACGCGCTACCATTTCATCTAATGAAAAGATCCCTTGGAGCATCTCAATCTCGTCAGCATCCAGTGTTGCTTCACTATTGGTCAGCATATACTCGATTTCATCCCGCGTCATCTTTTCATCCGGATCATCGAATTCCATTGGCGTGATACGGCTCAAAAGGTTGGTCGACGCTGAAAGCAACCAAACAAAGGGGCTGACAATTTTTCCTAATAGAATCACAATCGGAGCTGTTCGAACAGCCAACTCATCTTTCAAGTTCATGGCGATTCGTTTCGGATAGAGTTCACCAAATACGATCGAAATATAAGTCAAAAATGCTAGAGATAAAAAGCTTCCAGCTGCAAGAGCTGTTTTGGTATTGCCCATCCATCCAGCAATGACATGACCGAGACTTTCTGCAAGACTCGCCCCAGATAAGATGTTAATCAAGGTGATCCCCACCTGAATAGTGGATAAGAAATGGTTCGGTTGTTCCAATACGCTAAGAAGACGAATGTATTTTTTATCTCCTTCTTCAGCCTTTTGCTCTACACGAGAGCGATTCAACGATACCATTGACATTTCAGCCGCCGAGAAAAAGGCGTTCAATAATGTCAAAACAATCAATAAAATAAATTCCAGTAAAATTTCCTGACTGCCAGGGTCTTCCATGGATAAATTCCTCCAGTATATAATATCGTATATTATACCACAAAATAGGAGAGCCTGCATTCTTCTATAAAATTTTCTTTTTTTACCATCAAAAAATCAGGACCAGGTCCTGATTTTAGAATGTGAACATTTTGTTTTTCACATAAAATAACCTAAGTGACGCTGAAAACTTAAAACAAAATATATAATCGTTTCATTCAAACCTACACTGAAACTTTCCGCCGTGAGAAAAGTGCTAGAAACACGATTGTTTCTAGCACTCGGGAGTTTTGGGAGTAAAACAGTTTGGGAAACTGTTTTAGCCTGAGCCTAAAAAATTAAAAAGCGAAGGGGTCCAAAACGAATTGAACACGGGCTACGGATCGTGTCAAAAAGATAAGTTTTCCTAGAATCTAAAGATTCTGCGTCAAACTTCCTATTTTGACTTTATCCGCGAACGCCCTTTGTATCTTAATTAGTCATGGAACTTCTTCGAAGTTCGCTGACGTCCGTACTCACCTAAGGAAAGTTTCTAAGAAGACTTTGTCTTTAGTGTTCTGCACTGGTAAAATCATAAAAGAAGGCATTGAGTTTTTCAACCAGCTCAAGCGATGAGAGACTACTTGTACAGATAAAAGGTTTTTTCTTTAATTCAGGCATCATAAAGTTGGCCACCACCACATCTGCATCCGAAGTTTCAATATCATCCACTGTTAGATTGTACTTGATCATCTGCGTAAATTCAAAGTTATCCGTACAGTAGAAATCTAGAAAATCGATCATGGATTTGGCATGGTGATCGTCAAAACGACTGATAATCAAGACCTTAATAGACTTCCGACGGCGCAATAACTGCGGCAAGAGACGTTCCCAGTGAGTGTAGACCGTGTAGATCATGTGCTTGATGATCTCTTCATTCAGATCATGCTTCATGGTCTTCATATAAGTGATGATATGCTCCTTCAAATCATCATAGAAGGCTGGGAAGATGCTCATGAAATCTTCGTTGGTATTGGTCTTGGTATCAAATAAAAGAAACTCAGAGAATAATTCCTTCCGATCGAGATGAGACGTGTTATGGACATGCATCAACATCTCATCCAGATTTTCAATGTCTAAATCATAGGTATAGCATAGATCCTTGAACATATCTCTGATGAGCGTCGTTGATTCTTTGGCATAAGGATCTGTTTCTGCAGCTTCGATCAAGCTTTCTGGGCTGAAATAGAAATTCTCTTGAATGAAGATGATGAAGAATTGCTCCAGCACTTTTTCATTCAACTCGACACCCAACTGCAAGCTAAAGTAGCGCAACATCTCCTCGACATTGGTCACCCCTTGATACTGGTCCTTATACACATCATAGTTCGTTGGCATGTCAATAAAATAGCCCTGCTTAATCCGTGATAAGTAGACTGTCAAGAGAACTTTATAAGACCTGAGTACAGAGAAGGTCAATGGATAGCCATAGAGCTTGAAGAAGAAGGTGATCAAATCGGTCACCGCCTCTTCCTTAAATTCTGGGAAAGGCCACTCCATGTAGTAATAACGTTCCGCAAAATATTGGGCATAAAAGAAACGAACATCCACTTCATCCCCGACAAGATTCAAGGGTTTCAAATCAATCTTTACATTGTATTTTGTTTGAAGCTTCTGATTAATCGTCCGAATCAAGCGGTAGAAAGACTGGTAACTCAGATCAAACTTTCTGCAAATATATTCATTGGAAACATCCTTGTGGAAGAAGAGGTATTCAATCAAGGCGAAGGCTTGTGATTCTTTAAAAAAGTGATGGTAAATCACCTCAAGCCCAACCGAATCCTCATAACTGATCTTGATCCCATTGGTAGAGGATTCAATTAAAAAGTCATCAAATGTACTACGAAGATTAGACAAATCTTCTTTTAACGAACGTTCTGTACAATCCAAACGCTTGGCCAACTCTTTCAAGTGGAACCATCTTTTTTCCTTAATCAAGATTTCCAACAATTGCAATTGGCGTCTCTGTTTTTTGGATAAGAGGAGTCTCATCTTTTCCTACCTTTTCATATTATCTTTCAAAATCACTTATATTTTAACACATTTCATAGCACTTGTTGACTTTTTTCCAGCATTTTTCAAAAAAATGTACAAAAAAGACTCTAAGGCCCATATAGGCGCTAGAGTCTATGATTTATTAATGATACCAAATTCTTCTTTTTTCTTCTGTTCCTTAGCAGCACGGTGGTTATCATAAAGATTCACCAAGAATTTTACAATTTCTTTTCCAATCGAATAGACTGGAATCGCGACGACCATCCCGATAATTCCGTAGATATTACTTGAGAGCAGTAAGAGAACCATAATGGTAATCGGGTGAACCTTCATCACGCCTCCAACGATACGCGGATAAAGAATATTCCCATCGATCTGCTGGATAATCAACATGTAAATAACTGCTTTGATCATCATATCCACATCTGTGAAGGCATAGGTGATGATCATCGGAATCAACCCGATGGTTGGTCCTACATATGGAATGAGGTTGGCCAATCCAGAAAAAATGGCAAAGACCAAAGCATACTTCAATCCAATAAAACTATAGCCAATGTAGGCTAGGGTTCCAATGATAAAGGCATCGATCGAAATCCCACTAATATAGCGAGAGACCGTTTCATTCAAACTAATCAAGAGACTTGAAATGTGGAGTTTGTCATTGCGTAAAATGGTCCGCTCCAACATCGGCAATAACTTCTTCCCATCTACCAAGAAATAAACCAAGAAGACAGGGGTCATGATCAAGATAAAGACCGTATTGACAATGGTGTTAACCACACTTCCTAAACTGTTGGTCACACTATTCAAGAGATTTTGTAGGATATCCATATAAGAGAGATTCAACTGCTGAATCGTCGACTGGATATTCACATTCTGGAACAAAGGATTGGTCGAGAGTTTTCGAACCAAACTTTGAACTTCCCAGTAAAGTCCTTGAGTTGAATTGATCAAGCTGGTTAACTGATTGATCAAGATAGGGAGCAGATAAAAGATCCCTAAGCCAATGATCCCAAACAAGAGGACTAGGGTGATCAAAATCCCAAACACACGCTTGATTTTTAAGTGTTTTTCCAACAATTCAACAATCGGATTGGTAATGTAATATAAAAAACCTGCAATTAAAAATGGTAAGAGGATGGTATTCAGAACAGATACAAATGGAGAAATTAAAGTCCCCATTGATTTCCAAATATAGAAAATCACCGTCAATAATAAGATCTCACATGTCCAGAATAACAATTTACTATTTCGAAACATTCCTTACCTCCTGTTTTCTATTCTACCATATTTTATGATAGAATAGAGGGGATTTTAATCAAAAGGATGAAGTTATGAATAATTTGATTGAACTACAAGACGTCAATTTGATCCGCAATGGAAAAGCCCTTTTAAAAGAGATTAACTGGCAAGTAAAAGAAAATGAATGTTGGGCGATTTTAGGTCTCAATGGGGCAGGAAAATCGACCCTCCTCAAACTGCTCATGTCTGAATACTGGGCTAGTTCTGGCCAGGTAACGGTCCTTGGAACCCGCTTTGGAGAAGGGGGTATTCCTGAGTTACGTAAGCGTATTGGTATCGTTAGCTCCTTCATTTCAGAAAGACTGCCAGAACATCTTTTGACAGAGCAAATTGTCCTAACTGGTCAATACAAGAGTAGTATCTTATATGCTGCATACGGGGAAGAAGAACTGAACTGGGCACGGGATATGCTAACTTCAATTGGGGCTAGCTCTTTGATCGGCCGCAAATACCGTGAGCTCTCCCAGGGAGAAAAGCAGACCGTTCTCATTGCACGAAGCCTCATGGACCAGCCAGATCTGATCATTTTTGATGAAGCTTCTAGTGGATTGGATCTCTTTGCCAGAGAAAAGCTCCTCCGTCAGATCCATCATATCAAACAACTGGATCACGCGCCTACCATGATCTACGTCACCCACCATGCCGAGGAAATTACAACAGACATGACCCATGTCCTCTTACTCAAACATGGCCAAGTGGTCGAGCAAGGACCAAAGGAAAAGATCCTAACTCCTCATGTCCTTAGCCAATTTTATGAAGCACCAGTATCCCTTATTAATCTGGGTGACGAGCGACTCTTTGTCAAACCAGAAATCGCACACTGAAAAGAAAGTAAATAAAGCAAAAAGAGAGTGGGACAGAAATCGGTAATTCGTTAGAATTCGATTTCGTCGTCCCACCTCCGCACAGTTGAGTAGGGCTGTAAAAGCTGATGAAA
>JAGZZN010000068.1 GCA_018377375.1 Streptococcus parasanguinis
GGGGAGCCAGATTATAGTATGCTTGATAAACTTGAAAATCCGCAACTCTATAGTGGTTTTGGTCGTGATTTAGCACCATTGACAGGAAAAGGTCGCAGTCTGGCAAAAGAAGTTGCTAAAACCGCATGTTTTGGAAAGGCAGAGATTATTATTTCATCGTCTGTGACGAGGGCTTTAGAAACAGCACATTATATAGCAGTTGAAACAGGATTGGACTTATTTGTGGAGCCGTTTTTTCATGAGTGGCGTCCAGACTTAGATGGCACTAACTCTGATTTAACTAGTGTATTGGTAGCTCATGAATATTATCTAAAACATCAAGGAGGTTTATCTGAAGATTCTCCTTATCGCTATGAAACTGATCTAGAGATGCGTCATCGTTTTTTAAGAGCTTTGGAAAAATATAAAAATTATAAAACTATTATCATTGTAACTCACGGAATGCTCATGCGCCAGTTTGTGCCAAATGAGAAGATTGATTTTTGTCAAGTGATTGAGTGTGAGATAGAGATTTAGAAAGAGGTTTATCATCGCTAAGAAAAAAACGACATTTATTTGTCAAAATTGTGCCTACAATTCACCCAAATACCTAGGGCGCTGTCCCAACTGTGGTTCTTGGTCTTCTTTTGTTGAGGAGGTTGAGGTTGCAGAGGTCAAGAATGCGTGTGTGTCCTTGACGGGGGGGAAAAGACAGAAAGAAGAAATTTGCGACCGGCTTGCTGCTTGTATCTTCTCGTATCTTTGAGAAGCGTCGGGCTTCTTGCTTTAATAATCCAGATTTAAAAGATTTTTTAGAGGAAAACGGTGCTAAAAGCATAGAGTTTATAGGGGTAGATGGCAATGGCTGTGTTAAGGCTTCCGTTTTGGCAGCTACCAAGGAGAATTAATAGTTTTATGGGGATCTTAATATGAAAATTATTTTTATCCGTCACGGGGAGCCAAATTACCGTGAGTTAGAGGAGCGTTCCTATACTGGATTCGGGATAGATTTGGCACCCTTATCTGAGAAAGGAAGACAACAAGCTCAGGAACTTTGCAAAAATCCTTTGTTTGGCTCAGCTGATATCCTGGTGTCTTCTGCAGTGACGCGAGCTTTAGAAACGGCTTTTTATGTATCCTGTGCTACTGGCCTTCCTTTGAGGGTAGAGCCATTATTGCATGAATGGCAGGTTTATGAAACAGGTATAGAGAACTTTGAAACAGCTAGATGTCTGTTTTTAGAAAACAAGGGGGAGTTGCTCCCAAATTCTCCTGTTCAATATGAGACAGCTGTAGAGATGAAGTCTCGTTTTCTAGAATGCATGGCTAAGTATCGGGAACATCAAACTGTGGTAGTTGTAGCCCATCGCATGCTCATGCGCCAGTTTGTGCCAAATGAGAAGATTGATTTTTGCCAAGTGATTGAGTGTGAGATAGAGATTTAGAAAGAGGTTTATCATCGCTAAGAAAAAAACGACATTTATTTGTCAAAATTGTGCCTATAATTCACCCAAATACCTAGGGCGCTGTCCTAACTGTGGTTCTTGGTCTTCCTTTGTCGAGGAAGTCGAGGTTGCTGAGGTGAAGAATGCCCGGGTATCCTTGACAGGTGAAAAGACCAAACCCATGAAATTGGCGGATGTGACCTCTATCAATGTCCATCGGACCAAGACGGAGATGGAGGAATTCAACCGCGTACTTGGAGGCGGTGTCGTCCCAGGGAGTCTCGTTCTCATCGGGGGAGATCCAGGGATTGGGAAATCGACCCTGCTCCTCCAAGTATCGACCCAGTTGTCTCAAGTAGGAACGGTCCTCTACGTTAGTGGCGAGGAGTCGGCCCAGCAGATCAAGTTACGGGCAGAGCGCTTGGGGGATATCGACAGTGAGTTTTATCTCTATGCTGAGACCAATATGCAGAGCGTGCGAGCAGAAGTGGAACGCATCCAACCAGACTTTCTTATCATCGACTCTATTCAGACCATTATGTCTCCTGAAATTTCAGGGGTCCAGGGATCGGTTTCTCAGGTGCGGGAAGTGACGGCAGAGCTCATGCAGTTGGCCAAAACCAATAACATCGCCATCTTCATCGTCGGGCACGTAACAAAGGAAGGAACCTTGGCAGGTCCTCGGATGCTGGAACATATGGTGGATACGGTCCTCTACTTTGAGGGCGAACGCCACCATACCTTCCGAATTCTGAGAGCAGTCAAGAACCGCTTTGGCTCCACCAATGAGATTGGGATCTTCGAGATGCAATCAGGTGGGCTGGTCGAAGTTCTTAATCCGAGTCAAGTTTTCCTAGAAGAGCGTTTAGACGGTGCGACTGGTTCGTCCATCGTAGTGACCATGGAAGGGACACGTCCAATTCTTGCTGAAGTGCAGGCCTTGGTGACACCGACCATGTTTGGAAATGCCAAGCGGACGACAACGGGGCTTGATTTTAATCGAGCTAGCCTCATCATGGCAGTGCTAGAAAAACGTGCCGGCTTGCTCCTTCAAAATCAGGATGCCTATCTCAAGTCTGCAGGTGGTGTCAAACTAGATGAGCCTGCTATCGACCTGGCCGTAGCAGTAGCCATTGCCTCCAGCTATAAGGACAAGCCAACCAATCCGCAGGAGTGTTTTGTAGGGGAGCTGGGCTTGACCGGAGAAGTCCGCCGAGTCAATCGGATCGAACAACGGATCAATGAAGCTGCTAAGCTCGGTTTCACCAAGATTTATGTGCCTAAAAATTCTCTGACGGGGATCACGACACCATCAGGTATCCAAGTGGTCGGTGTGAATACACTAGCTGAAGTCTTGAAGAAAGTATTTTAATAGAAGAAAAGAGGCTGGGGCGAAAGTCCTAGCCTCTCAATTGTTTTTGGATTGTCGAACAAGACGCAGTGGTTGAGTGGGCTCTACTACGCTGATTTCATCAGCTTTTACAGCCCTGCTCAACTGTGCGGAGGTGGGACGACGAAATCGAATTCTAACGAATTACCGATTTCTGTCCCACTCTCTTTTTTCAGATGTGACAGATGACGGGAGATCCTTTCTGACAGAAATAGTGAGATGTGGTAAAATAATAGATGATTTGAAATTCAAAGGAATAAAGGAGAGACCATGTCTTATTTTGATAATTTTTTAACAGCCAACCAAGCTTATGTGGCGTTGCATGGAGACCTCCGTCTTCCGATTAAGCCCAAAACACAAGTCGCCATCGTGACCTGTATGGATTCCCGCCTTCACGTGGCACCAGCACTGGGCCTGGCTCTTGGAGATGCCCATATTTTGCGGAATGCTGGAGGGCGCGTGACAGATGACATGATCCGCTCCTTGGTTATTTCCCAGCAACAGATGGGAACCCGCGAAATCGTCGTCTTGCACCATACAGACTGTGGCGCACAAACCTTTGAAAACGAAGCTTTCCGGCAGCATCTAAAGAAAGAACTGGGAGTAGATGTGGGAGAGCGCGACTTCCTCCCCTTTCAAGATATTGAAGAGAGTGTCCGTGAAGATATGGAGCTTTTAAAAGCTTCCCCTTTGATTCCAGAGGATGTAGTGATTTCAGGAGCTGTGTATGATGTGGATACCGGATTGATCTCCGAAGTGAAATAAAATAGAAGAGTTCAAGAAAACAAAACGACTTTGTTTTCTTGAACTCTTTTTTATTGGCGTAAAAAAATTGAACCAAATAGGAAAAAATGTGACAATTTGGTACAGAATATTAAAAAATATGTGGTATAATATGACATTTTAACAAGAATGTTACATTTTTATTTCGACAGATTGACTCTTGATGTCAAGAGTGTTACAATTTTATTTGTATCATGGAATCATGAAATATGAAAAAGGAGATCCTATAAATGAAGGATATTTTCAATAGACGCCAACGCTTTTCTTTACGAAAATATAGCATTGGGGTTTGTTCTGTTCTCTTAGGAACAGCGCTCTTTGCTGCAGGAGCTCAATCTGCGTCAGCGGATGAAGCAGCCTCTGAATCTGCGGGGACAGCAGCTTCAGAAGCAGCACAACCTGCTACAACAGAGTCAAGTCAAGTAGAAGCACCAGCTGCTTCTAAGGCATACGGGGAAGGGGGATCAGTTCCAAAAATTGACCTTTCTGGGACTGCTGCTGCAACTTCAGAAACACCAGCTTCAGCGATTGAAAAAGCTGAGGCAACTGCAACACCAGCTGCTACAGAAAAACAGGTAGCGCCAGCTGAAACTAAAAAAACTGAAGAAGCTTCAAAACCACTAAACGTTGGTTCATTGCCAGAAATCGCTCTACCAACAGCGAAAAAGGTAGAAACCAGCTCTAAACCAGCTCCTACAACAGCGGCTACACCAGCAGCACCAACTGCAACTCGTGCTGCAGCAGGTGAAAGCTCAGAGAGAGCAGCTGCAAGAGAAGAAGTGGCTACACCAGCAGGAACAACTACTTTTTCAGCTACTGTAAATCCAGCAGCTTCAATCACTGGTACCGAACCAGCTGCTCAAACAGATAAAGCAACAAGTACAGATGTTGCTGCGGCCGTAGCAAACGCTAATGCAGAGCGTACAAATGCAGGAGCTTTAGCAGTAAGTAGCCGTCGTCGTGGTAAACGTGCTTTGACAGACCACAATAACGAGCCGGTTGCTGTAGCAACTTTCTTAAAAGACGGTGAAGTTGCTACACCTGATATGACGGATCCAAATGGTGCAACTGTTTCATCTCAAACGGTGCCAGCTGGTTACGCTGCTAAAGAAGGCGACTTCTATACTTATGCTATTTGGGATCTTACTAAGTTCAATGAACGTTATGGTACAAAATATTATGCGCGTGCCTATAAGAGATTTGATGACTCTACCGATACAACTGTTGAATTACTCGACAAAAATACTGGTAGTGTAGTTGAAACTAGAACGATTACCGCTTCTAGTGGGGTTCAAAAGTTCACGACTACTACAGCAGCGTCTAATAGCCAATTAACTTTCCAAGTAGATTATAAAGCTGGGACTGCCCCAAGTGGTAAAAAAGCAGAACCATTTATTCAAAATGGTTATGCAGTTGGAAAGAGTATCACAGACTTAGTAGCTGGTGGGCACCAACTTACGCCTGCAGAGCAAGCACTTTATACTGCGGTTTATAACGCTCGTACTACAACAGATATTTTAAACGTTGTTGAACCAGCTTACAATGGTCGTACAATTACTGATTCAAACGCTAAAATACCAGTAACAATTAATAAAACAACTTACTATAAAGTAGTTGATAAAAACAATCCGACATTTAACGCCAATAAAACAGATAAAACTGTTCAAGATTATAAAGAAAATGGCAATGAAGTTGAGTTAGCTTCATACACTCTTAAAGCTGAAGAAGGACAACGTTTCACAGCATCTGGCGAACGTCAATTTGATGGATACAAACTTTATCAAGCAGCTGATGCAAATGATCAATCAGGTACTGTAAGTCGTCCTTACACCGTTGGTACGAAATTCATGGATGCGGACCGTTACGGTATCAAACGTATCAAAGAAGTTGTTGGAGAAGATGGTTCAGTCGTTATTCGTGTTTACTTGCTAGATCCAAGACAACAAAGCAAACGTTCTGATGGTTCATTAAGTACCGATGGCTATATGTTGCTAGCAGAAACTAAGCCGATTAAACCAGGTGAATGGAATTCACAGGATTTAGTTGTTAAGAAAACACCTCTTAGAACAATTTCATATACAGAAACTAATCCAAAAACTGGAGCAGTCACACAATATCCTAACGGTAAAGAAGTTCCATTTGACTTCCAAAAAGCTTCTGGATATGAACCCTATCATACTGTATTCGTGCCATTCTTAGGAGATGGAATTGGACACGGTTCAGCTAACTCACAATTGGAACGTGGGGTAGGAGGTATCGGTACAAACGTTGACTTGCTCAACACTTTGACACCGTATAAACAACCGGTTTATTACTATGTCAAACAAGAACCAGTTGAAGTCACTCCAGAATTTGAAAAACAATTGGAAGGACGTGTCCTTGTAGATGGTGAGTTTACTTTCAAATTAACAGAAGAGAAAAGTACTCCTGATAAATTTGAAGAAACTGTTACTAACAAGGACGGCAAGGCTACATTTAGCAAACTTACCTTTACTAAAGCTGGTACTTATAAGTACAAAATCACTGAACAAAAAGGTTCTGATACAAACGTTGACTACGATGCAATGACTGTTACAATGACAGTTACTGTAACTGAGAAAAATGCTGTTGGTGATTTAGAAGCTTCAGTTAAGTACAGTGCTGAAGGTGGATTCAAATCAAGTGCTGATGATAAGATCTTCAACAACTATGTTGTAGCTCCAGTTAAAACTAAGTTTGACTTCAGTAAAAAATTAGCTGGACGTGAACTTAAAGATGGCGAATTCAGTTTCCAATTGAAAGATGCCAACGGAACTGTTCTTCAAACTAAGACTAATACTAAGGCAGGTGTTGTAGCCTTTGATGATTTGACATTCACAAATGCACAAGTTGGTACTCACAAGTATACTGTTGAAGAAGTTCGTGGTTCTGAAGCTGGTATGCAATATGACCCAATGAAAGCTGAAGTAACCATCACTGTTACGAAGGAAGGTCACGTTCTTAAAGCAACAAACACTCTTCCATCAGATACAGAGTTCAACAATACCTTCACACCTGTTGCTACACAAGCTCAATTCAAGTTCACTAAGAAATTGGAAGGGAAAGAGCTCACGAAGGATGCCTTCACATTTGAATTGGTTGAAAATGGGAATGTCATCCAAACGAAGAAAAATGCGGCTGATGGAACCATCCAATTCGACGCGATTTCTTACGATAAAGAAGGTTCACACACTTATACTGTACGTGAAGTAGCTGGAACAGATACAAACATCGACTACGATGATATGAATGCAGTCGTAAAAGTTAACGTTACGAAAGATGCTGCATCTGGTGTCTTGACTGCTAAGGTTACAATGCCTGAAGATACAGAGTTTAACAACTTTGCAGTAGCTCCAGTTAAGACTCGTTTCGACTTCAGCAAAGCCCTTGCAGGCCGTGAGTTGAAAGAAGGCGAATTTACATTTGTATTGAAAGATGCAGATGGTAAGACTCTTCAAACCAAGACCAATACTAAGGCAGGTGTTGTAGCCTTTGATGATTTGACCTTTGATAACACACAAGTTGGTACTCACAAGTACACTGTAGAAGAAGTTATCCCAGAAAATAAAGAAACTGGTATGACTTACGACCAAATGAAAGCTGAAGTAACAATCACTGTTACGAAAGAAGGTCACGTTCTTAAAGCAACAAACACACTTCCTGCAGATACAGAGTTCAACAATACCTTCACACCTGCTGCTACACAAGCTCAATTCAAGTTCACTAAACGTCTTGAAGGTAAAGCACTTGAAGCAGGTGCCTTCGAGTTTGAATTGCTTGAAAACGGCAATGTTATTCAAACTAAGAAAAACAAAGCGGATGGATCTATTACATTTGATGCAATTGAATACAACACTGTAGGTGAACACACTTACACTGTACGTGAAAAAGCTGGTAACGATGCAAACATCGATTACGATCCAATGAACGCAGTCGTAACCGTTAATGTAACCAAGAATGTAGCTACAGGTCTCTTGAGCGCAGCTGTTACAATGCCTGAAGACACTGAGTTTAACAACTATGTGGTTTCTCCAGTTGTAACAAAATTTGACTTCACTAAGAAGTTGGCTGGCCGTGAATTGAAAGCCGGTGAATTCAGCTTCGTATTGAAAGATGCGAATGGTGCCGTTGTTGAAACAGTTAAGAATGATGCTGCCGGTAACGTATCCTTCTCTAACTTGTCATTTGACAATACGAAAGTTGGTACACACACTTATACTGTAGAAGAAGTTATTCCTGAAAACAAAGAATTCGGAATGACTTACGACCAAATGAAAGCTACAGTGACAGTTGAAGTTGCGAAGAACGGTCATTCATTGACAACTGTTACAAACGTAACATCAAAAGGTGGGGTTGATGCCAACGGTAAGGCTACTGATGGTACTGCCGATAAAGAATTCAACAACAAAGTGACTCCTCCAAACACTCCAGAATTCCAACCAGAAAAATTTGTCGTTTCTAAAGAGAAATATGACATCACTGGTAACAAGTTGATGGATGACGACGATGAGTTAACAAATGAATACACTGAAACAAATGCAGATCCATATGTAGACAAGACAAACAACAACGAACCAGAAAACTTGAATACGAAGACAGTTAAACGTGGTTCTAAATTGGTTTACCAAGTATGGCTTGATACAACTAAATTCACTGAAGCGAACAACATTCAATACGTTGGTGTATCTGATACATACGACGCTGATAAATTGGACGTCAATGCAGCGGACATCAAAGCATATGATTCAGTAACTGGTGCAGAAGTAACCAATAAATTCGACATCAAAGTTGAAAATGGTACAATCACTGCAACTTCTAAAGATGAATTTATCAAAGATAAA
>JAGZZN010000069.1 GCA_018377375.1 Streptococcus parasanguinis
CATCACTCGCCTATTTTATATTATTGGGGTATAGCCAAGCGGTAAGGCAAGGGACTTTGACTCCCTCATGCGTTGGTTCGAATCCAGCTACCCCAGTTAAATTTATGCCGGCGTGGCGGAATTGGCAGACGCGCTGGACTCAAAATCCAGTGTCCGCAAGGACGTGCCGGTTCGACCCCGGCCGCCGGTATAGATTATAAAGGAGTTTTACTCCTTTTTTTGTTTTATTTTTTTCTTTTTTATGATATAATTAACCGGTAAAGTTTCTTTTAGTGAATTAGAAGGAGTTAATTTTGTCTGAAGTTGCAAATAAAATCGATCGATTTTTAAATTCTATTTTATTGTTATCAGAAAATCAGCATGAGATTTTAGTTGGTTCTTGTACAAGTGGTGTTTCATTAACCAACACTCAGGAACATATTTTGATGCTGGTTGCTGATGAAGCTCTAACCAATTCTGTCTTAGCAAAGAAATTGAATGTTAGTCAGGCGGCTATCACGAAGGCTGTGAAACCTTTATTAAGCCAGGGAATGTTAGAGACTTATCGCGATGAGAATGATGCTAGGGTTCTCTATTATCGCTTAACTGAGATTGGTAAGCCGATTGCATTAGAGCATCAGCACCACCATCAGCATACCCTTCATACTTATGAGGATGTTTTGTCGAAGTTTACTAATAATGAGCAAGGGGTTATTTCGCGGTTTTTAGATTTATTGGAAGAGGAGTTATAGTTTGAGGTATATTACGGTTTCGAATTTATCGTTTTATTATGACCGGGAACCGGTTCTGGAAGGAATCAATTACTACTTAGATAGTGGGGAGTTTGTAACCTTGACCGGTGAAAATGGTGCTGCTAAGTCAACCTTGATTAAGGCTAGTCTTGGGATTTTACAGCCCAAGGTCGGGACAGTTGAGATTTCAAAGACGAATGTTAAGGGAAAGAAGTTAAGGATTGCTTATTTGCCGCAACAGATTGCTAGTTTTAATGCAGGATTTCCCAGTACGGTCTATGAATTTGTGAAGTCAGGTCGGTATCCTCGTAAAGGCTGGTTTCGAAAGTTGAATGAGCACGATGAAAAGCATATTCTAAAGAGTTTAGAATCTGTTGGGATGCTGGAGTTCAAGGATAGGGCGATTGGTTCTTTGTCTGGTGGTCAGAAACAACGGGCTGTCATTGCTCGGATGTTTGCTTCAGATCCGGATATCTTTGTTTTAGATGAACCGACAACAGGGATGGATGCGACGACAAAGAGTGATTTTTATGAGTTGATGCATCACAGTGCGCATCACCATCAAAAATCTGTTTTGATGATTACGCATGATCCTGAAGAGGTTAACCAGTTTGCGGATCGGAATATTCATTTGGTTCGCGACCAGAGCTCTCCTTGGAGATGTTTTAACGTCCATGATATAGAAGGGGAGGGTGACCATGCTTGATTTATTCCAGTATGATTTTATGCAGCGAGCCTTGTTGGCTATGGTTGCCATGAGTCTTTTTTCTCCTGTATTAGGGATTTTCTTGATTTTGAGACGGCAGAGTCTGATGAGTGATACGCTGAGTCACGTCTCTCTTGCGGGTGTCGCTTTTGGGCTTTTCCTTGGGATCTCTCCGACGCTTTCGACTATGATCATTGTCATTATAGCTGCGGTTTTTCTTGAGTATTTGCGGACCTTATTTAAGGACTTTATGGAGATCGGGACGGCAATTCTAATGTCCACTGGTCTTGCCCTAGCTTTGGTACTGATGCGTGGTGGTGGGAAAAGCTCGATGAGCTTGGATCAATATTTGTTTGGTTCTACCTTAACCATTACAGATGAACAGGTGATCGCCTTGTTTGTGATTGCTTTCGTTGTATTAGTGCTGACGGCCTTA
The DNA here is from genome assembly GCA_018377375.1 of Streptococcus parasanguinis. Taxonomy (GTDB): domain Bacteria; phylum Bacillota; class Bacilli; order Lactobacillales; family Streptococcaceae; genus Streptococcus; species Streptococcus parasanguinis_N. The sequence continues at coordinate 1,874 of JAGZZN010000069.1, forward strand.
TTCTTGCGGCCTATGTATATTTTGACCTTTGATGAAGATACGGCCTTCGTAGATGGCCTTCCTGTCCGGACTATGTCCATTTTATTTAATGTGGTAACGGGGGTTGCTATCGCCTTAATGATTCCTGCAGCAGGATCGTTATTGGTTTCAACCATCATGGTCTTACCGGCTAGTATTGCCCTGAAATTAGGGAAGAACTTCCGTGGGGTCATGCTGATTGCGGTCATCATTGGTTTTATCGGGATGTTTAGTGGGTTGATTTTGTCTTATATTGCAGATACACCAGCGAGTGCCAGTATTACGCTTTTATTTGTGGCACTGTTCTTGCTTGTGAATCTTGGATCACGTTTGAGGAAGTAGATATGAACTTTAAAAAATTTGGTTGGTTATTGTTAGTGGCTTTAACACTTGTTTTGACAGCTTGTGGCAAAAGTCAGAGTCAAAATGGGAAATTAAAAGTGATGACCACTTTCTATCCTGTTTATGATTTTACAAAAAATATTGTTGGAGATGAAGGAACGGTAGACTTGCTCATTGGAGCGGGATCAGAGCCTCATGAATATGAATTGTCTGCTAAGGGGCGGGCTATGATTCAAGATTCGGATGTTTTCGTTTATGAGAATGAAAACATGGAAACGTGGGTTCCAAATCTTTTGAAATCCATGAAGGATAAGAAAACCAAAGTGATCGATGCTACCAAGGGTATGGTCTTGCTTCCTGGATTGGAAGAGGAACATGAACACGAAGGGGGCGAAGAACACCATCATGAATATGATCCTCACCTTTGGCTCTCTCCACATCGTGCCATGAAGATGGTAGAGTCGATTCGTGATCAGTTGGTCGCAGCTTATCCAGATAAGAAAAAGACGTTTGAGAAAAATGCCCAAGCCTATCTGAAGAAATTACAGGCTTTGGATCAAGCTTATCAGGATGGGTTGAAAGATGCGAAACAAAAGAATTTCGTGACCCAACACGCGGCTTTCCGTTACTTGGCCTTGGATTATGGATTAAACCAGGTGGCCATTTCAGGGATTTCACCTGATAGCGAGCCTTCTGCTGCACGATTGCGTGAATTGACAGAGTATATCAAGAAAAATGAGATCAAGGTCATTTACTTTGAGGAAAATGCTTCTAAGTCCTTGGCGAAAACCTTGTCTTCTGAAGCTGGTGTTGAGTTAGCTGTCTTAAATCCTTTGGAAAGCTTGACGGATCAAGAAATGAAAGATGGCGAAGACTACGTGTCTGTTATGAAGGAAAATCTGAAGGCGCTAGAGAAAACTACGTCACAAGCTGGTAAGGATATTCAACCGGAACATGAGGAAGATGCTAAGACAGTTCAAAAGGGCTATTTCGAGGATAGTCAAGTGAAGGATCGTAGCTTGGCAAATTATGCGGGTGATTGGAAATCAGTTTATCCATACTTGCAAGATGGAACCTTGGATCAGGTCTTTGATTATAAGGCAAAATTAAATCCAACTATGACGGCTGCTGAGTATAAGGAATATTATACAAAGGGTTACCAAACAGATATTGATCGGATTAAGATTGATAAGGATTCAATGGAGTTTTATCAAAAAGGATCTTCTAAGAAATATACCTATAAATACGTAGGTAAGCACATTTTGACTTATAAGAAGGGAAATCGTGGTGTTCGTTATCTCTTTGAAGCCAAGGAGAGCGATGCGGGAGACTTCAAATATGTTCAATTTAGTGACCATGAAATTACTCCGGTAAAGGCAGCTCACTTCCACATTTTCCATGGAGGAAAGAGTCAAGAAGCGCTTTATGATGAGTTGGAAAATTGGCCAACTTATTATCCTTCGAACTTATCTGGTTTAGAAGTGGCACAGGAAATGCTGGCTCATTAAGAGCTGTATCAAAAGAGAGACTAGGACTGATTATCCCGGTCTCTTTTTGATTAAAAATGGGGAGTGAAGCTTGTCAAATGCTTGAAAATACGTTACAATGAAAGGGCTTTAAATTAAAAAATGTATGGGGAATTTTAAATGAAAAAAGTTGGTGCAATTCTTGTGAGTCTTCTCAGTGTGGTCCTGTTGGTAGCTTGTTCGCAACAGGGAACGAGCAAAAAATCAACCACTTCTTCTAGTCAAACGACGACCTCTTCTGAAGTCAAAAAGACGGATGCTTCTAGTTCGGAAGTGAAGGAGAAAGAAAAAAAAGAAGAGAAAAAAGAAGTGAAGAAAATGGATCTTGAGGCTATTGCCAATGGAGATTACAGCAGTATTGCTGGTGTCTGGCAAGATGATAAAGGAAACAAGCTAGTCTTTAACGACAAAGGGTTGGTCTCACAAGAGTTAGAGGGCTATGGAGCTTCTTTGACGGATTATGGAACAGCATCAGAAGGCATTTATGGTGGTCGTGATGGAGGCTTCTTGTTGGAGTATATTCCTGCGGGAGTGACCATTGGTGATCAGGTCGATGATCAAGGACAAGTGGTCTTTAAGGATACATCAGATGCCTCTAAAAACCGCTTGTGGTCTGGTGTTGGTATCGCTAGTTTTGGGGAACAAGGCTCGATCTACTATCATGTAGGAGATGAATAATGGAAAAAAGAGGCTAGGACAAAAGTCCTAGCCTCTCAATTATTTTTAGATTGTCGAGCAAGACGCAGTGGTTGAGTGGGCTCTACTACGCTAATTTCATCAGCTTTTACAGCCCTACTCAACTGTGCGGAGGTGGGACGACGAAATCGAATTCTAACGAATTACCGATTTCTGTCCCACTCTCTTTTTCTTATGTATGTGGGGGAAGCCAAGAAAGCTCAAACTGGAGCAATTGGGCTTCAAGGAGATCTTGATGGGAAACCTCTTGTTTTTCTTTGCCATCTAATAGGGCTTTTTGGATGAAATAGGCGCCTGCAGTGTGTGAGTTGGCGCAAATCTTGAGCTCTTGCTTGGGAAGATGGAGAAGGACTTCTTTAAAGAGAGGAAGGCCCAGATCATAGATTGGTTTTCCTGGGCAGGTTGGATAGAGTCCAAGGGCTGACCAGATGTACCAAGCAGATAGGCTACCGTTGTCCTCATCACCTGGATAGGCTTGGAAATCTTGATGGAAAGCTTGGAAACGGATCTGGTGGATCAGGAGATTGGTGTATTCGGGATGAAGGCTGTGACGGAAGAGGTAGGGAATGTGAAAGCTGGGTTGATTGGAGATGGCGATCTGCCCAAATGGGGCTTGGGCCATTTCACTCATTTCGTGGATTTCATAGCCATATCCTCTTACGTCAAATTGAGGTTTTTGATTGGCCAGATCCAGCAGTCGTTGGGTGAAGGCTTTTTTACCGCCCATTAGCTCTATCAGGCCGGAGAGGTCGTGTAAGGCTCCAAAAGTAGCCTGCGTTGCAGAGCATTCTGCATAATCTCCTCCCCAGCTGGTAGGAGAGAAGGGTTCTTTAAAGTTTCCATTAGTGGATCGCGCCCTCATGAAGCCTGTTTGGGCATCGTACAATGTTCGGTAGGAGAGGCTGGAAGCAGCATACCGAGTGGCTGTTTCTGTCTGACCCAATTGCTTGGCAACGGTAGCAATGCAAAAATCACTATAGGCATAATCTAGGCTATGGCTAACACTTTCGTGAAAATCATCGGGGAGGTAGCCAAGGGCCTTGTAGCTTTCATTGCCATGGCGACCAAAATGTTGAGTAGGGTCTGTTTTTTGGGCCGTCTGGAGCATAGCTGTCAGCATGTTTTCATGTAGGTCTGGTGCGATCCCTTTTGTGACAGCATCCGCAAAGACGCCATCGATGAGGGTACCTGGCATCATTCCTCGTTCATCTGGGGCCAACCATTTTGGTAGAAAACCAGTATCCTTGTATGTATTTAAAAATCCTTCGAGAAAGTGACGGTAATAATCGGGGTAGACAAGGCTAAAGAGCGGAAAAGATGTTCGGAAGAGATCCCAGAATCCGATATTGGTATAAGCTTTTCCTGGTTTGATTTCATTATGAGTAACATCCAGGTGCCAGTCATTCCCCTTGCTATCTGTTTCATAAAAGGTTTGAGGGAAAAGGAGGAGTCGGTAAAGGCAATGATCGAAAAAGGCTTGGTCACGCCCTCCGGTATCTTTTACTTCAATTCGTTTTAGCAGTTGATTCCATTGATCGGCTGCTTCTTTTTTAGCTTCCTCTAGATAAAGGTTGGGAAGATGGCTGTGAGCCATGTCTTGAGACAGATAAGAAGTTCCTAATTGGACGGTCACTTCCTTGCTCGCAAAGGTCAGAAAAAGATCTTGATCGATGTGAGTGACGTTCTCGATCGGCTGGCTAAATTGCCACTGGAGATAGAAAGAGTAGGAAGTATCTGCGGTATGAGCCTGATCCAGAATGTGGAAGTGGCAGGTTTGGTCTGTCAGAGTCAAGACCTCTAGTTCATTTGCCGCATGAAAGCAGAGAGTCAGCTTTTCTGGTGCTCGAAAGCGCATGATAGCCCCGTAGCGGCTTGGAACCAGCTCGCTTTGAATCTGATAACGTTCCGAAAAAATCCGAAGGTAGTGGGGCTGGAAAAGAGCTTCTTTCATTGAATAACTGCTTTGGCGACGGAAGAGGTCGGTACTTGTAACTTCTCCTGTGATGGGCGTGATGAGGCACCAAGCGTAGTCTCCTATCCAAGGACTAGGCTGGTGGGTGAGGCGAAAACCCTGAAAAATAGGAAGATTGGGGTTGAAAAACCAAGCCCCTTGTTCGTGTGTCGTCTGGGGAAGGAAGTAGTTCATTCCAAAAGGGACTCCAGTATAAGGGAGGGTATTTCCGTGGGAATAGTGGGGATGATTCTCGCTTCCCCAGCGGGTATCGATGGTCTGGCAAGTTGTGCGCATCTTGTCTCCTTTTTCTTCATCAACCTTAAATGATCTGTGTTTTTCTTGGAATACGCGGTGGTATTTTCTTCATTGTATCAAAGTGTTGTCAAATATGATAGCGTTTTTATCAAATGGAAAATTTTGTAGAAAAAGGGCTATAGTTTGCGTATGTATTTCCCCTTTGAAATCTTTTATACTGAATAGGAAAGAATCGATACGTGTGAGGAAATTAAATGACCTATTCAAAAGAAATTGTGCGAGAATGGTTGGATCAAGTGGCTGAGCGAGCTAAGGAGTACCCTGAGTGGGTGGATGTCTTTGAGCGTTGCTACACAGACACTTTGGACAATACAGTTGAAATTTTAGAAGATGGGTCAACCTTTGTGTTGACAGGGGACATCCCAGCCATGTGGTTGCGTGACTCAACGGCTCAATTGAGGCCCTATCTTCATGTGGCAAAAAGAGACCCTCGTTTGCGTCAGACCATTGCTGGTTTGGTCAAACGCCAGATGACCTTGATCCTCAAGGATCCCTATGCCAACTCTTTTAATATTGAGGAAAACTGGAAGGGCCACCACGAGACCGACCATACAGACTTGAATGGCTGGATTTGGGAGCGCAAGTATGAAGTAGATTCGCTGTGCTACCCCTTGCAGTTGGCTTATCTTCTGTGGAAAGAAACTGGTGAGACTAGCCAATTTGATGAAACCTTTGTCACTGTGACCAAGGAAATCCTTCATCTCTGGGTAGTGGAACAAGACCACAAGAACTCCCCTTATCGCTTCGTTCGGGATACGGATCGTAAGGAAGACACGCTGGTCAATGACGGATTTGGTCCTGATTTTGCCGTGACAGGCATGACCTGGTCAGCCTTCCGTCCAAGTGATGACTGCTGTCAGTATAGTTACTTGATTCCGTCCAATATGTTCGCAGTGGTTGTCTTGGGCTATGTGCAAGAAATCTTTGCAGACTTGAATCTAGCTGATAGTGAAAGCATCATTGCAGATGCCAAACGCCTGCAAGCTGAGATTCAAGAAGGGATCGAAAACTACGCCTACACGACTAACAGTAAGGGCGAGAAAATTTATGCCTTTGAGGTAGATGGTTTGGGAAATGCTAGCATCATGGATGATCCGAACGTACCAAGTTTGTTGGCTGCTCCATATCTGGGCTACTGCGCCATCGACGACGAAGTCTACCAAGCCACTCGTCGGACGATTTTGAGCCCTGAAAATCCTTACTTCTATGAAGGGAAGTACGCAAGTGGACTCGGAAGTTCTCATACCTTCTATCGCTATGTCTGGCCGATTGCTTTATCCATTCAAGGATTGACAACAAATGATAAAGCTGAGAAAAAACATTTGCTGGACCAGTTGGTTGCCTGCGATGGAGGCACGGGCGTCATGCACGAAAGTTTCCACGTAGATGATCCAACCAAATACTCGCGTGAATGGTTCTCGTGGGCCAACATGATGTTCTGTGAATTAGTCTTGGATTACTTGGATATTCGCTAATACTCTTCAAAAATCTCTTCAAACCACGTCAGCTTCGCCTTGCCGTATATATGTTACTGACTTCGTCAGTTCTATCTACAACCTCAAAGCAGTGCTTTGAGCAACCTG
>JAGZZN010000070.1 GCA_018377375.1 Streptococcus parasanguinis
GCTTAAACTCTTTAAAATAGATGGAATCGTGTTATAATAAAATCATAAAACGTTTTCAAGAGAAGAGGTTCCTCAATGGAAAATGAAACAGTTGACTATGGAAAAGTAACAGGAATGGTACACTCAACAGAAAGTTTTGGTGCAGTAGACGGGCCTGGGATCCGCTTTATTGTCTTCCTTCAAGGGTGTCAAATGCGGTGTCAATACTGCCACAATCCAGATACTTGGGCAATGGAAACCAACAAGTCCCGTGAGCGGACGGTAGATGATGTCTTAGAAGAAGCCCTCCGTTATCGTGGATTTTGGGGCGAAAAAGGGGGAATCACTGTCAGTGGTGGAGAAGCCCTCTTGCAGATTGACTTTTTGATTGCACTTTTTACCAAGGCTCAAGAGTTGGGCATTCATTGTACTTTGGATACCTGTGCTCTTCCTTTCCGGAATACGCCTCGTTATTTGGAAAAATTTGACCGCTTGATGGCAGTGACAGACTTGGTGCTTCTTGATATCAAGGAAATCAATGATGAACGACACAAAATTGTGACCAGCCATACCAATAAAACGATTCTAGCTTGTGCCAAGTATTTGTCTGATATTGGCAAGCCCGTTTGGATTCGCCACGTCTTGGTGCCAGGTTTGACAGACCGAGATGACGACTTGATCGAGCTTGGAAAATTTGTTAAAACCCTTAAAAATGTCGATAAATTTGAGATTCTGCCTTACCATACTATGGGGGAATTCAAATGGCGTGAATTGGGAATTCCGTACAAATTGGAGGGTGTGAAACCACCGACAAAAGAACGGGTCCAAAATGCAAAAGATTTGATGGAAACAGAAAGTTACCAAGATTACCTGAAACGGGTCAAAGGATAAAAAGTATAGACAGTTGGTCACTCCAGCTGTCTTTTCTATTGAAATGCACAACTATTCCCTTTCTTTAAATGGCAAAACGTGCTAAAATAGAGTGAATCTATAAATGAAATAAAGAGGTAGAAACATGTCAAAAATTCTCGTTTTTGGTCACCAAAATCCTGACTCAGATGCTATCGGCTCATCTGTAGCTTTTGCTTATCTTGCAAAAGAAGCTTATGGTTTGGATACAGAAGCAGTGGCTCTTGGAACTCCAAATGAAGAAACAGCTTTCGTATTGGACTATTTTGGTGTGGAAGCACCACGCGTCATCACATCAGCTAAAGCAGAAGGTGCAGAACAAGTCATCTTGACGGACCACAATGAATTCCAACAATCTGTTTCAGATATTGCTGAAGTAGAAGTTTATGGTGTAGTGGATCACCACCGTGTGGCTAACTTTGAAACTGCCAGCCCACTTTACATGCGTTTGGAACCAGTAGGATCAGCATCTTCTATCGTTTACCGCATGTTTAAAGAACACGGTGTAGCAGTGCCAAAAGAATTGGCAGGTTTGATGCTTTCAGGTTTGATTTCAGATACTCTTCTTTTGAAATCTCCAACAACACACCCATCTGATAAAGTGATTGCGCCAGAATTGGCTGAATTGGCTGGTGTCAACTTGGAAGAATACGGTCTTGCCATGCTCAAGGCTGGTACTAACTTGGCAAGCAAATCAGCAGAAGAATTGATCGACATCGATGCTAAGACTTTTGAATTGAACGGAAATAACGTTCGTGTGGCTCAAGTGAATACAGTTGATATTGCGGAAGTTTTGGAACGCCAAGCTGAAATCGAAGCAGCTATCCAAGCTGCCAATGCAGCTAACGGCTACTCTGACTTTGTTTTGATGATTACAGACATCGTCAACTCAAACTCAGAAATCTTGGCTCTTGGTGCCAACATGGACAAGGTAGAAGCAGCCTTCAACTTCAAACTTGAAAACAATCATGCTTTTCTTCCAGGTGCCGTTTCACGTAAGAAACAAGTGGTTCCTCAATTGACTGAAAGCTTTAATGCTTAATGATAAATGGGGAAACCCATTATTAAAAAGGAGTTTCGACTCCTTTTTTGCTAGGAGAAGATCATGTTAGAGACGGGCGATTTGATTTTTGTGAGAGAAGATACGGAAATGGGGCAGGCCATCCAGGTATCTACTGGCAACTATAGCCATGTGGCTATCTTTTTGGACGGTTTCATTTATCATGCCACGGTAGAAGGTGGCGTCCTTTCCCAAGCCCCTGAGGACTTCTTTGAAGCTGGAAAAGTCTATGACCTTTATCGTTATGCGCAGATTGATTGTCCAGAGGTCAAAAAGCGGGCAGAAAACCTTTTAGGGGCCCCCTACAATGCTTCCTTTTATCCGGATGGAGATGGTTATTACTGTTCCCAGTTCATTGCTGAACTACTTCCTATTTTTGAAACCATTCCCATGAAGTTTGGAGATGAGGAACAAGAGATTAGTTCGTTTTGGGAAGATTACTACAGAGAGCTTGGTCTAGCGGTTCCTTTAGATCAGCCCGGGACCAACCCGAGTCAGTTAGCCCAATCACCACAGCTACAGTTTAAAGAAAGGTATTTGGATGATTTGGATTCATGAAACAACAATCTGAATCTTTGATACAGTTTATAAGAGTTGCATCAAACTAAAGAAAAATATGTTCTACGTTCGAATACAACTTGTAAAAGTTGTATTTTTTTCTAATATCCTCTGGATGTTTCTTGTTTAGACTGATAAAATATGATATACTTCACAAAAAAACTAACCACTGGTTAGTTTTTGCTGGAAATCAAAGGAGGAAGTAAATATGTCTTTCTTGTATCGTTTATTAACACGTACAAAACAAATCAGTCCACATATAAAAAAGTTTGAGTTCGAATTGGGCATTTTTGTTGTCAGCATATGGCTAGTTGAATCATCTGGTCGCTTTTATGTGATTGATACGGGAATGCGAGGAATGGAGAAGTACGCTGCCCAGTTTTTACTCCCACAAAAAATCGAAGCAATTTTCCTGACCCATGGACATCCAGATCACATCAAAGGTTTGCCCTATCTTAGACAGTACTTTGGTAACATCCCTACTTTAATCAGTGAGAAGGAATTCCCCTATATTTCAGGCAAAGAGCCTTTTCCAAATAGAAAAGAGAAAGAAAAAGTCATTTTTGACCCGGCTACTTTTATAACTGTTGAAAGTCAAGAGGGTCAAGACTTGTTAAGTAGGGCAGGATTAAAACCCCTATTTTCTCCTGGTCATTCCCCTGGTCATGTTGTTTATTACCATGAAGAGGATCAAGTTTTAATTGCTGGAGACCTTTTTACAGCTACGAGAAATGGAAAGTTGCGTCCACCAATGAAAGGATATACAGCAGATATGAGACAAGCTTTAGCTAGTGGAGAAAGAATTATCAAGAGATATTCGCAGGCACTTGTTAGTGTTTGTCATGGTAGTGAGGTAAAAGATGCAGTACGAGATTTTGAGGCATCGGATGGGTTTAAAGGGAGTTTGTAATGGCAAAGGATACAAGATCTAGAATTATCAGGGCAGCCGAAGAACTTTTCCGGACAGAATCTCAGCAAAAAGTAGGAATCAGGCAGATTGCTCAAGCTGCAGGATGTTCACATACAGCTATTTATCAGTATTTTAAAAAGAAAGAGGATATATTATATGCAGTAGCGGAAAAACCGTTAACTCATCTCTATCATACTTGCTTAGAAATCAGTCATTCCAAGCAGAATGATAAGGAACGTCTGCTTCAAATCTGTCAAACATACGTGGATTTTGGGTTTAGAGAACGTAATATTTATGAATTATTGATTTTTTACCGTGGAGAGCATGAAGATTCAGGCGATTGTTCGCAACCGTTGATGCAATTGAGAATGAAAAGTTATCGTTTGTTGGAAGAAGCTATTGATGTCTTTTTACCGAAAGACTTATCTGATGCAGAAGCGCTAAATATTCGTAGTGGAATCTTTATTTTTTTACATGGCTTAGTGAGTATCTACAGTAGGGACAATGAAGAATGTCCAGAACGCATTAAGCAACTACTGACTGATTTTATTTCTTTTAAAATAATAGAAATGAAATGAGTTGGAATAACTTATGGGGCTTCTACAGTAAACTTGGATTGAAAAGACTAAGTTCTTTTATTGCCTTATTTTCCCCTCTTGCCTGCCTATCCATAAATTGAAGATTTTGTCCTTTGGTATTGATTTCGCTTAAACTAATTTTTATGTTACAATAAGAACGAACCGATAAAACAGTAAACGAGACCTATTTATGATTACAATCATTAATCCTACACGTTTGACACGTCAGCCATTTTTCAAGGACTTGATCAACTTTTTGGATCAGCACGACGATGTGATCCTGCGGCAAATCAAGGCCCAATTTCCAGATCAACCAGTGGATAAGCTGATGGAGGAGTATATCAAAGCGGGATTCATCCTTCGAGAAAATAAACGCTACACCCTCAACCTGCCCTTCTTGGAGTCAGCTGATCGAGTGGACCTGGATCAGGAGGTCTTTGTTCGAGAGGACAGTGCAGTTTATCAAGAATTAAAAGCCAAGGTCTTCCAAACGGAACTCCGCAACACGACCAATGCAGCGATTCTCATAGAGGAGACGGACTTTGCGCGACATGCACAGACCCTTTCCAATTACTTTTATAAGGTAGCTCACCAATACCCATTGACGGAAGATCAAGAAAAGCTCTATGCCATCTTGGGAGATGTCAATCCCGAGTATGCTCTTAAGTATATGACCAGCTTTTTGCTCAAATTTCTCAAAAAAGAAGTAGTCCAGCAAAAGCGCAAGGACATCTTTGTCGATAGTTTAGAAATCTTAGGTTATATCAGCAAAAATGATGAAGGCAAATATGAATTAGCAGTGGACTTGGATAAGGAAAGACTGATGTTTATGAAGCAATAGAAAAGGCTAGGAAAATTTCCTAGCCTTGTTTCGTTTGATTATAGATAACGTTCAGCAATGGCGGCGTCACCTGGATACTCTTCTTTTACGCCATTGACGATTTGGTAGCAGTCTGCTCCTTTTCCAGCGATAATAACAGCATCTTCAGGCTTGCTGGTTGTCGCCATAGCCAGTTGAATGGCTTCTTCGCGATCTGCGATTTTCTCGACAGGGCGCGTGATAAAACTACTAATCTCTTCAGCGATAGCCAAAGGATCTTCATAGTTGGGATCATCCGCTGTGAGGAAGACTTGGATCTCAGGATGGTCTTCCAAGAGTATGCCAAAGTCCTTGCGGCGGCTCTCTCCTTTATTCCCAGTTGATCCGAGAACTAGTGAAATGGTCCCCGTTTGATGGGTTTCGACAACAGAGAGTAGTTTTTTCAAGCTATCACCATTATGGGCGTAGTCGATGAAGACCTTAGCGCCGTTTTGCTGAGTCAAGACTTCCATTCGGCCTGGAACGCGCGTCTTAGCAATCCCTTTTTGGATATCCTCGAGGCTCGCACCTAGGCGAAGGCAGGCAAGTCCGGCAGCCACAGCATTTTCTTGGTTGAAATGTCCAATCAGTTGGATTTCATAGTTTCCAGCTAATTTACCAGTGGCTGAGAAGCTGAAGGCCTTAGAGTTTTCAATTTGATTCTCAGACTGGCTTCCATAAAAATCGTGGTCTTGGTTCGCGACTTGGTCCGCTAAAACTTGGAAATGATCCATATCACTATTGATGACAACGGCTTGGCTGTTCTTCATGAGGAGACGTTTGTGGTAGAAATAATCCTCAAAAGTTGGGTGTTCAATCGGTCCAATATGGTCAGGACTGATGTTGAGAAAAACACCAACGTCAAAGGTCAGACCGTAAACCCGTTTCACTAGATAAGCTTGACTGGAAACTTCCATAATGAGATGGGTCCGATCATTGGCTACTGCCTCAGCCATCATGGCAAAAAGATCCAAGCTCTCTGGCGTTGTCAGGGTCGATTTAAAGAAGTTTTTACCATCCAGTGTTGTATTCATGGTAGACAGCATAGCTGGTCGGTGACTTTGTTCCAAAATATGGTAAGCAAAGTAGGCCGCTGTTGTCTTCCCCTTAGTCCCTGTGAAGGCCAATAGTTTTAATTGTTTCTCAGGGTGCCCATAAAACTCCATGGCAATTAAGCTCATGGCCTGTTTGATATCATTGACGAGAATGGCAGGAATACCAACTTCATAATCTTTTTCAGAGACATAAAAGCCGAGTCCATTAGAAATAGCCTGTTCCAGGTATTCTTTTTTGAAGTTGGCCCCTTTGACAAAAAAGAGGGTACTAGCAGAAACCTTACGGCTATCATAGCTAATAGCATCAAAACTTGTTCCTTCTAGATGGTAGTAGTATTCACCATTTACTAGAACTTCTCGGAAATTTTGGTCATGTTTTAAAATGTTGAGGGTTTGTTCAATTGTAATCATAAAACTATTGTAAACCTAAAGTCCCTATTTTACAAGTGTCATGGAAAAGTTTATAATGAAGAGAAGAAGAAACGAAAGAGGACACCAATGAGTCACGAACAAAATGACCAGCAAGCCCAGATGCTTCGCGGGACTGCCTGGATGACAGCCAGCAACTTTATCAGCCGTTTGCTAGGAGCCGCTTATATTATTCCTTGGTATATTTGGATGGGAAAATATGGGCCACAAGCCAATGGTCTTTTTACAATGGGCTACAATATCTATGCTTGGTTTCTCTTGATTTCGACAGCCGGAGTACCCGTAGCTGTTGCTAAGCAAGTAGCCAAATACAATACCCGGGACCAAGCGGATCATAGCTTTGCTTTGATTCGGGGCTTCTTGAAATTTATGGGAATTCTAGGCCTTGGATTTGCCATTCTCATGTATCTTTTGTCTCCTGTCTTTGCGAGTCTTTCAGGTGGGGGAAAAGAGTTGATTCCGATCATGCAGAGCCTTTCTTGGGCTGTCTTGATCTTTCCTTCGATGAGTGTCATTCGGGGATTTTTCCAAGGTTTTAACAACATGAAGCCTTACGCTATAAGCCAGATTGCAGAACAAGTGATCCGGGTCATCTGGATGTTGCTCACGACCTTCTTCATTATGAAGATTGGCTCAGGTGATTATGTGCAAGCTGTTACGCAGTCGACCTTTGCTGCTTTTATTGGTATGGGAGCGAGCCTGTTGGTGCTCTTTTATTACCTTGCAAAGACAGGCTTGCTCTCTTCTATTTTTAGAAAGCAAGAGGGAAGTGAAGGGATTGACACTCGGGCTCTCTTGATTGATACGATTCGTGAGGCCATTCCTTTTATTATCACTGGTTCCGCCATTCAGCTCTTCCAAATTGTTGACCAGATGACCTTTATCAATGTCATGTCTTGGTTCACAGATTATAGTCAAAAGCAGCTCTTGGTCATGTTTAGTTATTTCTCTGCTAATCCAAACAAAATCACCATGATCTTGATTGCGGTAGCGACTTCGATTGGGGGAGTTGGGATTCCTCTGTTGACAGAGAATTATGTGAAGGGGGACCTAAAAGCAGCTGGGAAGCTCGTACAGGATAACTTGACCATGTTGCTAGCTTTCTTGCTTCCAGCCACCTTTGGTGCAGTAGCAGTCGCAAAACCACTTTATACGGTTTTCTATGGGCAACCAGATGGCTTGGCCTTAGGACTCTTCATCGTAGCGATGTTGCAGACCGTAATTCTCGGTCTTTACACGGTCTTATCGCCAATGATTCAAGCCCTCTTTCAAAATCGCAAGGCCATTCGCTACTTCCTTTATGGTGTAGTGGTGAAATTGGTCCTACAAATTCCATTTATTTTGGTCTTTCGTTCTTATGGGCCGCTTTTGTCAACGACTATTGCGTTAATGGTCCCAATCGTTCTCATGTATCGGGAGATCCAAACCATTACTCAGTTTAATCGAACCATCATCTTCAAGCGGACCTTACTTGGTTCTATCCTGACTGTGGTGATGCTACTTGGAGTCTTGATCGCAGGCTTGATTTTGGGCTGGATTTTCCCACCAAATGGCCGTGTATCGAGCATGATTTATATCATCGTCATTGGCGGATTAGGAGTTGTTATCTATGGAGCCTTAGGATTATGGCTACGGTATTTTGACCGCTTTATCGGAGGTCAAGCTGCACGTCTCAGACAAAAATTCCGGATTAAATAAATTAGAGGTTGGGACAAAAGTCCTAGCCTCTTCTTGTTTTTGGATTGTCGAGCAAGACGCAGTGGTTGAGTGGGCTCTACTACGCTGATTTCATCAGCTTTTACAGCCCTACTCAACTGTGCGGAGGTGGGA
>JAGZZN010000003.1 GCA_018377375.1 Streptococcus parasanguinis
TTATTTAAGTACACGCAAGAGAGCCAGCAACTGGGTTTTACAGGTAGCTGGGATCTTCCAGACCATTCCTTCCATGGCCCTTTTGGGGCTCTTCATTCCTATCATGGGAATCGGAACACTTCCGGCCTTGACAGCTCTCGTCATCTATGCCATTTTCCCCATCCTTCAAAATACCATCACCGGTTTACAGGGAATTGATCCAAGCCTTGAAGAAGCGGGAATCGCCTTTGGAATGACCAAGTGGGAGCGCTTGAAGAAGTTTGAGATTCCCTTGGCCATGCCCGTCATCATGTCTGGGATTCGGACAGCAGCTGTGATGATTATCGGGACGGCTACTCTAGCCGCCTTGATTGGAGCAGGGGGACTGGGTTCCTTTATCCTTCTAGGGATTGACCGCAATAATGCCAGTCTGATTTTGATCGGTGCCCTGTCTTCTGCTTTCTTGGCCATCGCCTTTAACCTTCTTCTCAAATGGATGGAAAAGGCCAAATTGCGGACCATCTTTGCGGCTTTTGCGGTCATGATCCTGGGATTGGGAGCTAGCTATACGCCAAATCTTCTTCCTAAACCGGAAAAAGAAAATCTGGTCATCGCTGGGAAGTTGGGTCCTGAACCGGAAATTCTAGCCAATATGTATAAGATCTTGATCGAGAAAAATACGGATATGACAGTGACTGTTAAACCAAATTTTGGCAAGACCACCTTCCTCTATGAAGCTCTGAAAAAAGGGGATATCGCTATCTATCCAGAGTTTACAGGGACTGTGACCGAAAGTCTCCTCAAGCCGGCGCCGCAAGTCGACCATGATCCAGAAGCAGTCTATCAAGCGGCTCGAGATGGGATCAAGAAACAAGACGACCTGGCCTTGCTCAAACCCATGGCTTATCAGAACACCTATGCTGTCGCGGTGCCTAAGAAAATTGCCCAAGAGTATGGCCTCAAGACCATTTCAGATTTGAAAAAGGTGGAAGGACAACTCAAGGCAGGATTTACCTTGGAGTTTAATGACCGAGAGGATGGGAATAAGGGTTTGCAGAAGGTTTACGGACTCCATCTACAAGTCTCCACCATGGAGCCAGCCCTTCGCTATCAGGCGATCCAGTCCGGTGATATCCAGATCACAGATGCTTACTCAACGGATGCCGAGCTGGCTCGCTATGACCTGGTGGTCCTCGAAGATGACAAGCAACTCTTCCCGCCATATCAAGGGGCGCCCCTCATGAAAGAAACTCTTCTTAAGAAACACCCTGAATTGGAAGGGATTCTCAATCAGTTGGCGGGTAAAATCACAGCAGACCAAATGAGTCAGATGAACTACCAAGTCGGAGTAGAAGGTAAGCCTGCTGCTCAAGTAGCGCGTGACTTTTTGGTAAAAGAAGGGTTTATCAAAAATTAACAAACAATTCTCAAGTCTTCGCACTTGAGGATTTTTTGATAGGAAGCAATTTTAACCCTTTTCAGCAAGCTTTTGTTATAGAGGGAGAGGCCTTCTCTTCAAAAACTCTCCATTGAGTCTAGCTTAAAATTGTGTTACAATAAGCCTTGAAAACGAATGAAAGTATATGGAAACAAGTATGAAAAAAAGGCCTGTGATTGGAATTACAGGAAATGAAAGACCCTTCCCAGATGATCCAGACGCGAACATGAGTTATGCGGCGACTGGTTTTGTCGAAGCGGTCAAAGAGGCGGGAGGAATTCCCTTGATCTTGCCAATTGGAGATGCGGACATGGCCAAACACTACATGTCGATGATTGATAAGCTCATCATTACTGGTGGTCAAAATGTCTTGCCCAAGTTTTATGGAGAAGAAATCACCATTGATAGCGACGACTACCTCTTAAAACGTGATCTTTTTGAGTTGGCCTTGATTGAGGAAGCGCGTGCGGCTAAAAAAGCTATCTTTACAGTCTGTCGTGGGACCCAACTCTACAATGTCGCTCTAGGGGGAACTCTGCATCAAGACATTGAACACCATTGGCAGGACAATCCAGGTCAGTACACCAGCCAAGAGCTGGTGACCAAGGATCAGACGGTTTTACAAGAGATCTATGGTAAGACCAGTCGCATCAATTCCTTTCACTATCAAAGTATCAAAGACTTGGCAGCTGGCTTAGAAGTAATCGCGCGGGATCCCAAAGACGGCGTCATAGAGGCGGTTCAATCCACAGATGAGAGTCGTTTTCTCGGCGTTCAGTGGCATCCGGAACTGCGTTTTGACAAGAGTCCAGCAGACCACAAACTCTTTGAATATGTTGTGAATGACTTATAATGAGGACCAGCTCTCTTAGGAATTTTTCTAAGGGAGCTTTTTCTTTAATCTGCGTAAGAAAGACTGTAAATTGTGCCTAGGTTTTGGGGGAGAATTCGCTACAATAGAGCTAGTAGAATGAGGAGGATTAGAACATGTTTCAATTTCCAAAGGATTTTTTATGGGGGAGTTCGACCTCAGGTCCACAGACAGAAGGACGTCTAGATCAGGATGGAAAAGGTGACAATCTCTGGGATTACTGGTATAGGATCGAACCCAATCGCTTTTATCAAGAGCAAGGACCGGAGAAAACATCCACTTTTTATGAACACTGGGAAGAAGATCTGGATCTCTTGTTAGAAACCGGTCACACAGCTTTTCGGACGTCTATTCAGTGGTCCCGCATTTTCCCAGAAGGCCGAGGGGAGATCAATCAAGCAGGTGTCGATTTCTACCGTCGTGTCTTTGAAAAGATTAAGGAAAAAGGGATTCACCTCTTGGTAAACCTCTATCATTTTGATTTGCCGATGGCTCTCCAAGAGCAGGGCGATGGTTGGGAAAACAAGGAAACCGCCTATGCTTATCAAGAATATGCGCGTTTTTGTTTCAAGACCTATGGGGATCTGGTCGACCAGTGGATCACCTTTAATGAACCCATTGTGCCTGTGGAGTTTGGTTATTTTTATGATGCCCATTTTCCTCATAAGGTAGATGCAGCTGCAGCTGTAAAAGTAGCCTACCACACCCAGTTAGCAAGCTCTCTAGCGGTCAAGGCCTGTCACGAGGTGGATCCTAATTTCCGGATCGGGATTGTGCTCAATCTGACACCAGCCTACCCTCGGAGCCAGCATCCAGAAGATGTCAAAGCTGCGCGTATTGCCGAGCTCTTTCAAGCCAAATCCTTCCTAGATCCATCTGTTCTTGGTCATTATCCTGAAGAATTAGTGGAGATCCTGCGGGAGCGTGATCTCTTACCGGATTATGATCCCTTTGAATTGCGCTTGATGGAGGAAAATACCGTCGACTATCTAGGTGTTAACTATTACCAACCACTCCGTGTGGCAGCTCCTCGTTATGCTCCGAATCCAGCTTCTCCCCTACTCTTTGAGCAATTTTATGAACCCTATGTCATGCCAGGCCGCAAGATTAATCCCCACCGTGGTTGGGAAATCTATGAGCAAGGCCTGTATGACATTGCCCAAAATATCAAGGAAAACTATGGCAATATCGAGTGGATCCTGACAGAAAATGGGATGGGGGTCGAAGGAGAGGAAAAATTCCGCAAGGATGGGGTGATTCAAGATGACTACCGGATTGACTTTGTCAAAGATCATCTTCGTGAGCTCCACCGGGCTATTCAAGATGGTGCCAATTGTAAGGGCTATTTGATCTGGACCTTTATTGACTGCTGGTCTTGGCTCAATGGCTACAAGAACCGCTATGGTTTAGTTGAATTGGATCTTGAGAGTCAAAAACGTACCCTCAAAAAATCCGGCCATTGGTTCCGTGAGTTGAGCCAGCAGAATGGATTTGAAGAGTAGAAAAAGCAACCTATCAACCAAGATGTTGATAGGTTTTTCTTAACCCTTTCTTAACTAGACCAATTTTCTTGAATTTCCTAGTTGACAAACTGGAAGAAGCATTGTATACTGACTCCGCTGGTTACTTTTTTGGTAAATTAGACTAGACCAATTTCAAAGTAACTGAGAAATCGACCATGGGTCGTTTGACTAAGTAAAGGGGAAAGTATAGCAAGGCTATATCGTAAAGACTATGTGCGGAATCGTTGGTGTTGTAGGAAATACAAATGCTACTGATATTTTGATTCAAGGACTTGAAAAGCTCGAATACCGAGGTTATGACTCTGCAGGTGTTTTTCTGGCTAGTGAAGGCAAGAGTCAATTAGTAAAGGCCGTTGGCCGCATTGCAGAATTGTCGTCTAAGGCAGAAGGTGTTGAAGGAACAGCTGGGATCGGACATACCCGCTGGGCCACTCATGGAAAACCAACTGAGGACAATGCTCACCCACACCGTTCGGAGACAGGTCGCTTTGTTTTGGTACACAATGGTGTCATTGAAAACTACCTTGAAATCAAGGAAGAATACCTAGCCGGTCACCATTTCAAGGGTCAAACCGATACAGAAATTGCAGTCCACTTGATCGGAAAATTCGCTGAAGAAGAAGGCTTGTCTACGCTTGAAGCCTTCAAAAAAGCCCTCCACATCATCCGAGGAGCCTATGCCTTTGCTTTGATGGACGCAGAAGATCCAAGCACCATCTATGTGGCAAAAAATAAATCACCACTCTTGATTGGTCTTGGGGATGGTTACAATATGGTCTGCTCAGATGCCATGGCCATGATTCGTGAGACCAACCAATATATGGAAATCCATGACAAAGAGTTGGTCATCGTCAAAGCAGACAGCGTTGAAGTCCAAGACTACGATGGAAATCGTCGTGAGCGCGCTAGCTACACGGCTGAACTTGACTTATCAGATATCGGTAAGGGAACTTATCCATACTACATGCTCAAGGAAATCGACGAGCAACCAACTGTCATGCGTAAACTCATCCAAGCTTACACAGATGAGGCAGGTCAAGTAGTGGTGGAGCCAGCTATCATCAAAGCGGTTCAAGAAGCAGACCGCATCTACATTCTTGCAGCTGGAACTTCTTACCATGCTGGATTTGCTTCTAAGAAAATGCTAGAAGAATTGACAGATACCCCAGTGGAACTCGGTATTTCCTCTGAGTGGGGCTACGGTATGCCACTTCTCAGCAAGAAACCACTCTTCATCTTTATCAGCCAATCTGGTGAAACAGCGGATAGTCGCCAGGTATTGGTCAAAGCAAATGAAATGGGCATTCCAAGCTTGACAGTAACCAATGTTCCAGGATCTACTCTTTCACGTGAAGCAGACATGACTATGTTGCTCCATGCGGGTCCTGAAATTGCGGTCGCTTCCACCAAGGCTTATACGGCTCAAATCGCAGCCCTTGCCTTTCTTGCAAAAGCTGTTGGGGAAGCCAATGGCAATGAAAAGGCCAAAGCCTTTGATTTGGTGCACGAATTGTCTATCGTTGCCCAATCGATCGAATCAACCCTTTCAGAAAAAGAAGTGATCGATGAAAAAGTCCGTGGCTTGTTGGAAACAACCCGCAATGCTTTCTATATCGGCCGTGGCCAAGATTACTATGTTGCCATGGAAGCTAGTCTGAAACTAAAAGAAATTTCTTACATCCAATGTGAAGGCTTCGCAGCGGGTGAGTTGAAACATGGTACCATTGCTTTGATCGAAGACGGTACACCGGTCATCGCTCTCTTATCTGATCCAGTCCTAGCTAGCCACACTCGTGGAAACATCCAAGAAGTAGCAGCACGTGGGGCTCATGTCTTAACCATTGCAGAAGAAAATGTTGCTAAAGAGACGGATGATTTAGTCTTGACAGCGGTTCACCCTTACCTCTCTCCAATCTCAATGGTGGTGCCAACCCAATTGATTGCTTACTTTGCAACCCTTCATCGTGGACTCGATGTTGACAAACCACGGAACCTTGCTAAGTCTGTAACAGTTGAATAAATTTGTCTATAGAAAAAATATCCTCGTTAGGTTTTTCCTAACGAGGATATTTGCTTTATTTGTCAAAACCTTGCAAGGCTTTGAGGCGTTCTTCTGTTTGTCCCTTGGCATCTAGTTTTTTACCTTGGTAAACAGCAGATTCCCATGATCCGTACATTGGATTTGGGAAGATGATGAATTTTTCACCAAATTCTTTTTGCAATTCGTCCAATTTCTTGTCGCGATCAGCTTCAGATGTCTTAGAGAAGTCTGCAAAGTCCACTAGGTTGTCCCCAAAGAGCAAGACAAGATTGGTCTTTTCTTGCACAGCTTGGCGACGGCCTTCTTTTGATTTGACACCATCTTCTAAGAACATGAGGTGGTCACGTCCTTGAACAGGAATGCCTTCTTTTTCAAGATTCTTGATGGTATCATCTACTTGAGAGGTTGTACGGTCAGAAATGTAGTAGATTTGAACCCCATTTTGATCAGCATATTGAAGGAAATCTTTAGCACCTGGCACCGCTTTTGCGGCTGCTTTTTTCACCCAAACATCCCAATCTTTAGGATTGAAGGCCGTACCATCTTTGACGTTTTGAACTTGGTATGGGCTGTTGTCTAAAACAGTTTCATCCAAGTCTAATACGATTGAGTATGGCTTATCAGAAGGCGTTTGGAGGATCTCTTTCAAACGGTCAGTAGCGACATTGTAGCCTTGTAAATACAAAGCCTTGGTTTCTGCTGCCTTTTGGTACCAGAGGACAGACATGGTATTTTCTTGTGAGCGCTGCTGATCATAGGTCATCGTCACCTTATTTTTAGTGCTGGTTGCTTTTGTCTCTTGCGTTTTAGTGGTGTTGCTTCCACAACTCGTCAGTAAAATGACAGAAGCAAGGGCAGAAACGATGGTAAAGGTGGTTTTTGTTGTTTTCATAAACCGTACACTCCTTAAAATTATTCTATCAAAATTATACTCCTTTCAATCTTGTATGACAAGAAAGAGGGGAAGGGGAGCCAGGAAATGGTGGAATGAATAGAAAGAAATGTTGATAGGAAGGGCTTTTTCATCTCAATAGATACCATTTTTCATCTTAAAAGAAGGGGTATAGTTTTATATTATAACCGGATCAAGAAAAGATCAAAGAGGTCATTTTTTTCTAAAATGAAACAATCGAGAAAGATACTCGCAAGTCCCTATTTTCAAGGGCTTGCGTTTTTTTGATGATTTTCTCAATAAAGAAATTTAAAGGCTTTGATAGGGAAAATATATTAGTCAGCTAATTTTCGAGGTGATATCATGGTTACAAATTCCAGAAGGGAAGCAGTCAATCTTTCTTTTGGAGAAAAGATGAGGAGGATGTACAGTATGAGTAAAAAAGAATTGGTTCTTCGTGCCATTCGAGGCGAAGCAGTAGAGCGAATCCCTGTAGGATTTTGGCTCCATTATGTGACCCAAGAAGAAAAAGAATTGGGGCTAGACAATCCGGCTGTACTAGAAAAAAGTATTAAGGGACACCAACACTATGTTGAAGAAATTTCACCTGATTTTGTCAAGATTATGAGCGATGGCTTCTTCCGCTATCCGAGTGCTCTTTATTCGAGAGAGATCACATCGATCCAAGAATTAAAGGACATTCAACCGATTGGAGAGCATCATCCGTGGATTGAAAAACAGATTGAAGTGGTCAAGGAGATTCGTTCCCATTTCCATGAAGAGATTGCTTCTTTCTACAATATCTTCTCGCCCATTTCTTATTTGAAACGCTGGTTCCGTACGGATCAATCCCGTGGAGACCAAGTGATTGCAGACTTTAGCAAGGAAGATCCAGAAACTTTAGCTCGTGTCCTTGACGTGATTGCAGGAGATATCGCTACTTTAAGTCGCCGCTTGATCCAAGAAGCAGGTGTTGAAGGAATTTACTTCTCAACCCAGCAGGTCCAAGATGAGCGTGTGACAGAGGAAGAATACCGTAAGATCATTGAACCTAGTAACATCGCTGTCCTAGAAGCTGCCAATGAAGCGGGGGGCATCAATATCCTTCATATTTGTGGTTTTGAAGGGGCTAGCAATGAAGTGGACCTCTTCAAAGATTATCCAGCTCAAGTCATTAACTGGGCGACCCATCATGAAGGCCTGAGCCTAGCAGCAGGTCGCAAGCTCTTTGGGGATCGTGCCGTCTTGGGTGGCTTTGTCAATGGCAAGAAAGGTTTGCTCTACCAAGGGGAACGAGCAGCTATCGAGCAAGAAACCCGTCGCTTGGTCGCAGAAGCGGGAAGTCGTGGTTTGATCCTTGGGGCGGATTGTACCGTACCAGACGATTTCCAATTGGAACGCTTAGACTGGGTGCGTCAAGCAGCCGTCTTGTAAGAAGAAAGGAGAAGGAGATGAGAAAGATTCATGTGTGGTGTATGGGGCTGGTAGCTTTATTCTTAGTCCTAGGACTCGCAAAAGCTACTGCAGCAAGCAGTCATGGGATTGTACGGAAAGATCCGGACATCGAAAAATTGGAGAAAATTCCAGCCCATAGTCTCTCTCTCCTTCGTCCCTCTGATATAGCAGGAATTTTACTTCTTGAAGATCAGTGATAAAAAAAGATGAAGAGCTTGATAAAAAATATATATTAGTCAAAGCATAATTGAAGTGATAAGATAACAAACAAGAAAAGATAGAACGAGGTAAGAATATGTCATCAAAAAGAGAATTAGTGTTAAAAGCTTTTAAAGGAGAAGCAGTTGACCGTGTGCCAGTTGGATTTTGGCATCATTTTACAACAGAAGAAGAATGGTTGAAAGGATTTTCTAATCCGGAAATTATTGAAAAAAACCTGAAGGGTCATCAAAACTTCCTTCACAAGGTCCAACCAGACTTTGTTAAACTTATGAGCGATGGTTACTTTGCTTATCCAAATCCAGCCATTCACAAAGGCCTTGAAAACATCTCTGACTTAGCAGGAATTGAACCTCTCGGAGCCGATCATCCATGGATCACAGAGCAGATAGAGCTTGTAAAAAACATCCGTGCCGGTTTTGAAGAGGACATTGTAGCCATCTACAATATCTTTGCTCCAGTAACTTACTTTAAATGGTTGGTCGGAGAAGTTTCAGGAGGAGATGACTTGATCGCAAACTTCATTGATCAAGATGCTGCAACCCTTAAAAAAGTATTGGATACGATTGGTCAAGATATTGCAAGTTTGAGCCAACGCATCATTAAAGAAGCAGGAGCAGACGGGATCTACCTCAGTGTTCAAAGTATCCAAGATGCACGCGTGAGCCAAGAAGTTTATAAAAATAGTATTGCACCGAGTGAACTCCATGTCTTAGAAGCAGCCAATGAAGCAGGTGGGGTAAATATTCTTCATATCTGTGGCTACGAAGGAGCTCGCAATGATATCCATCTCTTCACAGACTACCCAGCTCAAGTCATTAACTGGGCAGTTGGACCAGAAGGAATCAGCCTAGCAGAAGGACGCGAAATCTTTGGTGGACGCACGGTTCTTGGTGGTTTTGAAAATGGTAAAAATGGTCTTCTCTACACAGGAGACAAGGCTGCGATCCAAGCAGAAACCAAACGCATCATCGCAGAAACCGGAACGACAGGTTTGGTCATCGGTGCAGATTGTACGATTCCAAGTGATATTGATGAAGAGCGAATCGAATGGGTTCGTGAAGCTGCAGCAGAATAAGAAAAAATAGAATCAGGGAGAACAGAGTATGAGTAAAAAAACATGGATTATCGGTGGGGTGGCCGTTCTTGCCATTGCAGGTGCAACCATTCTTGGACGGAGCTTGAACCATGCAAACGACAGCAAAGGATCAACAGGATCTAATAAAGTAACAACCTTGAAAGTGGCCCACACTCAAAACTATGTGCCGTACGATTTTGTCGATGAAAAAGGAGAATCAGATGGTTATGAAGTAGCCGTTCTCAAAGCTATTGACGAAAAATTACCAGACTACAAGTTTGAGTACACTGGAACAAGTGACGACGACCTTTTGATCGGTCTAGAATCTGGTAAGTATGATATCGGAACCAAAGGAGCTTGGTATACCGAAGAACGCGCCAAGAAATTTATCATTCCAAAAGAACCCATCGGAGCCAGTATCATCGGATTTACCGTACGAAAAGAAGATGCGGATAAATACAAGAACATTGATGACTTTGCTAAAGAAAAAGGAAAATTGGTTCCAATTTCACCACAAAATGCGCAATGGAATGTTATTAAAGAATACAATGAAAAGCATAAGGACCAACAAATCGAATTAACAGCTGCCGAATCGTTCAAAGTCGCAGATGCTTATGCTTGGGTACTTGAAGGTCGTTACGATGCCTTCTTTGATATCAAACTTTCCTTTGAAAAAGCTGTCACAGATAAAGATGGTTCTTACCATCAATATGCAGACAAACTTAGCTGGTTTGCCTACAAAGGAATTCCAACTTATCCATTGATTCATAAGGATAAGAAAAACGAAAAATTTGCGGAAGAATACAGCAAGGCCATCAAAGAATTGGAAAAAGATGGAACGCTTGCGAAATTATCCAAAAAATATTTCGGTGAAGATGTCTTCAGTTATGTAGATAAAGAGAAATAAGATGGAACTGGGTGCGTATAGCCCCAGCTTCCTTATTTCTATCCGGATACAGAAAGGAAAAGAAACATGGTCTCATACGACATTTCCAAGGTCTGGTCATTTCTTCCAACCTTGGTCCAAGCTCTACCAGCGACCCTAGCTTTGATGGTGTTAACGACGCTTCTCGGTTCTGCATTTGGCTTGGTTTTGACTTGGGCACAAGTATCAGAAGATAAGGTAGGAGCAGGTCTGGCAAAAGGCTATGTCTTTACTTTGCGTTGTACCCCTCCGATTGTCTTGCTCTTCTTGGTCTTTTATGGGCTCCCCCAATTTTTGAACTGGTGGTTGGGTATTGACATTGATCACTGGTCCAAGTTTGTCTTTGTTCTTGTGGCCATGTTTCTTCTCTTTGCGGCTATGATCTCTGAGGTCTTTAAGGCAGCCTATTTGGCCATTCCCAAAGGGCAGATGGAGGCAGGCTTGAGTATCGGCTTGACGCCAGCTCAAACCATTTGGCGGATTGTCCTTCCTCAAGCCTTTCGCGTGGCTCTTCCAAACATGACGACGGCCATCTTGAACCTCATGCGCGACGCCGCTTTGGCTTATACCATTGGCTTTATCGATATCATGGGAGCAGGAAATAACTTGATCAGCCGCAATCTTGGGAATTATTCCCTCGAGACCTATACAGCTGTAGCAGTGATCTACTGGGGAATTGCCCTTGTCATCTCCCTCTCCGCTCAACTCCTTGAGAAACGACTCAGTGTAACAGAAAGGTAGCTTATGGATTTCAATTTTATTAGTAAAACATTTCTAGCCACCTTGGGTGGTGTTCCAGTGACCCTTCTGATCATGGTCGTATCGATTCTCTTGAGTTTTTTTCCAGCCCTCTTTTTGGCACTCGGTCAGATTTATAAGGTCAAAGGTGTTCGCAGTTTCTCAGTGATTTA
This sequence comes from Streptococcus parasanguinis, assembly GCA_018377375.1. Lineage (GTDB taxonomy): Bacteria > Bacillota > Bacilli > Lactobacillales > Streptococcaceae > Streptococcus > Streptococcus parasanguinis_N. The sequence continues at coordinate 11,333 of JAGZZN010000003.1, forward strand.
CTTAGCCTTTATTCGCGCGACGCCTCCAATTCTCTTGATTCTCTTCTTTTATAGTCTCTTTCCCAGCCTCTTAAATAGCTTTTTTAAGAGTATTGGTAGTCACTTTAATGTCTTTGAGATCAATCCCATTTACTATGCCTTTATCATTTTTAGCTTGATGACAACAGGGAGTCTGGCTGAAATTCTCCGGTCAGCTATTCTGACGGTGGATAAGGGCCAGCTAGAAGCAGCGCAAGCCATTGGTTTGACTAATCGCCAAGCCTATATCCGCATTGTTTTTCCACAAGCCTTGCGTTCAGCCCTTCCTAATTTGTGTAACCTGGTCATCAACTTGGTCAAAGGAACCTCCCTTGTCTTTGTTATGACGATCAAGGATATCACCGCCATTGCCAAGGTCGAAGCCTCTTATGGCTATCAATATTTTGAATCCTATCTCGTGATTTTTATTCTTTATATTGTCATTTGTGGGGTGATTCAGTGGGGATTCAACCTCTTAGAAAAACGCCTGACACTCGCATAGAAGAAGGAGAAATAAGAAGATGTTAGAAGTAGAACACGTATCGAAAAAATTTAAGGACCATCAGGTCCTGGTAGATGTCAATCTCAAGGTTAACCAAGGGGATGTCGTCGTTATTTTGGGTCCATCTGGATCAGGGAAAACAACTTTCCTTCGCTGTCTCAACCACCTGGAAAAGGCGGATACAGGTCACTTAACCCTAGGTGGAAAAGCATATGACCTCTCAAAACTCAGCAAAAAGGAAATTTTAGAAATTCGTCAAAAGACAGCCTTTGTTTTTCAGCATTACAATCTATTTGCCAACAAAACAGCACTTGAAAATATCTTAGAAGGCCTGATTGTAGCACGGAAGATTCCGAAAGAAGAAGCCATCCAACGGGCGGAATCCGCCCTTGAAAAAGTTGGTCTCCTCGCTTACAAGGATTACTATCCTTCTCAATTATCAGGTGGTCAGCAGCAACGGATCGGAATCGCGCGTGCCATCGCAGTGAAACCAGACGTGATCTTGCTGGACGAGCCGACCTCAGCGCTAGACCCAGAATTGGTTGGAGATGTCTTAGATGTCATGAAACAGCTAGCCCAAGAAGGAGTGACCATGGTTGTCGTAACGCATGAGATGAGCTTTGCGCGTGATGTGGCTAACCACGTTATCTTTATGGATGGCGGACACATCATCGAAGAAAATGAACCCCATGAATTCTTCAACAGTCCAAAAGAAGAACGAACCAAACAATTCCTTTCACGGATTCTATCCGATGCCACTTATAGCGTCGAATATATGATTTAACAAGAGACACACCTAGTAAGGGTGTGTTTTTTAGGTTCTGGAAAAAATTTTTAAAAATTGGGTCATTTTTTAAAAATCATTACGAATAATATAAGTGAGAGGGAACATATGACTGATAAAAAACAACGATTAATGCTACTATTCTTACTGACTTTGTTTCTAGGAGGCTGCAGTCTTTTTACAGATAAAGCTGCTGAGAGAAGGGAAATGATTCAGATTGCAGAGAGTCAGAAGATGAAAGTGGCAATTGAAAGCTATTTAAAAAATCTGGATCCAGAGGCATTAACTCCAAATGGGAAAATAAAGTCTTATAGAATTTTAAAAGATAAATTAAAATATAATCCAATGGAAGGAATTATTGTCGAAATTGTCATTAATAGGGATGATCGGTTGACGATTGATATGACGGTCATAGAAGAGGATTCAGGAGAATATCTTGTTGCCACATCAGGAACGCCTAAAGAATTAACGAAATTAATAGAAAGAGACAAGCAATAGCAACCTCATATATTTTATAGAATTTATTGATTGGGCCAAGTATGTTACATCAATATGTAGTGCTTGTAACCTTTTGGCAATGTTTTTTAACAAAAGTAACATTTCAGGTATGGATGGAATTTTGTATAATAAATTCTAAGAAACCTGAAGAAAGAATGGGAAGAAGATGAAAAAAAGTAAATTTATTGTGTTGATAATGGTAGCATTTAGCCTGAGCTTAGGGGGATGTAGCTTTTTTAATGGACAATCTGCCAAGAAACAAGAAATGATTCAAATTGCAGAGAGTAAGAAGATGAAAGTGGCGATTGAAAATATGTTAAAGGATATTGATCCTGAAGCATTAACTCCGCAGGGGAAAATACACTCGTATAAAATCTTGGAAAATCAATTGGAATACAATCCAATGGGTGGGATGAATGTATATTTGGAAGTCAATAATGATGAAAAACTAACTATTGATACTACTGTTCATATGGAAGATTCGGGAGAATTTGAGGCTGGAAGTTATGGTATTTCTGCAGAGTTAAGTCGTTTACTGAGGGGAGATGAATATGGTAAATAACACAAATTTTTCAGACAGACAGCATGTAGAAGCATCATTAATTGAATATAGATCATTAAAATTAGGAAAAAATCAAAAAATTAAAGAAGGTAGTGAATATGTTGGCAATGTTTCTCACATCTATGATAGTGTAAATGGCAATGAAGAACAAGTCTTCGTACTAACGGATAGTGGCAAGGGTGTTGAACAAGATCCAGTCCCCTATACTGCTTCAGATGAAGAACGTGCCCAAATCCATGACGTGACTGTCTTGATGAAGGGATCTGAAACTGAAATAAGTACACAAAAATTACTCCATGATACATATACGGATTGGGTAAAGACAGATTTGCCAGCAGCTTCCAATATTTTGAACCCTGGTGGTGCGAGCGAGTATGCAACAGAATATGCGAAGAATTATGCGCGAGATAAGGCTAAGGATAGTTTTAATAATTTTGTAGAAGCTTTTGAAGATGCGATTATTCCTACTTCTGTTAATCTTCCGCCGGAGGCCACGCCCTTAGGTAGGTTTATGAAAAAAGCGCTGGACAATCCTGTCAGCAATTTCGTACAGGAAAAAGCATCAGATGTGGTCGGCTTTTTTGCAGAAAGAACAGCCGAAGAACAGGTTAAATTTCCTGCTTTAGTGGGAGCTGCTTTTTTAAAAAAATACAATGACGAAAACGGGACTTTCCCGCCTCCGCAGTTTAAAGATGCTGCAACTCATTTGAAAGAGGTGATCCGAAAATACCCCAATGCCAAGATCGATCTATACGGTCACTCTCTGGGGTCTATGAATATTCAGTATGCGCTTGCCTGTTTGACGGAAGAGGAAGCTTCTCATATTGGGACTGTCCATCTATATAATGGCCCCAATGCCTATCCCATCTTAACACCCAAGCAAAAAGCGCGTATAGATTCGCTGAAGTACAAAATCTACAACCACATTGACCATAAAGATTTGGTTAGCTTGGGCTATCAGGATTCTGGAAGCAAGGAATCCAGTGGGATTGTCAAGCACCTCAAAACTAAGAATTTGAAAAATACGGGCCTGCAGCACATGATGCATGGTTATATCTATGATAAGGATGGAAATTTGGTTCTTGAAAAGGGAACGGAAGCCATCACTCGCAAGGAAATCATTGAAGAGCGGATGAAGGTTTACTATCGCCTAAAGGATAAATTGCAAAAAACAGGTGGTGGACTGAGCTCAAGTGAACGGATCTATCTGGATGCTTTGCAGGCGCGCTTGGCTTCTGATGAGCTGATTCGAGTAGTGGATGAAGGGCTGGAGCAAGCTCAGAAATCTAAGGCACAACTGGATACAGATTTAGAAGCTTTGGAGAAAGTATTACATACCGTTCCGAAAGGCTTCATTCTCAATCTTTCCGAAGTAGAAGAGGCCTATGCACAGGCTGGTGCAACAAGGCAAACAGTTGTCACTGAAGTAAGAGAAAGATTCGACAACCGTTTGGCTGCATATCAGTCCTTATCAAATGAATTTCATGCTTTAAACGAGCAAGTGAATGCAGGAATTGAGCTCTTAAAAGCAAAAGACCAAAAAATAGCAGGAGAAATGAACCAGTGGGAACAACTAGCTTATTAATTTCATCTACTCTTTCGAAAAAGGAAAAGAAACTAGATCACTTGGAAAGAGAGTTTCACAAAGCGCGCTTGAAGCTAGATGAAAAGCGTTGCCTAGTGGAAAGAAAACAGCAGCTCTTCACCCAGATGCTGGAAGAAGAGTATCTGATGGCAGCTTCCTTCTTACAAGAGCAGGAGGTTGATGTCAGTTGTGGATGGGAGTCCCTAAATCGCTGTATCGAAGAGTATGATCTCGAAGCTAGAGAAGCTGCACATGTAGTCTTAAAACAGATCGAAATCGAGGAAGAGAATTTATGGCAATCCTACCGGAAAGATAGATACCAACTGGAAGAGGAGTTTGCACAAGATAAAGTTTCATAGTATAGAAGAGGAGGAAGTATGGGTGATAGTCCAGTCAAAGATTTCTTTGATTTAGATATGAAAGATAAGATGAGGATCATCGAAAGCCGAAAGAAACTTGAAAAAGATTTAATCCGTGTTGTCTATGCGCCCGTTTTATTGACCTGCAAGGCAGGAGTTGAGAAACGTTACAATGATGGCTTGACTGCGATTGCAACAGTAGCCGAAGAAGACGTCCAGGTAGTTGGAAAACAACTGGATCAGTCCATGGTGGGGCAATTTGCTAAAAATGTACAGACAGTTATTCAAGAAAAAGCTGGGAAATTTAAATCTATCTAGCCAAGAACTTCTATTTAAATATGGAATCTGGAGTGACTCCAGATTTTTTTAATAAATTTAAAAAATTATGTAAAAAAGTGTTGACAAAGAATTCAGTCTGCGTTATAATAATTTATGTAAACAAAAAGAGGTTGGGGAAACCTACTGGTTTACAAGATCAATAGTGGAAAGGAGATGGTGATATGCTATTTCCAGAATTAAGACAACTAATTGATAAAAGGAAAAATAGAAACTGTTAGCCTGTAGGGCTATTATTAAATAAATGAATTAAAATTATGTAAACAATCAAGCAGCAGCCAATTGGTCTGCTAATTTTCAAGAATGAATTAAAATTATGTAAATTAGAGGTATACAATATGAACAACAACTTTAACAATATGGATGATCTTTTCAATCAACTAATGGGAAACATGGGTGGTTTTCGTTCTGAAAGCCGTCGCTACATGATCAACGGTCGTGAAGTGACACCAGAAGAATTCGCTATTTACCGCCAAACTGGTCAACTTCCAAATGAAGGAAGTGAGCAAGTGCAACACCATCAAGGTAAAGGAATGAAACAAGATGGGATCCTTGCAAAACTTGGTCGCAACTTGACCGAAGAAGCTCGTGAAGGAAAATTGGATCCGGTCATCGGACGTAATAAAGAAATTCAAGAAACTGCTGAAATCTTGTCTCGTCGTACCAAGAACAACCCTGTCCTTGTAGGAGATGCCGGTGTTGGTAAAACAGCAGTTGTAGAAGGTTTGGCACAAGCTATTGTGAACGGAGATGTTCCAGCTGCTATCAAGAACAAAGAAATCATCTCGATTGATATTTCTGGTCTAGAAGCTGGTACGCAATACCGTGGTAGCTTTGAAGAAAATATTCAAAATCTGATCCAAGAAGTCAAAGCTATGGGAAATGTCATTCTCTTCTTTGATGAAATCCATCAAATCCTTGGTGCAGGTAGCACAGGTGATGGTCAAGGCTCTAAAGGTCTTGCGGATATCATCAAACCTGCTCTTTCACGTGGGGAATTGACAGTCATTGGGGCAACGACTCAAGATGAATACCGTAACACCATCTTGAAGAATGCGGCTCTTGCTCGTCGTTTCAACGAAGTGAAAGTCAATGCTCCATCAGCTGAAGATACTTTCAAGATTCTCCAAGGGATCCGTGATCTTTATGAAAAACACCACAATGTCATCTTGCCAGATGAAGTTTTGAAAGCAGCGGTTGATTATTCGATCCAATACATTCCACAACGTAGCTTGCCTGATAAGGCCATTGACTTGGTCGATGTGACAGCTGCTCACTTGGCAGCCCAACATCCAGTAACAGATGTCCATGCTGTGGAACATGAAATTGAAGAAGAAAAAACCAAACAAGAAGAAGCTGCGGCTAAAGAAGATTACGAAGCAGCTTTGAAAGCAAAAGTTCGAATCGAAGAACTTGAAAAGAAAATTGAAAACCATACGGAAGACCATAAAGTAACAGCAACAATCAACGATGTGGCTGAATCAGTAGAACGGATGACGGGTATCCCAGTTTCTCAAATGGGTGCAACTGATATCGAACGTTTGAAAGATATGGGTCACCGTTTGCAAACCAAGGTTATCGGTCAAGATAAAGCCGTTGAAGCAGTGGCACGTGCTATCCGTCGGAATCGTGCAGGATTTGACGAAGGGAACCGTCCAATCGGTAGCTTCCTCTTTGTGGGTCCTACTGGTGTCGGTAAGACTGAATTGGCTAAACAATTGGCTCTTGATATGTTCGGAACCAAAGATGCCATCATCCGTTTGGACATGTCAGAATACAGCGACCGCACAGCCGTTTCTAAATTGATTGGTACAACAGCTGGTTATGTTGGTTACGATGACAACAGCAATACCTTGACAGAACGTGTTCGCCGTAACCCTTACTCAATCGTCCTTCTTGACGAAATTGAAAAGGCAGATCCTCAAGTGATCACCCTTCTCCTTCAAGTATTGGATGATGGTCGTTTGACAGATGGTCAAGGGAACACGGTCAACTTCAAGAACACTGTGATTATCGCCACTTCAAACGCTGGATTTGGTTACGAAGCTAACTTGACAGAAGATGCGGATAAACCAGAACTCATGGATCGTTTGAAACCTTACTTCCGTCCAGAATTCTTGAACCGTTTCAACGCTGTCATTGAATTCTCACACTTGAGCAAGGAAGATCTTTCTAAGATTGTTGATTTGATGTTGGTAGATGTCAATAAGACCCTTTCTAAGAAAGAAATCGACTTGGCAGTGAGCGATGCAGCTAAAGAATATATGACTGAAGAAGGTTATGATGAAGTGATGGGTGTTCGTCCACTCCGTCGGGTAGTCGAACAACAAATCCGTGACAAAGTCACAGACTTCCACTTGGATAACTTGGATGCCAAACATCTCGAAGCAGACATGGAAGATGGTGTCCTTGTGATTAGAGAAAAAGACACAAAGAAGGAAGAAAACACTGATAAACAAGCAGATTAAGGCGAATTAGTTTGTGAAAAATAGAGACTGCTATAATATAGCGGTCTTTATTTTTTCTTCCCACCTGGGGGAAATTATTCGCCGTATGAGGCGAAAAATACCCTATTTGGGCTAAAAAAACATCAATAATTAGTGAAATTAATCCAATTTGAGCAAAATTATTAATAAATAAAGAAAATAAGTATATAATCTATACAAGAATAAAATTTGAGGAATGGAAGTAAGATGAGCAATACAATTGATATCTACTCAACTCCCGAATACAGAAAAGTGGAAGCCGTTGTTCAACTGATGGTTGACGGTCGCTTGACGAGCTATCGTGTCGCAACTGAAACAAACATCAGCAAAATGAGCTTGGCGACTTTGACGAAGGGAACGAGTAAAATCAAAAATATTACCTATCAAACGGCTTTGGCCTTGATTGATTGGTATGATGAGAATCATGAAAAGTATGGCATTACGATTGACTAGTCAGTAGCCCACTTTTCGTGGTTTTTTTTTTTTCAGCAAAACTTGCCTCCTCTTTGAGACTGGACTCTGATTTTACTTGAAGAGGATGGGAAAACTTGAAAAGACGGGCGAAATTTGATATAGTATAGCATATATGAAAATTAAAGGAGAAACATATGCAAGGCGGAAGTTTGCTAATTATGCTCGTTCTTATGGTCGGTTTGATGTACTTCATGAGCCGTAGCCAAAAGAAACAGTACCAAAAACGGATGGAAAGTTTGAATAAACTTCAAAAAGGAAATGAAGTCATCACGATTGGTGGCTTGTACGGAACCATCGATGAAGTCGACACAGACCGCAAGACCGTTGTCTTGGATGTTGATGGTGTCTACCTGACCTTTGAATTGGGAGCGATCAAAACAGTTCTTCCTGTATCAGAAGGAATCTCAGCTACTGCTACAGAAGGTGCTAGCTCAGATGCCGATTCAGCCATCGAAGAATAATCATCAAAGAAGAGGCAAGGGCCTCTTTTTTGGTGGGCAAATAGGACGATGTGATGAAGGAAAGTCCTGCTGGTTCAAAAAAGAGGCCAGAGTCCCTATTTTATGGGGATTTATGGTATAATGAAGCGATAAATATTGAAATAGGTAGAAAAACATGTTTCGTTTTAAGAAAAAAGAAAAAATCGAGATACCTTTAGAAGTCCCGAAACACATTGGGATCATTATGGATGGCAATGGTCGCTGGGCGAAAAAGCGGATGCAACCGCGCGTCTTCGGTCATAAGGCGGGGATGGAAGCTCTCCAAGAAGTGACGATTGCAGCAAAAAATATGGGGGTTCAGGTCTTGACTGTCTATGCCTTTTCTACGGAAAACTGGACACGCCCTGAAGATGAAGTCAAGTTCATCATGCACTTGCCGGTCGAGTTTTATGATCGTTTTGTCCCCGAATTGCATCGCAACAATGTCAAGATTCAAATGATCGGCGATACCAAGAAATTACCAAAAGAAACGCTAGAGGCTTTGGAAAGAGCAGAAGCGATGACCCATCTCAATACAGGCTTGATCCTGAATTTCGCACTCAATTATGGTGGACGTGCTGAGATCACTCAGGCTGTGAAGCAGATCGCCCAAGAAGTCTTGGATGCGAAGTTCAGTCCAGAAGATATCACAGAAGAGATGATCGCAGATTCTCTCTATACCGAGAGTTTGCCACGCGTCCTAAGGGATCCGGATTTGATTATCCGTACCAGCGGAGAGATCCGTTTGAGTAATTTCCTTCCTTGGCAGGCTGCTTATAGTGAGTTGTATTTCACAGATGTGATGTGGCCAGATTTTGGAGAGGAAGCACTACGAAGTGCCATAGTAGAATATAGCCATCGCCATCGGAGATTTGGTGGTGTTTAGGAGAAGATGATGACGAAAGATTTACAAAAACGTGTGATTTTTGGAGGAATTGCCCTGCTCTTTTTCATTCCAACAGTAATGGTTGGAGGAGTGTTCTTCCAGATTGTGATTGGCTTGATCGCCATGCTAGGGGTTCATGAATTGCTCAAGATGAAGGGGCTTGAGACAGCGACTTTTGAAGGAGCGCTGGCCATGTTAGCGGCCTTCGTCCTGACTTTGCCGATCGAGGACTACCTCCCTTACCTTCCAGCAGATGGCAATATGATTGCCTATGGTCTGGTTGTCTTGATTCTCATGGGGACAACTGTTCTTGCTCAGAATTATAATTATGAAGATGTGGTCTACCCCATTGCGTCCAGCTTTTATGTTGGACTTGGCTTCCATTCCTTAGTAGATGCGCGAATTGCTGGTATTGATAAGGTTTTGTTAGCCCTCTTTATTGTCTGGGCTACAGATTCAGGTGCTTATCTGGTAGGAAGCCGGTTTGGGAAACGCAAGCTCATGCCTGCGGTTTCTCCTAATAAAACGATTGAAGGCAGTCTTGGGGGAATCTTGTCTGCAGTAGCGGTAACTGTGATCTATATGATCGTGGATCGTTCTGTGGCGGGTGGACATGGTTTTCTTGCGATGATCTTCTTTACCATCCTCTTTAGTATTGCAGGTCAGTTTGGCGACCTCGTAGAGAGTGCGATTAAACGCCACTTCGGTGTGAAAGATTCTGGAAAATTTATTCCAGGACATGGTGGTGTTCTAGACCGCTTTGATAGTTTGATTTTTGTCTTTCCCTTGATGCATTTCTTGGGCTTATTCTAAGACAGAAGTGATAGAAAGGAAACCACATATAGAACGATGCAGTTTATTGCCTTTATTGTTATTTTTGGAGTGATCGTTCTCGTTCACGAGTTTGGTCATTTCTATTTTGCAAAAAAATCGGGCATCCTGGTGCGAGAATTCTCGATCGGGATGGGTCCCAAGATCTTTGCCCATATTGGTCAAGATGGAACAGCCTATACGATTCGCATTCTACCTTTAGGTGGCTATGTTCGTATGGCTGGCTGGGGTGAGGACACAACTGAGATTAAAACCGGAACGCCTGTCAGCTTGACGCTAAATGAGGCTGGTAAGGTCGTCCGGATCAATCTTTCAGGAAAGAATCTGGATCAGACAGCCCTTCCCATGAATGTTACCCAGTTTGACTTTGAAGATAAATTAGAAATCACGGGCTTGGTTCTCGATGAGACCAAGACTTATGATGTCGATCATGATGCGACTATTGTTGAGGAAGATGGGACAGAAGTGCGGATTGCGCCGAGAGATGTTCAGTATCAGAATGCCAGCATTTGGGGACGGTTGATCACCAACTTTGCGGGTCCTATGAACAACTTTATCCTCAGTATTGTCGTCTATTCACTCTTAGCCTTTATGCGCGGTGGTGCGATTGATTACTACAGCAACAATGTTCAGGTGGCACCCGATGGGGCGCTAGCTAAGGTTGGTGTTAAAAGCAATGTTCAGATCCTTCAAGTCAATAACGATACCGTTAGCAACTGGGATGAGCTGACAGATGCTGTCGAGAAAGCAACCAAGGACAGCAAGACGGCTCCTGAATTGACCCTGAAAGTCAAAACAGACGGCCAAGAAAAAGAAGTTAAAGTAAAGCCAACCAAGTCAGGGAATCGTTACTATCTGGGTGTGACAAATGGCCTCAAGACAGGATTTGTGGATAAACTCTTGTCTGGTTTTACAGATACCTGGAATACAGCGACACGGATTTTGGGAGCTTTGAAAGATATCATTTTCCACTTTAGTCTCAATAAACTGGGTGGTCCGGTTGCCATCTACAATGCCAGCTCACAAGCTGCTCAATTAGGAATTCCAGCAGTCTTGTCTCTTATGGCCATGCTCTCTATTAATATTGGGATCTTCAATCTAATCCCGATTCCCGCTTTGGATGGAGGAAAAATCTTGATCAATTTGATCGAGGTCGTCCGGAGAAAGCCACTGAAACAAGAAGTAGAAACCTATATGACGCTTGCAGGTGTAGCTGTAATGGTTATTTTGATGATTGCTGTCACCTGGAATGATATTATGAAATTATTTTTGAAATAGAAAAGGATATTGTCCATGAAACAAAGTAAAATGTTGATTCCAACGCTTCGCGAAATGCCAAGCGATGCTCAAGTCATTAGCCATGCTTTGATGTTGCGTGCAGGTTATGTTCGCCAAGTCTCAGCTGGTGTCTATTCTTATCTGCCATTAGCAAATCGAGTGATTGAAAAAGCAAAAGGCATCATGCGCCAAGAATTTGAAAAAATTGGAGCAGTAGAAATGCTAGCTCCAGCCCTTTTGAGTGCGGATCTCTGGCGTGAATCTGGTCGTTACGAAACTTACGGGGAAGACCTTTATAAGTTGAAAAACCGTGAAGGCTCTGACTTTATCTTGGGTCCAACTCACGAAGAAACCTTTACCGCTATTGTGCGCGACTCAGTAAAATCTTACAAACAATTGCCGTTGAATCTCTACCAAATTCAACCAAAATACCGCGATGAAAAACGCCCACGGAACGGTCTTCTTCGGACCCGTGAATTCATCATGAAAGATGGTTACAGTTTCCATGCCAACTACGATAGCTTGGACGTTACTTATGATGAATACAAGGCAGCTTATGAGCGGATCTTCACACGCAGTGGCATCGACTACAAAGCCATCATCGGTGATGGTGGTGCCATGGGTGGAAAAGATAGCCAAGAGTTTATGGCTGTTACGCCTGCTCGTACGGACTTGGACCGTTGGGTTGTTTTAGACAAATCAGTAGCTTCCTTTGATGAGATCCCAGCAGAAGTTCAAGAAGAAATCAAAGCAGAATTGCTCAAATGGATGGTTTCTGGGGAAGATACTATTGCCTATTCAAGTGAATCAACCTATGCTGCGAACTTGGAAATGGCTACTAACGAATACAAGCCTAGTAACCGTGTCGTAGCAGAAGAAGAAGTGAAACGCGTGGAAACACCAGGTGTCAAATCGATTGATGAAGTAGCTGCATTCTTGGATGTTCCAGAAGAAGCTACTATCAAGACTTTAGTTTACATCGCAGATGGTGAGCCAGTTGTAGCCCTTCTTGTAGGTAATGATCAGCTCAATGAAGTGAAGTTGAAAAACCACCTCGGCGCAGACTTCTTTGAACCTGCAACCGAAGTGGAAGTGAAAGAATTATTAGGAGCTGATTTTGGCTCTCTCGGTCCAGTTGATCTTCCTGAAAATGTTAAGATTATCGCAGACCGCAAGGTCCAAGACAGCCGCAATGCAGTAGTCGGTGCCAATGAAACAGGCTACCACTTGACTGGTGTCAACCCAGGACGTGACTTTACTGCAGAATACGTCGATATCCGTGAAGTTCGTGAAGGCGAAATCTCACCAGATGGGAAAGGGGTCTTGAACTTTGCACGTGGGATCGAAATCGGTCACATTTTCAAACTCGGCACACGCTACTCCGCTAGCATGGGAGCAGATGTCTTGGACGAAAACGGTCGTGCAGTTCCAATCATCATGGGCTGCTACGGAATCGGTGTCAGCCGTCTTCTTTCAGCCGTTATGGAGCAACATGCTCGCCTCTTTGTCAATAAGACTCCAAAAGGGGAGTACCGTTACGCTTGGGGAATTAACTTCCCTAAAGAATTGGCGCCATTTGATGTGCATTTGATTCCAGTCAATGTCAAAGATGAAGCAAGCCTTGCTTTGACCGATCGGATCGAAGAAGCCTTGGTGAATAAAGGCTACGAAGTCTTGGTGGATGACCGAAATGAACGCGCTGGTGTCAAATTCAGCGATAGTGATTTGATTGGGCTTCCAATCCGCGTAACAGTTGGTAAAAAAGCAGCTGAAGGCATCGTAGAAGTGAAAATCAAAGCGACAGGAGATACCATCGAAGTTCATGCGGACAATCTCCTTGAAACCCTTTCAATCTTGAACAAATAAGAAAAAGCTTTCTGAGCTCTCACCAGTGTGGTGATGAAACTCAGGAAGCTCTTTTTATTTTTCTTCTTTGAGGCCTTGATCTTTGAAATAGGTAAAGAGATCTTGAGGTTTGCCTTTGAGGTATTTCAACATGGTAGTGTTGGTTTCTTCCCCTTGATCAGCCAGTAATTTCACAAAATCTTCCTTTTTCATTTGAGTAAAATCAACATGCATAACGTTTGTATAGGTCTGTTTATCATCAGCGATTTTGATGCTTGTGTTGATTCCAGCTTGTCCGTTAACACCGTGTTTGGAATTTGCTTTATCAGCTTCTTCTTGATAGACTTCCTTCAATTCAGCGACATCTGATTTTTGCATATCTTCCGGTATTGGTGCAACTCCCATGATGGTCATGGAAACAATCTCATCATTCTTGTAGCCAATTTGAATTTTGTTTTGGTGGTGATCGCCGAGGTCGCTAACAAAGGTCTTGGTTTGGACTTGCTCCTTTTTGGTTTGAGTGGCTTCTTGCTTGGAAGAAGCGGCAGTAGTTCCTTTGCCTTGTTGGCCTTGGCTACAAGCGGTAAGAGCTAGTAGACAGACAGAGGCAAGTAGAAATTTTTTCATATATACTCCTTATAGGTTAATGGTGTTCGATCTTGTATGAAACAAGTTTTGAACAGGTTTCATTATACCATAAAAGTTTTAAAAATGAAAAAATATACAAAAATCTTCAAAATTTGCTTTTAAAAACACCTAAAATCAACAATTTTTATCTATGTGTTGAGTTAATATAAAAGGACAGAGTGTCTTCTTTTCTTCTCAGAAATAATACTAGTTGGAGACTACTGGGGCAAGGAATTCAGAAAATATATTACATATTTATGACAAAATGTTACACAATTGTAACAAAGTTACAATATTTTATCAGTTAGCCCTCTAAACTTGACATTCTGGCAATATTTCATTAAGATATTTTTAAGTAAATAATACAAACAGGGAGAAAAAGGTAAAATATACAGTTATCTGGCATTTTACTAATTCGTACTAAAATGTATTGTTTATGAAAAAAATATAAGGGTATCAGCCCAAAAGGAGAAAAATATGGCTCAAATTAAATTAACTCCAGAAGACCTACGTGCTTCAGCACAACGTTATGCACAAGGTTCTCAAGAAATCGATCAAATCCTTACTACTTTGACTCATGAACAACAAGTCATCGACGCAAACTGGGATGGATCTGCATTTGATAGCTTTGAAGCACAATTCAACGAATTGTCTCCAAAAATCAAACAATTCGCTCAATTGTTGGAAGACATCAACGGTCAATTGATCAAAGTTGCTGATATCGTTGAACAAACTGACCAAGATATCGCTGCACAAATCCACTAAGATAGTCTTGGAGGTGATCTTACTTCTTGTAGGTAGATCACCCTTTTGTCTTTTGATATATAGAAAATAGGGGTTAGATTCTTAATTCCTAACCCCTATTTTGTATCTATGAATTAGAAAAAGGAAAAGGTATGGAAGTTAAAAATAAAAAATGGTTAAAATACATCGGTCAGAGTGCGGTTGTGCTCCTTTTGATGGGATCTGTCGTGGGTCTTTATACGACGGTTCAAAAGGACCAAAAGCAAAACGAAGCCAAGACCGTGCAAACGACAGAAAACACCAAGCTCAACATTGCGGTTGTCAATGAAGACAAGGCGGTCAAACTGAATGATAAAGAATACAACCTTGGGGCTAGCTATGTAAAGAATATCGAACGGGATAATTCGCAAAACTGGTCTGTACTCCCTCGTGGAGCTGCTGAGTCAGGGCTTGCAGATGGCAAGTACCAGTTGATGATTGTCATTCCAAGTGACTTCTCAGAGAAGGTCTTGGAAGTGAACGCGGTTAATGCAGAGAAGACAACGGTGACGTATAAGGTCAATGCGGCTGGAAATTCTCAGGTTGAGAACGAGGCCAATAAAGTCGCTAAAGATATCGTTTCAGACTTGAATAGCCAGTTGGTTGATATGTATATGGTCAGCATTTTGAGCAACCTTTATACAGCTCAGAAGAACGTGGAAACAAGTAACAAAATTCAATCTACCAACATTGGTTCTTACCGGAGCAACTTGCTAGATTCAGCCTTGGATTCCAAGAATATCTTCCCAAGTCTCTATAGCTTGTCTACGTCATCTGTTGAGTCGAACAATGCCTTGAAGACAGTCCTTGAGTCTTATACACAGGCTTTTGATCAATTGACCCAATCTCAGGATCAGTACGGTCAAAACTTCGACACATTGATCAAGCAACGCTCTGAGGATAAGATCAGCCATGAAGAGTTCATGAACCAGCTGATGTCCATGAACCAGTCTGTTGTCAGTGAAAAGACCCAAGAGTTGTATAAGAATCTACAACAAAACCAAGAAGCAATTACCAAACAATTGAGTCAACCAACTGAAACAGAAGGAGATTCTTCAGGGACCAAGACCTATGCAGGCTTGACAAAAGATGTGAATGATCGTGTGGCAGACCTCGAAAAAGGGATCAAGGCAGAACGCGACAAATTAGATGAGCACGAAAAGAACATCGAGTCTACTGTAAAAGCGAAGATCCTTGACTACTATGGTCTAAAAGAAGGAGACAAAGTCACTCTTCGTACCTTGCTTGGAAAGACGAGTATCAAGACATTAAGTGAAGCACGTAATAAAGCGGATGAAGATATTCGTAAAGCAATTGAAAAACTTCCGTCTTTAGATCCTGCTAGTCTGAATTTGAATAAGTATGGGAATTTCAACGCAGCGATTGATTTTGATAGTGCTTTTGCTGGAACGAAGGCGCAAGCAAAAGGGAATGCCGATGAATTAAAACGATTGGCTGCTGAAGTGGATGCCAAATTAACGGCAGTTGCGGATGTCCTTAATGCTAAATCTGGGAAACAGAAAGTCAGTATTCATGTCCCTGCAGGAGTCAAGGTTGATACTTGGACCTATGATGGACAGACTTATGCAGGCAGTGGTGAGCAGGAAGTCGAACTGAAAGATGGCAAACAAATTCAAATTCACCTTGTTGAAGATGGAGGAGCTATGCCGAGCGCGATTGATGTTGAAGTCCTTGTGAATGGGGTTTCTTCAACCAGTGTGACCGTATCTGCAGAAGATTTGAAAACAGCTGTCGCTAACTATGCATCGAAAGCTAGTGAAATCGCCTTGGATTATCAACGCGCAGGAGCATTGATCGATGCCTACTATCCAAAAGATGAAAAGGAAAATCGTCATTCGCTCTATGATCCGATCGAAGATATGGATTTGACAGATGCTTTGGTCGATGTCGTGAAGGCTGCCGTTTCAAGTAATATGAAGGACTACCGTAAGAGTATTGAAACGGATGAATCTGGGGATGCAACGAAGAGTGTGAAAGCCCAGTTAGATGGTACACTCCAACAGTTGCAAGTCTTGGGACCAGAATTACAGGCTAACCTTACAGCAATCGAAAATACCAACAAAGATCTAACCCAAAACATCAATGATCAATTGACGCAGTATGCAGACCTTCAAAAACGCTTAGAGGCTATCTCAACTGCACAAGCAACCGTTACCGAAGCTCAAACCAAGACGGATGCAGACTTGTCTGCTCTTGGTTCTGAATACACTTCCTTATTGAGCTCGACAGAAGGTGTTAAGAGTTCATCTCGTAGCAATGTGGAAGCTGCTAACTCTACCAATGAAATCTTTAGCCAATTGAACAAAGAATTGGAAAAAGCCCAAGGCAATACAGAGAAATTGTCTAGCAACGCGGAAAGTTTGATGGGTGAATTCGACAAGGAATTGTCTGAAAATGGGAACTTCGTCGAAGCCTTCCGTAAGGTCTTCAACAATGCCTATGAAAACGGAGTACCGAATGAAGTCTTGCTTGACTTCTTGTCAAACCCAGTTGCAGAAAAATCTTCTTCTGTGAAAGCGACCATCAACGTCTACCGTCCATTTATCTGGATCTTTATGTTGGAAGTCTTGAGCCTCTTTACAGCTTATCTCTTTGCGACTCAGCCAATCATCCGTAAGGTTAAGGATCGTTTCAAATTGGATCGTTTGCAAGAATCAGATCTCTTGTCTGTTGGTGTCCTTGTGGGACTCTCTCTCATCCTTGGACTGGTGATCGGAATGATTTCAAGTATTCAACTCTCTGTTGGTCGTGAATATGTACCTTCTTGGGTATTCTTAGCGGTTCTAGCAAGCTTTGTCTTGGTACAACTGCAATACCTTCTCTTGAAACACTTCCGTGTGATTGGAATGGGACTGGCCTTCTTCATGTTGATCAGCTATGTCTACCTATCAAGTGCGATCGGAACGACCGCGACCTTGTCAGGCCTTCCAGCACTGGTGAAAAATGTCAACCTCCTTTCTATTTTAGAAGGACAGTTTGCGGGTTACTTTGATGGACAAACAGCCGGTATCGGCGTCTTCTTCGGATTGTTAGTCTTCTTCGGACTTTTGGCCCTTGCAAATATCTTCGTTCCAAAGAAGTTTACTCAAACAAAGGAAATTGAATCAAGCTTATGAAAAAAATGATGTATCTTCTCTTTGTCTTAAGTCTCTTGCCAGCGGTTGTTGTTTCTGCAGATGATTTTATTGATAATCGTCTGCAGGTCAACAACTCACGTCTTGAGACCGAGCAGGAAAAGACACTTGGGGGCCAATTGGATGCGACTGAGTCTCTTTTCAATGAGAAGGATCAGAAAAAATTAGCAGATGAAAAACGCAAGCAAGAGAAACAATTGACCGATTCAGACGGCCAGTTGTTTTCTGCTATAAAGGGAAAGAAAAAAACGGGGCCTGAAGCGGACCTGTTCCAGCCTGAAAATCAAAAATTATCTAAATTCGAGTCCAATGTGGAGGACAATTCGGCCAGCTTGTCGGATTTTATTCCAGCCTTGCAAATGCTGGCTTGGAGTGCTCTTCTCTTTGGGATTGCTGGCTATATTTCCTATCGAATCTATAGAAAAGAGGCCTAAATGGACCAACATATCAATGTCACCTTCCGTATGAATGGTGCAAGCCATGACCTCCGGATCCCAACGCGGATGGAGGTGCGACGCTTGATTCGGGAATTGGATCAGATCTTTGGGTCTGCCATGGAGCCTAGAAGCAAGTATCAGTTGCGCGTGGTAAATAAGGGCATCTTGCTGGATGAAGGCAAGGTGGTACAAGAGTATCCGATCACGAGTGGTGATCTGATCGAAATTGAGGAGTGGTAAGGTGAAAGAAGAACAATTTACACTGGAAGAACAAGTCTTCCGTTTTGAAAAAGAAGAAACGAGCTGGCGACTGGACCTCAAGCGTTCAGAAGTGGATAGCCAGGATTTACGCAATTTATGGATTTTGGATCTCCATCATCCCCTGTTTTTAGAGCAAAGCATGACGGCCGATCAAGACCAGATTCATCTGACTTATCAGACGGATGCGCTGGGCTTGACTGCAGAAGAAA
This sequence comes from Streptococcus parasanguinis, assembly GCA_018377375.1. Classification (GTDB taxonomy): domain Bacteria; phylum Bacillota; class Bacilli; order Lactobacillales; family Streptococcaceae; genus Streptococcus; species Streptococcus parasanguinis_N. The sequence goes on from JAGZZN010000003.1 coordinate 29,728, forward strand.
TCAAAGAATTACCAGTTTCAGATCGTCTGCGTCTAGCTATCAATGTCTTGAATTTGGCGCCAGCCTTGGAGCTTCCAGTGACCTTTATGTTGCATCCCGTCAATTTGTTTGTGACCAAGGATGCACAAGTCAAGATTGCTTACCGCGGGGTTCCGGGAATGATGGTGCCACGCAAGTGGGATCAGGATGAATTCTTGCGCCAGGCCAAGTGTTATGCTGTCACTCTTTTTGGAGACTGGGACTTCATGGAGCTCTATCAAGGCACGCTCGAATTAGAAGATCTACCTGATTTCTTGGTGGAAATCCGTGATGCTGCTAGCTTAGAAGAGATGAAAGCTCTCTTGGAGAAAGCTTATCAAGAGCGCAAGGAAGAGGAAGAAAAGACCTTGACCTTGGTTTCCAGCCGTCAACACCGAATCTTTAAGTTGGCAACCGTATGGCTTTCCGCTGTAGTGGCCCTCTTACTTTTGCCTTTGATCTATTTGGTCTTTTTCCAAGCACCCTTTAAAGAAAAGTTGCTTCAAGCGGATACAGCCTATCTTAAGGTAGACTATACCGGTGTGATCGATGAGTTGGAGGGAGTAGCTCCAAGCAGTCTTCCAACGACGCAGAAATATGAGTTGGCGACCTCTTATTTGCAGGGCTTGAATTTCTCAGAGGACCAAAAGAAGGTCATCCTCAACAACGTCACGCTCAAGTCAGACAGCCTCTATCTCCACTACTGGATCTATATCGGCCGTCATGACTTTACCCAAGCGCTGGACACGGCCAAACGGATCGACGATTCAGACTTGATCATCTATGCCCTTCGTAAAGAAATCAAGGCGACACGTGATAGCGAAAAACTCTCTGGTGAACAGCGCGAGAAGAAACTCTCTGAGCTAGAGGGCGAATACAAGAAATACTGGGATGCCCGCTCTAAACTCTTGGAAGCAGAGACAGATGAAACCAAAGCTTCCACTAGCAGCTCAACAACGGCTTCGTCTACAGAAGGTTCCTCAACAGAAAGCTCGTCTTCTACAACTGCAAGCTCAACTGAGTCTAGCGAACACAAGGAGTAGTCTATGAAAAAACGTATCATACTCTATAAAAAAGGTTTTCGCTATGAGCTAGCACTAGAAGAGGGGAAAACAGCGACCGTATCGAATCAAGAAACGGCTCAGTTGACCCTGGCTTCGCAAGAAAATCCCCTTCATTTTCAATGGAGTCAAGGAGAAATCTTCTACCAGTATGGTGAAGACAAGGGTGTGCTTGAAAATAGTACGATCCTTGGGGATGTAGTCTGCTACTTGGCGACAGGAGAAGTCCATACCTATGAACTGCTAGACAAGGAAGAGATCCTTGTAGCAGATGAAAAGGGTGCGGATGTGCGCTTGCACTATCCAGTACGCTTTCTCCTTGTGAAAAAAGAGCAGACTTGGACTTGTCAGCTCTTATCTGGAAAACTCTACCATAACCACAAACTCGTCAGTGAAGCGACTTTTCCACTGGCCTTTGGGGATGAACTTGCCATTGGAGATGTGACCTTTAAGCTCTATCCAGAAGAATTTGGTGTGGAAGGGGCTGTCGAAGTAAGTCCTTATCTGGTGCCACGCTTGCATTCGCGTTACGACTTTTACAAGGACTATCCAGAGTACCACCGGTCTCCGCGGATCATCTACCGGAGTTCGGAAGACAAGATCTTGATCAATCCTCCGGGAGCGGAGCCTCAAAAGCCATCGGATGAACTCTTGAAGTTGATCATGCCACCCCTCATCATGGTTGGGGTGACCCTCTTGATCACCATTTTCCAACCACGGGGGCTCTATATCATCGCGACGGTATCCATGTCTGTGGTCAGTGTGATCTTTTCGGTCCAAGGCTTCTTCAAGAATCGTAAGAAATACAAAGAAGACAAGAAAGAGCGCGTGGAGCTCTACCATCTCTATCTCAAGGATAAGGCCAAGGACTTGGAACAGCTCTCTCGGAAGCAGCGAGAAGGCATGTTTTACCATTTCCCAGCGATCGAAGACTTGACCAAGATGGTCAAACGCTATGACTCGCGGATCTATGAAAAAACACCGCTTCATTTTGACTTTTTGGCCTATCGTTTGGGCTTGGGCAAGGTTCCAACCAGCTATGAGCTCAAATATGGTCAGGAAGAACGCAGTGGGAAGAAAGATGCCTTGGAAGAAGAAGGCTATGCCCTTTTCAAGGCCCATCAAAAGATCGACAATCTTCCAATTGTAGCCAGCCTCAATCGGGGACCGGTCGGATATGTCGGTCCTCGTCCCATCGTGCTCGAGCAGTTGCAACTTCTGGTTGCCCAATTGGCTGTCTTTCACTCTTACCATGATCTGACTATTATTCCGATCATTCCAGAAGAGGAAAAAGAAAGCTGGGATTGGATGCGCTGGTTACCTCATGCGACCTTGCAAGACATGAATGTCCGTAGCTTTGTCTACAATCAGCGGACACGCGATCAGGTCTTGAACAGTCTCAACCAGATCCTCAAACTCCGAAAGGCGCAAAAGGAGGAAGAAAAAGCCAATGACACCAAGATCTTCCACCCTCACTATGTGGTCCTCATCACCGATGAAACCTTGATTTTGGACCATGTCATCATGGAGTTCTTCCGTGAGGATCCGACAGAGCTGGGCTGCTCCATCATCTATGTAGCAGACGTGCTCTCATCTCTTTCTGAAAATATCCAAACGGTTATCTCTATCAAGGACCGCAACCAAGGGCAATTGCTCTTGCAAGAAGGGGTTCTTCGGGAGCTCGACTTCCAATTGGATCACTTCCCTGAAGGCTATGACAAGGAAGCCATCTCGCGTGGCCTTGCACCTCTCAAGCATATTCAACAGCTCAAGAGCTCGATTCCGGACTCGGTGACCTTCCTTGAAATGTACCAGGCGGAAACTTTCAATGACCTCAAGGTCTTGAGTCGTTGGGAGAGCCATGCCCCTTACCAAAGTTTGGCCGTACCGATTGGTCTGCGCGGGAAGGACGATTTGGTCTACCTCAATCTCCATGAAAAAGCCCATGGACCACACGGTTTGATCGCAGGGACAACTGGTTCTGGTAAGTCTGAAACTATTCAGTCTTATATCCTGAGTCTTGCTGTCAACTTCCACCCACACGATGTGGCTTTCCTTCTCATCGACTATAAGGGTGGGGGAATGGCTAACCTCTTCAAGGATCTGCCTCACTTGCTTGGGACCATCACCAACTTGGATGGTGCCCAGTCTATGCGGGCCTTGGCTTCTATTAATGCGGAGATCCATCGTCGGGAGCGGCTCTTTGGTCAATATGGGGTCAACCATATCAACCAATACCAAAAGAAATTTAAACTGGGTGAAGCGACAGAACCGCTTCCTCACCTCTTCTTGATCAGTGATGAGTTCGCCGAACTCAAAGTAAACCAACCTGACTTCATCAAGGAATTAGTCTCTATCGCGCGTGTCGGGCGTTCCCTCGGGGTGCACTTGATCCTTGCGACGCAAAAACCTTCTGGGGTCGTGGATGACCAGATCTGGTCCAACTCCCGCTTCAAGCTAGCCCTCAAGGTGGCAGACCGTGGGGATTCTATGGAGATGCTGCGGACGGCAGATGCGGCTGAGATCACACAGACCGGTCGTGCCTACCTCCAAGTGGGGAACAACGAAGTCTATGAACTCTTCCAAACAGCCTGGTCTGGAGCAGACTACCAGCCTGAAAAGGACCAGCTAGGGATCGAAGACCATACCATCTACTTGATCAATGAACTAGGCCAATACGAAGTCCTCAACCAGGACCTCTCTGGTCTTGATATGGCAGAAGAAATCAAGGAAGTGCCAACAGAGCTGGATGTCATCGTACAGGAAATCAATCACTTGCACCAACAAGAAGGCATCGCAGCTGTGGCCCAACCATGGTTGCCACCGCTCAAAGAGCGAATTACGCTGGATGAGTTGGACAAGGTCGTGCCGATCGAGGCTTGGCAAAAACGGACAGCTCCAAGCGTCCTGATCGGGGTTGCCGATATCCCGCAAGCGCAAAAGCAAGAAGCTGTTGCTATCGATCTGTCAAAAGATGGGAATATCCTCCTTTACGGAAGTCCAGGTACAGGGAAGACCACTTTCCTTCAGACAGTCGCAATGGATCTGGCTCGCAAGCAGAGTCCGGAAAATCTGACCATGTACCTGCTGGATTTCGGAACCAATGGTCTAGCACCCTTGACTCAATTGCCACATGTGGCCGATAGCCTCTTGCTCGATCAGACGGAGAAAATCCAGAAATTCATCCGGATCATTAACCGCGAGTTGGATCGTCGCAAGAAGCTCCTGTCTGAGCATGGGGTCGGCACCATCGCCCTCTACCGTGAAGTGACCGGCAAGCAAGAGCCAACCATGGTCATCCTCATGGACAGCTATGAGTCGATGAAGGACGAGCCTTATGAGACAGACCTCTTCAAGCTCTTCATGCGGATCTCTCGTGAAGGTCTCAGCATCGGTGTGCACTTGATCATCACAGCTAGCCGTCAGAACAACCTGCGGGCTCAGCTCTATTCAAACTTCAAGCATCAGCTGACCTTGCCACAAAATGATATCTCTGAAGTCCGCGGTATCGTGGGAGCAACCCCACTGGCGTCTACGATGGAAGACATTAAGGGACGCGCCCTCATGAAGCGTGACGAAGTCGATGTCGTCCAGTTCGCCCTACCCGTCGCAGGAGACAATGATATCCAAATCATCAACAACCTCCGTGACCAAGTGCAGAGCCTCAAAGAGATGTGGACTGGCCACACCCCAGCAGGAATCCCAATGGTGCCAGATGAGTTGACAATTCAGAACTTTATGAGTATGCCAACTACTAGAAAAGTAATTGAAGATCATAGACTACCAGTTGGTCTTGAATTAGAAGAAGTTGAAACAATTGGACTTCCAATGAAGAAACTGAAACACTTGATGTTGCTCTCTGATAAAGATAGTTCATTGTCACTTGTTACAAAACATATGATTCGGACAGTTATTGAAACTGTTTCAGGTCATAAGGTCACAATATTGGATCCAACCGATGAATATAAAACATTCGTTGCGAGCGTTAATAACTATGTTCCGTCAACATCTGATTTTAAATCTGTTATTGAACAATTACAAAGTCAAGTTCAATATGCACGACAAAATGGTGGCGACTTTGAACATTATATCTTTATCACCGATATGGGACAATTTGTATCAGAAAGTGGAGTAGACACGAATGATATTGCTCAATTAATGGAAGAGGGGCTTAAGGTAGGATTACACTTTGTATTCAGTATGCATAAGAACTTTATTTCCGCTTACAATGACACTGCTAAATATTTGAAGTCCCAACTAGATACAGCTTTGATTGCTATGAAGATGTCGGATCAGACTATCTATACTCGGACAAGCATTGGTCGTGAGGAAGCTTTGCCAGAAGATCAAGTATACTTACACTATCAAGCATCTCAGACGAAATTGAAGATTACGAAATGAGAAAAAAATGGATAAAAAATTCGAAGAAATGTCTTTTGATGAACTTAAACTTTATCGTAGAGAAGGTCTATGGAGATCAATTGGTATATTGTTCCTAATTATAATTGTGATTCTAGGCATGATCCTTATGGAAGTTAATCATGTTGCTTATTCTAATAAATATCATTTTAGAGTTATAGGATTTGTTATAAATTTAGGGTTGTTCACTTATTTACGTCCCATATTTGCTGCCAATCAAATTATGAGACAGCATCCAGACTGGATTAGACAATCTGGTATTACTGCTAAAATTCCTTTACCATGGGATTGGCATTTAAAAAGGTTACTTGTACTTGGTTCTAGTTTGTTGGTGATTATTGTCAGTTTTGCTTTTCTTTACAAACCTCAAAGTGAGTTTAGAACTTCTACCAATGCACCAAATGCGATCTTTAAAAAAGAATAAGAGACTGTTCATCTGTTCAATTTCAACTATTTAATTGAGAGAATTTCGTAAAATAAAAGAGGTGAAAAACAATGGCTAAATCAAAGGAAAGAGAAGCGCAACTTAAAAAGAATATTGAGAACAATACGGCTCTAAAAAGCAAATATGAGCGAGTTAGGAATTCGATAGAAAGTCACAATTTACATTTTTCAAATGAGTTTATTCATATAAATGCCTTTATAGAGATTGCTAAAGATACATTGAGTAAAATTGATGGAAATGTTGGATACGGCTACTTGTCAAATTTTAGAGAAAAATTGGCAACGGAGATTAAAACATTGGAAGAATATCGTAATCACGTCCAACAATCGGCTAGTTCGTTTAAACGTATGTATGAGACTTTGGAGACTTATATTACCTCGCTCGATATTCTTATTACTAATGATAAAAATGAATTAAAGGCAAAGTAAGTTTTTTGATGAATATTATTATCTCTAATTGCTCTTATGAAAGGAGTTTGGTATGGCAGATGTAATGAATACTTGGATCAATGATAGTAGTGGTTCTTGGGGAAGTGCTGAAACAATAAAATATGACAGTAGTAATTTAATTAATATTAAATTGGATTTATATAGTGCAGTTTTCCAGCTTGAAGAGGTTAAAACTCAAATAGAAATTATGGAATCATACGAAGCTCAATGGCAAGGTGAAGCGAAACAAACGTATCTTGATTTAAAAAATATTTTAAAACAGTATTGTAATGATTATATGAATAGTGTTGAAAAATTGAAGATATGTGTGATAGGTTTAGATAGCTTATTAGATCAAATCCCCCTAGCAGATGTAATAAAGGAGATAGATCAGGTATGACCAAATTAACTCTTGAAGCACTATATACATTGCACTTGATGAATGACTATTCTAATGATTTGCCTTTTATCCCATTGCCTCCACTTAACTCAGATGAGAATAGAAAATCACAGCTACAGAAGGTGTTACAAAAGGGCTATAAAGATTTAGAGGCTTTGGAACTTGTTAAAGATGGTCAACCAACACCTGAATTCGTAGTCTATGGATATTTTTTAGACTTGTACGCCAAAAGTTCGTATCATTTTCAAATAGACAGTAATTATTATTGCGCTCCTGGTATTGATCAGGGGAAGCGAATGGTAGTGATTATTAAAAAAATTGCTGAGGGTGAATTTATAATTGATTATTTTAACACCATTGCTCTGTTAAGCATTCTTATGGAAAACCATGAAATTTTACATAATTTAAATGAAAAGAAAAAAAATTATTTAAAAGCTGAATGGGAACCATACGCTTATATGAAGTTGCAATTTTATTATAAAAATTCAAAAATGATACGGTTGATGACAGAGGAATTGGGAAAAATCACAGGAGATGTCCTCTTCTTTAATACTGATAGTGGTTTATTTGAATATGATTTAATGCGTGAAAGAATTCGTTCAGTATCAGCTGATGAGTTAAAACACACACTGATTAAAGGTATGAAAGTGAGAGTGTAAAATGGCAAAATCGAACTTACAAGGAATAAATACAAGTGATGGTGCTATTGGGATAGAGTTGAATGAACAGGAAGAGTTGATCCTAAAAGCTAATAATATAGTGATTGCTTGTAGGCAAGCTATTTCACATATATCTGGCGCAATTACCGCTCTACCAGATGTAAGCAGTGAAGGTATTTTTAAACAGTATATATCGAAAGACAAGGATTTAAATTTCTATACCGTGAAAGCTCAAGAAATGGAAACATTGGCAAGTATTCTCCACCAACATGCAGTTGATACTTATAAGGAATTTGTTGATATGGACAATATTCAGGCGATACAAATTGCCAATTTTATTTTGAATGCGAAGGCACCTCTTACGTCACCTATTTCTGCTGAACAACAAAAGGAACTATCGAATACACAAGCCTATATTCGTAAGAACCCGAAGGAATCTTTTGAGAAAATCAAAGATGCTTTACAGGGTAAGCCGGTCTCTACTGACCAAAGTAACCCTGAATCTACGGAACAAGAATGAGGTAAATATGACAAAATACTATTCTAATCATCCAGATTTTAGTGCAGGATTACAAGCTAATTCGATGACTGGTTCAGTCAGTTATGCCAGATCTCAAGTGACCAATGCTTTATCAGATATTAAGGAAGTTACAGAAGTTGTCCAGAATGAAGGGCTGTCTTTTCTCTATAGTCCAGTAGGGGATGCGGAGCTAGGAAAGGAGATGCCAGAAATAACATTTGCTACTTCTTACGATAAAGTTGAAAAAATGCTGAATTTGGCTACACGAATTCATAGTGAAGTGTTGGAGAGAATCGATAATAAATTTACGACAGGAATTGATGCCAGTTTAGAGTCGTTAAATAGTGTCAATGGAAGTAACAATCCTTATACAACTACTCATCTTTCCTATCAAGTAATAAAAATGAAAAGTGAAACTCAAGGAATAGCAGGCACTGAAACCAAGTACTATACCTTAGCAGAGTTGCTAGATTACCAACAGAGTCCGATAGCAGCAACAAAAGAAGTTTATCTAAAACGTGTGAGTGACTTACGTAAAATATTCGAAAAACAACATCTTGATGATGGCCCCGTTTATTTAAGTAACAAGACAGATGAAGAATTATTATCCATGTTTTTTAAGTATCAACAAGCTGGGAATTATAGCTCACTTAAACATTTTCAGTGGCAAGAGGATAATAAAGCATGGTTGGAGCCTCTGGAAGCATATCTGGGTATCGGTTTAATTGTAGTTTCACTTATTGCAAGTGCAGTTTCATTTGGAGCAGCAAGTCCAGGAGTTGTAGCAGGAGCTACCCTTGTTGCGTCGGGAGCAGGTACATTAGGGTTAGCGTATGAAGCTACTTCAGGAGGATATGCTGCAGCAACAGGACACACTATGCTTGCTGGAACTGAACTTGATACAGATGATAGAATATGGGCTGGTGTAGAGACACTTTGGACACTTGGTACACTTGGTTTAGGAAAAGGTTTAAAAGCAGCAGGAGTTACTGATGACATTATCAATGCTGTTAATAAAACAGGAAATGGAATAGGAGATGGAGTTGGTTTACTACATACGGGGTATGATTATGTGGTGAAGGGTGAAGATCCAACTATGTCTCTAATTGGTTTTGGTATTGGCAAACTAGGGGGAGCAGGATTGGCACGTGCTCAAAATAAATCACAAAGTATAAATGTATTGACAAATACAGATGAGTCACCTCTATTTTCAACTAATAATACTGAATTGGAATATCGAAATTATGTTGATAGAAAGTTAAAGAGTGGCAGCGAACCGTTATCCATAACCGAGTGGCTTGAAAGAAGTGATATAGCCAACCAAAATCTTACAAACAATAATGATTTTTCCACTGGTAGTATTGCTAATGTGGGCGAAATGCCACCATTTAAAATTAAAAATACTGAATTGGAATATCAAAATTATGTTGATAGAAAGTTAAAGAGCGGCAGCGAACCATTGTCCATGTCTGAGTGGCTCAAAAAACGCGACATATCCAAACAAAATTTCTCTAACTATGAGGCCTTTTCAGGTAATAGAATTGAAGAATTTAAATTAAACTATAACGATGTTGAAACAAATATTACTGTTAAAACTAGAAATGCGGATGGTGAAATTCAACGTGTTAAATTAAAGGCTGTCGGATTTGATGAGTCAGGAAATATTCGAATTCAAGATTATACGACTGCCAAAAATGGTATATCGAAGGCACGCCAAGAAATTCTTGACAATTTATCGAAATATGGTGGAGAAGTTGTTGGTGCAGGTAAAGGAAAATTTGCTGGAGGGACTGAAATTCCGCAAGGAACCAGAATTGATGTAATCAATGGTAGTTCCCAGTTCTCACCTGAATGGCAGACCTACTTAAGCGAATTTCCGAAGGCAGATTTGAGTAGCGCTCAAATAGAATCTATTACTGCTATTAAACCAGATCCGGAAAATGGAGTCTTACGACCTAGTCCAGAAGTTTATCTTTCAAAAGAGTATTTAGAACAACATAAACAACTATTTGATGATGGAGTAGCAGCCTTTGTCAAGAGTGGTGAATTTATTGAAAAATTCGGTACTTTTGGCAGACCTGATGGAGCATTTGTTTTTCCTAGACATGTAGCTGAAGCTATGATCAAAGAAGCTGATGGTGATCCTAGAAAGTTAGAAGCTTTGTTAGGATTAGACCATGGCAGCCTAGGAGATTCTCCTAAAATGGTGTTGCCACAAGAAGTTCATAATTATAGAATTCCCGACGGAAATGAAGCTGGTTCACGCGAAAATCCACAGTGGCGTCCAGGAGGAAAAACATACCCAGGAGGAGTTCCTGAGGCAGTAATTGATCCGGTTCCAAAAGATAAGGTAACTCTAGTTGATATTTGGTAAGCGACGAAGGAGATGAAAATGGAAACTATTTATGTGAGTGAAAAAGATGTGTTAGAAATTTGTCAAGATGGAGATAAATATTTCTTGCGTTATCCAACGTTTAATATTACTATGCCAGAAGTTGTTAAAGAAATCCCGAAAGAAGCAGTGGACAGTTATTTGGCAGGTGAGCATACTGGTCAAGAGTTGATGAATTATGCTCATCATGGTTTCTGGAAATCTAAAAATCAATATACAAAAGATGAATCTACTAAGCTCTTCATTGAAAATAATCCATCTGTTATTTTAAAAAACTCTGAGCACAGTAAGCAATTTTTTTCTGTTGATGAATTTAATGAATTAGTAAGACAAGCAGTCTCTTTGGAGTTAAAGCCAACAGAACTTGATGCAATTGGAACGGTAGACAATCATTTAGAACTTCTTCTTGTAGATCCTCTTAACTGGCAGGAGGAAATAGAAGGAGTTCACCTGGAGATGCTCCAAGAAAAACTCAACAACTATATCTATTTTTTGGAAAGCAAACAGTATTTGGAACGATATGGAGATAATTTTGACAAAAAGGTCATTCATATCACTTTCCAATATTCTCCATCTGATAATGGGCTAGCTTTCCTAGTCGCTGTTCAGAAGGTATTGCAGGATACAGATATGAGTTTGAAGGTGGAATTGCCAGAGTAATTAGAGGTGATGAAAAGCGCCTTTTCATAATCAATAGGAAATTGTAAAAAACTAACACTAAGAGAGAACGACGATTTCTCTCTTTTTAACTCTCTAAGCTCTCTCCATCTAGTGATTATTTTGACCATCAAACTAATTTTCGGTATAATAGTAGTACTTAATTGATCTATTGTCATTTTTCTGAAGGATATGTCATGAATAGCTATCTCGTGTGGAATTTCGCTTCTAAAGTATATTTAACAAATGAAGTGTGCATGACAAAATGGTAGTGAATTTGAACAATGTATCTTTTATCATGAGATGGATTGGTTTGTAGCTGAATGAGGAGCAGAGACAAATAATATTGCTCTGTTAATGAAAGGAGGACTTAAATGTAGGTTTGCATTTTGGAGTTAGTATGCAAAAGAACATTATCTCAGCATGTAATGGTACAGCCAAATATTTGAAGTCCCAAATGGATGTCGCTTTGATGGCCATGAACGTATCGGATCAGACCATCTATAATCGGACGAGCATTGATCGTGAGTTAGCTCTACCATTAGATCAAGTATACTTACACTATCCAGCTTCTCAGACGAAGTTGAAGATTACGAAATGAGGAAAAAATGTCAAAAGAAATTTATTTACAAATGAAAAAACAACTGCGAATTTGGACTACAATTAATATCATGATTGCCTTGATTGCTATTATAGGAGGGATCCTTGTTATTATCAGTAAATCACGTCATATTCCTTTTTTACTGATGACTCTTGGAGCACTTACTTTAATGAATCAGGTGTTGATTACACCTGCTTTTAAAGCAAAGAAAGAAGCTGAGGAAGAACATCCGGAGTGGAAGGAATTATCCATTAAGGGTGTTGAAATACCTGTGGAAGATATGCAGAAGGGGATTATAATATCTGCTGTTGCTCTTTTAACAGTCATTGTAGGGTTCTTCATGTTTTATAGGCCTGTCCCAAAAACAGATATAGGTTCAGAGGTTATAAGTAATAATAGGGATGTAGAATCTGTAACAGATGAGAGCGCAGAGGAGCCTAAGGAGAAATCGACAACACCTTCTTCAGTTATTGATGAAGATGAATTTAAAACTGGTCAAGAAATTAAAGAAAGTATTGAGTCAAATTCAACCTCTGATAAATCATCCTTAGATATTAATAAAGCACATGATATTGCAGAAAAAGCAAAACAGCAAAATTGGTTGAAAGTGAAGGAGTAAGTAATGAGTGATGCAAGTTTAAAAGCACAAATTGACAGTGATAGAGCTGAAAGAAAAAAATATATAAAAGTAAAAAATGCTATTAGTAACCATGGACTTGATCAGGATATTTCACTAAAACACTTTACGAAATATATTGATGAATGTAAAGATGCAATTAAAAAGATTGATGGAAATGAAGGATATCATTATCTTTCAACTATGAAAACAAAACTACAAAATGATAAAGATAAGATCAAAGAATTCACGGATTTTGTGAGAGATGCAAATACCTCATATAAAAATTTATATAGTACTTTGACTGCCAAAATCGCTGCATTAGATAGTTCAATCAGTAGTAATAAATCAAAATATAATAAGGGAAAACCTTTTTGGGAATGGATTTGGTGATGAAAGGAAGAACAGATGGATACAAATATTAACTCTATAGATACTACCTATGAAAGTTCTACTGTTGAGTATGATGATAGTAATATAGCAGCAATTGAAAATGAATTGATAGAGATTGCTAACCTATTTAATTCGATAGATGCTGAGATTACTTCACTAAAAGGACTTGAAAAAGAGTGGAAGGGAAAAGCAAAAGACCAGTACGTAGAATTGCGAACATTTCTTGAAACTTACCGTACTGATTTTTTTAACAATATCCAGGATTTTAAAACAACAATTTACGGTCTTGAGGGGCTTCTCTCTTCAATTCCTTCATCAACAGTAATAAAGGAGATTGACGGAGCATGATGTTTACCTTAGAAGCTATATATGCGCTACATATGTTTAATGACCATTCAAATGATATTGCTTTTCTTCCATTGCCTGTCAAAGAAGGTGAAACTAGAAAAGAAGCTTTATTGAGAATAGTAGAAAAGGGTTTTGAAGACCTATCGAATATGGAGTTGATTGTAGATGGGACACCTACGGAAGAATGCATACAATATGGTGCTTATCTAGATGAGTATGCACAAGCTAATTATCATTGTAATGTCAATCAAATGTTTTTTTATTCTCCTAATGTAGATGAGTATGATAGGATGGCAATTATTATCATTCAAAATGATGAAAATGAGTTTTTAATTGATCGCGTGGGTACAGCTATATTCTTAGCCTCTTTAATATCACTCTATCCGATCCTACAAAATGTAGACGCTAATAAAAAAGATTATCTGCATTCAGAATGGGAAGCAGAAGCTTATATAAAACTAGTTTTTCATCATCCAAATGATGATGCACTTCGTATTCAAATTAATGATTCGTCACATAATGTTCAAGACAGACTATACTACAGGAGTGACCAATATTTATATGAATATGATATGGAGAACCAGACTCGCAGATCTATTAGTGGTGAGCAGTTTAAGAAACAATTAATTCAGAAATTAAAGGTGAAGGGGGAATTATGGGAGTAGATATTAAGTTAGTCTTGTCTGATCAGGAACAATTAATTTATCACTGTATGACAATAGTGGAGTACTCAAGTCAAATTACTGCAAAATTGGGTAATATTAGCTCAACTATCTCATCGTTATCTTCTCAAGGGGCGTTTCATGATTTAGTCGCAGGCCGCTCAGCAAATAATGGTTTTACAAACTATGTTTTAAAGGCACAAGAATTTGGAACATTAGCAGAAGTGTTGTGGCAACATGCTCAGAATACCTATGATGGAATGGTTGATGTAGATAAGGTTATGGCTACTTATGTAGCTGGCTTACTGATCGAATCACCAGATACCTCTTCAGAAGATAGGGATTATATATATAGCAACCCGAAAGAAGCCGTTCAACAAATTCAAGAAAATATTAAAGAGCAGGAAAAAGAAGGAAGCGAAAAGGGGAATTAGATGAGCAAGTATTACTCAAATAAAAGCGACTTTTCTGAAGCTGGTTCGAATTTACAATCTGGTGGTGGAGGATCTACTAGTAGTGCCAACGCTTATAGCAATTATGTCAGTGGTGGATATCCTAGTGGTGGATCTAGCAAATCAATGAGTCAACTCATCAACGATATTGAGGAAGTGGCTAATACTGTTACCAGTGAGGGAGTGGCAGATCTTTATGTACAAACTGGTGAGGCGGCGTTGAATGTCACTAAAAATAGTGATGAATTTGATAAAGCTACAACACGAGTCTCTAAGATACTAAAAAGTGCTCAGAAAATTCATCAAAACATTATGCAGAATATTGATAGTAAGTTTACACTTGGTATTGATAAAGTACTTGAAGGTTTGAACAAAATAAATGGATCAGATTCAAAATATAAAACAAAGAATTTAACAAGGACTGAACATGATTACAGGCCTGTTTATGGAAATGCGTACTCTCCTACTACGTACCATGATTATAAGAAAGAAGTTCCATATAATTTATCGGAAATCCTTGATGGGAAAGCCTCTCCCATTAAGGCGGCAAAAGATGTCTACAGTAAACGTCTAGAAGCTGTAAAAGAATCTCTGAAGCATAAGGATAAAATGACAGATGAGCAACTCAAGCAAATTAAAGGAAAGAGTGCTGAGGAAGTTCTTGAATTAATGTATCCGAAAGAAATTCCGGACTATCAAAAACTAAAAGCGAGTCGTTTCCATGAGGAACATAGAGAAACTCTTCAAAAAGTTGATACAGGTATCAAGATATTTGCTTGGATAGGAGCTATAGGAGGAGTTGCACTTTCTCCTTTTACTGGTGGAAGCTCTTTGGCTCTCACTTATGCCTCGACAGCCTATCTTACTATAGATAGTGGCTACTCAGCAGCCACAGGTCATACAATGATCACAGGAGATCGGCTTTCTACTGAAGAGAGAGTATGGGCCGGAATTGATGCGGCATCAGTCGTATTGTCTGCAGGAGCTGGATCCTATTTAACGAAATTGAGAAAAGCTGGGAAAGCTGGATCTACTCTATTAAAACTTGCCTCGCATGCAGATGATGTAAATGATGTATCTAAAGTGGCTTATGCAATGGCTACTGGTAAGGATACCAAAGCAGCTATCGGAAATCTGGTGATGGGACAAGCACAAGGTTTCGCTGCAAAGAAAGCTGGAGGCCTCTTAAACGGGAAATTTGGTAAGACGAATGCTACTGACGTACCTGACATACCAACAAATTCTACGAAACAGCATATTGAAGTCGATAGTTCGGGATTAAATTCTAAGAAGCTTAAAATTGACCCAACAGTTGTTCATCAGAAGAAAAATCCTAAATTAGATCTGAAAATAGAACCAACTGTAAAAGCAGATTTGGCATCGACTCCTAAACCTCATGTGGATGTGGAAACATCAAAAATTAAACCAGTTGAAGCAGTGGCTGGAGCAGCAACTGCAGTTCCAAAATCTAAGAAGCCAGATATTGATGTGTTGACAAAATCGAAAGATTTATCTACTATAAAGGGTGAAGCTGTTGATCATATTGGAACAGCTAAGCCGAAGGTTGATTTGGATGTTCCTGAGGTGAGTGAGGTGCACCAAGATAAAAAAACATCTACTTTGGATAGAAACATAGATGATAATTATAGTGATCAACAATCTCGCATTAAATATTTGCATAGTAAATATGGACAGATATCTTCTGAAGAATTACATCAACGTATAAATTTACGTGGAGAAACAATGAAACGATATCAGGAGATGAGAGATACGATTAGAAGTAAAAATAAATATGGGCCTGCGTTTTCGACAGTTTATGATAAGTCTACAGGGAAATATTATAGTGGAATTAACCAATTTGACGGTCTACCGCCTGAGGATTTTCATCCATTGTTACAAGAAAGATTTAATAATGCAAGTCAGGATTTGATTGATTCGTATGTAAAAACAAAAGGCTTTGCTTCCCATGCAGAAGTATATGCAGTAAATGAGGCTTTGAAGGCTAATCCTACTGCAAGTATGGATGATTTAATGATTAATGTCATTCATACGAATAAAGGAAAGAGTTATATAAATAAGATGCCTTATGCAGGTGGGGAAATGTTTGTTCGCTGTCCGCATTGTCAATATATGTTAGATGGTTTTGATATGATTTCAGAGGTAAGTAATGGAAGATAAGATTTTAACAAAAGAAGAAGTGCTTCAAAATGGTGTTTGTTTTGAAGAAGATCTTGATTGGGGTGGATGGTATTGTGAGCAGATTGTTTCTGAGAACGAATCTGGCGAAGAAATTCCATTTACAGGGTTAGCTTATGATTTATACCCTGATGGTAAATTAGAGTATTATGGTTATATTAAAGATGGGTTCCGTCATGGAATGAATGTATGGTTTTATCCTAATGGAAATATTGAAAGCATCAATCCTCAAGATTGTGGTGCAGCTGATGGGCTTCAAAAGAAATACTATGAAAACGGCGCATTAAAATCACAGACATATTGTGTTTTAGGGGCAAGAGTAACTTATATTAAGTACGATGAGGCTGGCCGTATTATCGATGAAAAATTAGAACCGACTGAGGCAGATTTTGAGAGAGCAAAGAAGTGGGGTGTTGATTTATCAAAACGAGACATGACTTTGAAATAGAACAAAATCGCTTGAGATCTCAGATTGATTTAACAAATCGTTTCATACCTTCTGATATCCAATATGTGGCAGGAGTGGACCTTGCTTATTGGAAAGAAGGAGATAAGGAATACGGTGTTGCATGTATCGTTGTCATCGACCGTAAAACTATGGAAGTGTTGGAGGAAGTGAGTTACTCTGACGAAATCCATGTTCCTTATCTTCCTAGTTATTTAGCTTTTCGAGAGTTACCTTTGATTTTAGAGGCAGTAAAACTTTTAGGTGTTATACCAGATTTGTATATGTTTGATGGAAATGGATATTTGCATCCGCGCAATATGGGGATAGCGACACACGCTTCTTTCTACTTAAATAAGCCGACGATTGGCGTCGCTAAAAACTATTACCATATTGACGGGGCACAATATACTGACCCTGAAAATCGTGAGGGAGCTTATACAAATATTGCAAAAGACGGTGAAATTTATGGGCAAGTTTTACGGACTCATCAAGATGTCAAACCAATCTATATTTCTTGTGGAAATTGGATTGATCTGGAAACGACTCGGGAATTTGTTTTAGAATTTGTTACAAAAGATAGCCGTTTGCCAATCACAACACGATTCGCTGATATCATGACACATCGGGAAAGAAAAAGAATTAATGATATAAGACAATAAGAGAATCATAATTGAAATATTAATAATTATATTCAAAGTAAAATAGATGTGCTCTATTTATGTGAACAGAAGAAAAGAAGTGGTTTTATGTGCTTTACAAGGACCAGATGAAGCTAGATATTCAACTGGAGGACAATCAAGATGATCAAAAAGCGCTCCATCAGTTGCGAGAAGATCTTGAGTATTCTTAAGGAGATGCTCTTTATCAGCTCAATGATTTACTCTTGATGGGAGTAACACCTTCTCATCGCTCCTTTTACATGGATTTACTAGAAGATGTGGATGCGACGACTCGAAAAATCTTTCTGGATTTGGATGAGCAGGAGTTGCAACTAAAACAGCAGTATCGTGAGACAGAGTGCAGGCTTGAAGTGGTTCAAAAGAAGCGTGCTCAACTCTTAAATGAACTAGCTGAAAAAGAAGCGGAGCAAAAGAGATTTTAGAGAGAATCACGGTTCTCTCTTTTTCATCCTCAACTCTCTTCACCTAGTGACGAACTTGCTCTTCAAACTAATTTCCGGTATGATAGTAGAAAATGTTTTTTAATTCAAATCGATCATAAAAGAAGGGAAATGATCCATGAAAAAGATGATGGTATTGCTGGCGAGTGTGCTTGTGTTAACAGCCTGTGCTCAGCTGAAAAAAGAGGCCAAGGAGGCAACTGCAAGCAATACGGAGCAAACTACAAAAGCCTCCTCGTCTGCTAAAGAGGAAAAGGGCTTGAAATTTGTAGTTGAGCCACAATTCGAAGGAAAGACATCAGATTTGATGGAACTGGGTAAGAAGTTAGTTAAGGAGCATCCGGAAGTTGGCGATCAAGGGGATATCACTGTATATTATACAGGGAATACCTATACTGTAGAGCAACAGGAATATGCAGTATTTATGTTGGTCAACAAAACGACAACAAATCTTGATCGTGATGCAACCTTTAAAATTAGCTGGAGTTATGATGGCCACTTGATTTATCAAGATCAAGTAGTTCAGTATAGTCTATCGAACAACCCTAAGTTACCGACTCAATCAGCGACTCTCTTGTTGCTCCCTTTGACGAGCGAACAAAGCTCGATCGTAGAGAAGATATCAGATGAAACGAAGATGAGTCTGAGTATCACAGACATTTTGATGAAGTAGGTGATGGGGATGCCTGATATCAGAATACTTCTAGTCATTGCTGTGGCTGTTATTGGATTTCCTTTGTTTGTCGTACTCTTTTTTGGACATTTTTATAGAAGAGAAGTTAGGATTAAGACCCTCTCGTCAAAGAGCGTTGAGGGAGTGGTAGTTGGCTATAAGAGGGCACAAATTGTAGCGGCTCCAATTGTAGAATACAGAGTGGATGGTCAGACCTATCGAAATAGCTTGAAATATTATCGTGTAGTGCGGGTAACACTTCCTTGGAAAACGAATCAAGCGGCTAGCGATATCGATTTGATGGCACAAAGGATAACCATCTACACCAATTCTACAGTCTCAAAGGGCAATCTTTTTCAAGATGCTTTTCCACTGGGATCGAAGATGACGGTCTGGTATAATCCATCCTGTCCAAAAGAATCCTACGTTGAACGCTATAGTGGATTAGACAGGCTTTTTAAACGGCAGATATGGATTGGAATCTGGAGGTTAATTTTATTGCCTATTTTAGCAGTTGTGGCCATCACTATGGGGATGAAGTATAAATAATGGATCAGCCCTAACTGAATAAATGATGAAGAGAAATCACCGTCCTATCGGTGGTTTTTTCGTCTTCACTTCTCCCTCGAATTAATCCTTAAATTGTGATAAAATAAGGGTTACGAATGTTTTTGAATGGTCTGTTTTTGCATAGAGTCGGGCCGCTCAAAAGCGAGCAAAAGAATCAAGATCAAGGGAGAAACAATGTCCAACACCTTTGAAATTTTAATGGATCAGCTGGATATGCCGCTGGAGATGCGATCTTCCAGTGCCTTTTTGCATGCGGAGATTCAAGAAGTCGTGGTGCACAAGGTTAGTCGGGTTTGGGAGTTCCGCTTTGCCTTTGCGGAAGTTTTGCCGATTGCTTTGTTT
Source organism: Streptococcus parasanguinis (assembly GCA_018377375.1). Classification (GTDB taxonomy): domain Bacteria; phylum Bacillota; class Bacilli; order Lactobacillales; family Streptococcaceae; genus Streptococcus; species Streptococcus parasanguinis_N. The sequence continues at coordinate 49,148 of JAGZZN010000003.1, forward strand.
AAGGAATTGCGCCAGCGCTTGAAGGATGAATTTTCAAAGACAGGAAACCAAGCGACCTTTACCATCCAAGTGGCGAATCCGGACTTTTCTGAGGATTTATTGCAGGCCTACTACCGGGAGGTCTTTGAGGAAGGGCCTTGCGCTAGTCAAGGCTTTAAGGGGCTCTACCAAGACTTGCAGGTGCGTGCGGAAGGGCAAGAATTGATCATCTCTGGGCCTTCTTCGGTTGATACGGAGCATTTTCGTAAGAACCATTTGCCTAACCTTGCCAAGCAGTTGGAAGCCTTTGGTTTTCCGCATTTCACCTGTCGAGTGGAGTCTGATGAGGAGTTGACAGAGCAAGAAGTGGCGCGCTTTGAGGAGGAAAATGAAAAGATCTTCCAAGCAGCCAATGAAGAGACCTTGAGGGCTATGGAATCCTTGGCCCAGCTGGCTCCGCCACCAGCTGTTGAAGAAAAGCCAGTTTTTGACTTCAAAGCTAAGAAAGCTGCAGCTAAACCTAAGCTAGACAAGGCTGAGATCACTCCGATGATCGATATCACGACAGAAGAGAACCGGATTGTCTTTGAGGGTGTGGTCTTTGACGTGGAGCACAAGGTGACGCGGACTGGTCGGGTCTTGATCAGCTTTAAGATGACCGACTATACCTCGAGTTTTTCCCTTCAGAAATGGGTCAAAAATGAGGAAGAAGCCCAGAAGTTTGACATGATCAAGAAGAACAGCTGGCTACGGGTGCGGGGAAATATCGAAATGAACAATTTCACGCGCGACTTGACCATGAATGTCCAAGACATCCAGGAAGTCGTCCATTATGCCCGCAAAGACCTGATGCCAGAGGGTGAGCGCCGGGTGGAATTCCACGCGCATACCAATATGTCGACTATGGATGCCCTGCCGGAAGTCGAAGAGCTGATCGCCAAGGCAGCTGAGTGGGGGCATAAGGCGGTGGCTATCACTGACCATGGCAATGTGCAGAGTTTCCCGCATGGCTTTAAAGCAGCCAAGAAGGCTGGGATCCAGCTGATCTATGGGATGGAAGCCAATATCGTAGAAGATAAGGTGCCCATCACCTATAACGAGGTGGATCTGGACCTCAATGAAGCGACTTATGTGGTCTTTGACGTGGAAACGACAGGACTGTCAGCCATCTACAATGACTTGATTCAGGTCGCTGCTTCTAAGATGTACAAGGGCAATGTCATTGAGGAATTTGACGAATTTATCGATCCGGGCCATCCTCTGTCCGCCTTTACGACCCAATTGACAGGGATCACCAACGAGCATGTTCGGGGGGCTAAGCCCTTGGTACAGGTCTTGAAGGAGTTTCAGGCCTTCTGTGAGGGAACGGTTCTCGTTGCCCACAATGCCACCTTTGACGTGGGCTTCATGAATGCCAACTATGAGCGTCATGGTCTTCCCAAGATCACTCAACCGGTCATCGATACCCTGGAATTCGCCCGCAACCTCTATCCAGATTTTAAACGGCATGGTTTGGGGCCATTGACCAAGCGCTTTGGGGTAGGCTTGGAGCATCACCACATGGCCAACTACGATGCGGAAGCGACGGGGCGCCTGCTCTTTATCTTCATCAAAGATGTCGCTGAAAAGCACGGGGTGACCAATCTCAAGGATCTGAATATCGATTTGATCGATGAAAATTCTTATAAGAAGGCTCGAGTCAAGCATGCGACTCTTTATGTCAAGAATCAGACCGGCCTTAAGAACATGTTTAAACTGGTCTCACTTTCTGGGACCAAGTATTTCGAAGGAGTCCCTCGGATTCCCAAGACTGTGCTGGACGCCCACCGCGAGGGCTTGATCCTCGGATCGGCCTGCTCAGAAGGGGAAGTCTTTGATGCGGTCATGTCGCAAGGTGTGGATGCGGCAGTCGAAGTGGCTAAGTACTACGACTTTATCGAGGTTATGCCACCGGCTATCTATGCGCCCCTCATTGCCAAGGAGCAGGTCAAGGACATGGACGAGCTCCAGACCATTATCAAGAGCTTGATCGAAGTGGGGGATCGTCTCGGCAAGCCCGTTCTTGCGACAGGAAATGTCCACTATCTGGAGCCGGAAGATGAGATCTATCGGGAGATCATTGTCCGTAGTCTCGGTCAAGGGGCCATGATCAACCGGACCATTGGGCACGGAGAAGATGCCCAGCCAGCGCCTCTGCCAAAAGCGCATTTCAGAACTACCAATGAAATGCTGGACGAATTTGCCTTTTTGGGAGAAGACTTGGCGCGCAAGATTGTTATTGAAAACACCAATGCACTCGCAGAGACCTTTGAGCCGGTCGAAGTGGTCAAGGGGGACCTCTATACGCCATTTATCGACAAGGCCGAAGAAACGGTTGCGGAATTGACCTATAAGCGAGCCTTTGAGATTTATGGTAATCCGCTCCCTGATATTGTCGATCTGCGGATTGAAAAGGAACTAACCTCTATCTTGGGGAATGGATTTGCCGTGATTTATCTAGCATCGCAAATGCTGGTGCACTGTTCCAATGAGCGGGGCTACCTGGTTGGATCTCGTGGATCTGTCGGATCCAGCTTTGTCGCGACCATGATTGGGATCACCGAGGTCAATCCGCTTTCGCCTCACTATGTTTGCAGCCAGTGCCAGTATAGTGAATTCATCACAGACGGTTCTTATGGATCTGGTTTTGATATGCCGGACAAGGATTGTCCAAACTGTGGTCATAAGCTCAGCAAAAACGGGCAGGATATTCCTTTCGAAACCTTCCTTGGTTTCGATGGGGATAAGGTACCCGATATCGATTTGAACTTCTCTGGAGAAGATCAGCCAAGCGCCCACTTGGATGTCCGCGATATCTTTGGGGAAGAATATGCCTTCCGGGCAGGAACGGTAGGTACGGTCGCAGCTAAGACTGCCTACGGCTTTGTCAAGGGTTATGAGCGGGACTATGGCAAGTACTACCGGGATGCCGAGGTCGAGCGCTTGGCTCTTGGCGCAGCTGGGGTCAAACGGACGACCGGTCAGCACCCGGGAGGAATCGTTGTTATTCCAAACTATATGGATGTCTATGACTTTACTCCGGTTCAGTATCCGGCAGATGATGTGACCGCTGAATGGCAGACTACTCACTTTAACTTCCACGATATCGATGAGAACGTCCTCAAGCTCGATGTCCTGGGACATGATGATCCGACCATGATTCGGAAGCTCCAAGACTTGTCAGGCATTGATCCAAATGATATCCCTATGGATGATCCAGGGGTTATGGCCCTCTTTTCTGGGACAGAAGTGCTAGGGGTGACAGCCGAGCAGATTGGAACGCCGACAGGGATGCTGGGGATTCCAGAGTTTGGGACCAACTTTGTTCGGGGCATGGTCGAAGAGACCCATCCGACGACTTTCGCGGAGTTACTTCAGCTCTCTGGTCTGTCTCACGGTACCGATGTGTGGTTGGGAAATGCCCAAGACTTGATCAAGGCGGGCATTGCCGATCTATCGACCGTTATCGGGTGTCGGGACGACATCATGGTTTACCTCATGCACGCGGGTCTCAAGCCTAAGATGGCCTTTACCATCATGGAGCGCGTGCGGAAAGGTATGTGGCTCAAAATCTCAGAAGAAGAGCGCAATGGCTACATCCAAGCCATGAAGGAAAACAATGTCCCTGAATGGTACATCGAGTCCTGTGGTAAGATCAAGTACATGTTCCCTAAAGCCCATGCGGCGGCCTATGTTATGATGGCCCTTCGTGTGGCCTACTTTAAGGTGCATCATCCACTCTATTACTACTGTGCTTACTTCTCGATTCGGGCCAAGGCCTTTGACATCAAAACCATGGGGGCAGGCCTTGAGGCCGTGAAAGCTCGGATGAAGGAGATTGCTGAGAAACGCAAGAACAACGAAGCTTCCAATGTGGAGATCGACCTCTACACTACTCTTGAGATTGTCAATGAGATGTGGGAGCGCGGCTTCAAGTTTGGCAAGCTAGACCTCTATCGCAGTCAGGCGACAGAATTCTTGATAGATGGGAACACCCTCATTCCACCATTTGTCGCTATGGATGGTCTGGGAGAGAACGTTGCCAAGCAGATCGTGCGGGCGCGTGAAGAAGGAGAATTCCTATCTAAGACCGAGCTCCGCAAGCGCGGCGGTGTATCTTCAACCCTGGTTGAAAAAATGGATGAGATGGGCATTCTCGGCAATATGCCAGAGGATAACCAGTTGAGTTTGTTTGATGATTTGTTCTAATTTAAAGTCAACTTGTTCAAATAAGCCGACTAAGTTTCATCTAATTAAGACTTAACAGTAAAACCAGTAGAGATGATTTTTTATGATTTTCATTTCTACTGCTTTTTAGATATGATATAGTATAAGTAAGTTTTTATCCAAAGACTAAAACTTTAGGAAGTTATATATTGAAATTATCAAAAATGATTGCTATAAATTACTAATAATGATACTCTCAAACAAGAGTAAGCTTAACGGAAGTAGTGTTTGCTATACCTTAATAACTTTTCGATATGGAATGGAGATAAGTATGATTTTAGGTGAAACTTATAGGAAAATAAGAGAAGAAAAGGGGATTTCTATTTCTTCATTAGCAGGTGCTGAAATTTCAAAATCTCAAATATCTAGATTTGAATTAGGAGAAACAGAGATTTCTGTCTTTAAGTTATTGTATCTTCTTGAAAGAATAGGAGTAACACTAGAGGAATTTCTGCTTATCTGTAATCATTATCAACCTTCGGATTTTAATACCTTAATAGCTTCTATTAAACAGGCCGCATATAATGAAGATTCTCAAGCATTACTAGATATGGTAGAGAAAGAAATAGAACTTTTTCATAGGACAAATTCTCATTACCATAAATTAAATGCTATTTTCATTGAAAGTATTGTTTCGGGAATGGATAAGAATCATCAATTGAGTCGTCAAGACGCCTCTTATCTTACAAACTATTTATTTTCTGTTGAAAACTGGGGTTATTACGAAACGCTCATCCTTGGAAATTGCTGTCGTGTTCTATCTCCAGATTTATTATTTAGATATGCCAAAGAGGCGCTCAAAAAAGGGAAGTTGTATAGCTCTATACCTAAAAATAGACAATCTCTCATTCAACTACTTCTCAATTCTTTGATTATAATGATTGAGAACGACTTATATGAGGAATCTTTATTTTTAAAACAGGCTACGAAGAATATATTAGCGGATTCCACAGATTTTTTTGAACAAACTATTTTGCTGTATTTAGATGGATATTTGGAACTGAAATTCTATCATAATCAAAAATCACTTTTAAAAATCGAAGAAGCTTTAAAAATTTTCGAACTCTTCAATAAAACAATCTACAAAAATTACAAAGAATACTTTGAGAAACACATCATTCATTTAGTAGACTAGGCCATTTATCTATAGGGTAATAACGTGATCAAACTCTTCCAATATTTCTGGATTTTGATCATGAGTAATGACAATAACAATTGCATCTTTAATGGATAGAATGTAGTCCATCATTGCTTTGGCTTTTATTGGATCAAGGTTGCTTGTAGGTTCGTCAAAAATATATACAGAATATGGTTTGGCTAAAAACCTAGCTAAATCAATTCGTTGCTTTTCTCCTTCTGAAATGGTTTGATTTGATTGAGATAGACTCTTATTAAGGAAGTCTTCATTAAATCCTAAGGCTTTTCTTAATTTTTCAGTTAAATAAAGGTTTCTGGACAGTTTGATATTCTCTAGGATATTTCCTTCAATCAGAAAATCATTTTTTTGCACAAATGCAATATCTTTATATAACTCCTCTGAGGGAATATCAATATTCTGTTTTCCGTTGATTTTTATTTCCCCATCATAAAGATTTTTGGAATAATAGTTTAGTATTAATTTTACTAAAGTTGTTTTCCCAGCTCCTGAAGCACCTATAATCGCATAGCGTTTGCCTTTTTTAAATTCATAGGAAAAATGATCAAATAATATTTTATTTTCAATTTCATAATGTAATTGGCTAATAGAAATGGTCGAAATGTTATCACAATCAATTGTCCTTGTTTTATGGAAAATTTCATGATTTGTCTCATATAGATTTTCTTGGATATTATCAATAATGGACTTGCTACTGCTGATTAAATTTTTATTGTAAAGAATAGATTGTAATGGAGCAAAAACACCGTTTAATAATTGAATACTTGCTACGAGTAATCCAATAGTCAGTAAGTTATTTCTTACAAAAAAGATACCAGCGACCATACAGGATAGTTGAGAGCCAAAACTTAGTAAAATTCCAGTAGTTGAAGCTAAGTCTTTTAAGAATTGATATGTTTTTCTGGACTCTTCAAATTCTAAACTGATTCCCTGAATTTTTTCTTGGGTCCGGCTTTGAATATTTAATAACTTAATTTGTTCAAAACCATCAATAAAGTTTGTCATGTTTGATAAATAGTGATTATTTTGTAGAGAATAATTATTAGTTGCTTTAGTCATTAACTTTCCAGGAATTTGTGATAGGAAAACCGTTATACTCGACAATAAAAGAAAGACTAATGCTAATCGCCATTCTATATAAATAATAGCAACCACACTCATGATAAGGCTCCCTAAATTTGAGATTAGAGAGATTCTAGGGATTAATAAATTTTCTTGAATAAGGTCACTGTTTTTGGTGATATTATTTAAGAAATCTGAATGGTTACGGTTGTCAATTTGATTAAATTCACGCGATAAATAATGTAATAAGAGACGCCTTTTTAGATCTAAAATAACTTTTTTTACATATTGGTTTTTAAAATAGGAATAGAAACAAGAAATCAAGAACCACAGTAAAATCGAACCTACAGAAATAGTGATATGAAAGAGTAATCCACTATTTGAATTAGATATACTATCAAGTATTCTTCCTAATTGCAGAGAGAAGAATGTCATTAAAAGAGCACTTGTCAAACTTAATAAAATAATCAAGAAATATAGTAATTTATATTGTTTCGTAATCTGGTTCATATTTTTCACCTCTTAATCTATGATAGCAACATTATATTCTAAAACTAAAACTCAGGCTGAGATCTCCCATATTTGGGACATTAATTTTATTTCTTTACTATATTTTGGCTTATAG